>JAILQQ010000101.1 GCA_024698885.1 Lachnospiraceae bacterium | reverse complement strand
GGCATGAACAGGTTCATGCCTAAGCGCACGATCCGCAAGCGGATCGGCGCAGGAGGAAATGATCCGGTCAGGAAATCTGACCGGATCGGCATGAACAGGTTCATGCCTAAGCGCACGATCCGCAAGCGGATCGGCGCAGATAAGAAAATGATTAGGAATTATTGATGAATACAAATGCTGCAGGGAAATGCCTGGAAACCGTCTCGTTGAGCGCAGGCTACGGAAAACATGTGATCATATATGACGCCGATCTAAGCTTTACGGCCGGGAGCATCGTGACGCTGATCGGCGCAAACGGCAGCGGCAAATCCACTCTGTTAAAAACACTGTGCGGAGAGCTGAAGCCGTTAAACGGGACGGTACGCCTGAGCGGACCTGACGGGGATCGAACCATTACGGAGATCCCGGCAAAGGAGCTTTCAAAGCGGATCGCCATCTTAATGACCGATAAATTCCGCTCCGGCTTTATGAAAGTTAAAGAGATCGTAGAGCTTGGGCGCTACCCTTATACCGGACTGACCGGTATGCTCTCAAAAACCGACAAGGAGGCGGTGGAAAAGGCGCTTTCGCTCTTAAAACTCACGGAGCTTGCCGATCAGCTTTTTTCCGAGCTGAGCGACGGGCAGCGGCAGTTAGTGATGCTTGCGCGGGCGATCTGTCAGGAGCCGGAGATCCTGATCATGGACGAACCCACTTCTTTTCTCGATATCAATTACAAGCTTGCTCTTTTGCGTATCATCCGCGCACTTTCGGACAAAGGGATCACGGTCATCCTGTCCCTGCATGAGTTAGAGCTGGCCAAGGAGATCGCCGACAGCTGCGTCTGTATCCGGGAGGGCCATATTCTGCCGGTTTGTGCGCCTTCGGAGGTCTTTACGCCGGATATCCTCGGGGAGATCTTCGGAATTTCCGAATTCGGCCCGTTCCAAAGGATCCTGTTTTAGCAGACCATTGCAATTTTCATAGAATTGTGTATACTGATAAAGAATTGATCAAGGCGTCAATATCATTGGCGCAGAAAGGGAGGAGAATATGGCTGATTTTTGTCCAAACTGTGGTGCGAAACTAAAGGAGGGAGCCCGGTTCTGTGAATCATGCGGCGCTTCGATCCCGGCAGAGGAAGCAAATACGGCGGCAAATGATTCCTATGATGATTACGATTATAAGGATAATGACTATCAGAAGGAAGATGCAGGATATGCATCCGGTTATGCGTCAGGCGCTTCCGTTGCACCGAGGAATATCGCTGTCTGTATTATTCTGAGTCTCATCACCTGCGGTATTTACGCTTTATACTGGATGTATGTCCTGAATGAAGACGTCAGCGCGGTAGCCGGCGAGGAACCGCAGACAAGCGGCGGACTGGTGATCCTTTTCAGTATTATTACCTGCGGCATCTATATGTGGTACTGGCTTTATAAGGAAGGCGAACTGGTGTCGAATATCAAGGTGAAAAACGGCTCTGCGGCGGGCAGCGATGCTGTTGTCTTTCTGATCCTCGCGATCTTCGGTCTCAGCATTGTGGATCTTGCGCTGATGCAGGATGCCGTTAATAAGTATGGGGCCTGATAAAAAAAACACTAAACTGTTGCCGGTGATCTTCATTGCATCGGCAACAGTTTTTTATATTCTGGTGGTCCGCCGGCTCGGTTTCGGCATCCCCTGCCTTTTTCACAGGGTCACCGGCTTTAAATGCGGCGGCTGCGGCACGACAACCATGCTGGTAGCCCTGTTTAACGGAGATCCGCGCAGTGCCTATTCGGCAAATCCCTTTATCTTTCTGACCCTTCCCTTTTTAGGCTTTGAAGCCGTATACCTGACCGTCTGTTCCTGCAAGGGAAGACGGATGGCAAAGTGGAATAAGATCCTGCTCGATATCTACGCGATTCTGCTTGTCCTGTGGAGCGTCCTCCGGAACCTGATCCCTTCCCGGTTTTTTTTCTCTTTTTTATAGGATACGAACAAAATGCCTGTGTTTTGGTCGTTTCCCGCGCCGCAGCAGATCCTGTATATTTTCAAAATGCAAAAGATATAGTATGATAAGTATGCGCACGATCCGCAGGCGGATCGGCGCAGGAGGAAATGATCCGGTCGGAAAACCGCCCGGATCGGCATGAACAGGTTCATGCCTAAGCGCACGATCCGCAGGCGGATCGGCGCAGGAGGAGGCCGCATGGAGCAGAAGTTCGACGCACTGATCGTCATCACACCCGCCGACTACGACAGAGTCAGCAGAAATTATAACCGGCTCGTGAAATATTTACCGGCCGAGCGGATCATCTTTATTGGAAGCGAGGAAGTAGGGGAACGGGTAAGCAGGGATCTGCCGGCCGAAAAGACCGGATTCCTGAACGAGAATGACCTGCTGCCCTTTGCGGACGTGGAAGCCGTATTGAAGGAGCGCACCGGCGCTGACGAGATCCCCCGCGGCATGACCGGCTGGTATTATCAGCAGTTTCTGAAAATGACCTATGCGCTCAGATGTGAAGACGAGTACTATATGACCTGGGACGGCGATACGATCCCCTGTCACAATTTTTCCATGTTTGCGGACGACGGCATGCCCTATTTCGATCTGAAGCAGGAATATCAGGAAAAATATTTTGTTACGTTAGCAAGGCTTTTTCCCGGTATGGGAAAATGCATCCCCAAATCCTTTATTTCGGAACATATGTTATTTAAAGTCGACTTTATGCGGGAGCTCATGGCAGCCATCGAGAATAATCCCGCTCTCCCCGGGGAACGCTATTATGAAAAGATCCTGCGCCAGATCGATCCCGATCAGCTGATCTATCCGAGTTTTTCGGAGTTTGAAACCTACGGCACCTATATCTGCTTCAGACACCTTGGCAGCTATAAGATGCGGGACTGGCATTCCTTCCGCTATTGCGGAAATTTCTTTGATCCTGATACGATCACGGAAGAAGACTTTTTATGGCTCGGGAAGGACTTCGAGGCTGTTTCCTTTGAAAAGCGGGCCACCCGTACGCCGGAAAGCATGGCCATCTTCTCCAAAAAGGAATACCGCGAAAAGCTCTCTGCCCGCCAGATACTGGAGATCGTTCAGGAGGAATCGGAGGGATATAAGGAAGAATGGTGACAGATGCATCATTTCTCCGGGACGAGGTACGAAACGGTTTTTATATTCCCACTGCCATCAAGCAGGCCTGGGCAGCGGAACTGACTGTTCTTTCGGAGATCGACCGGATATGCCGGAAATATCAGATCACCTATTTCGCGGACTGGGGGACGCTTCTCGGCACCGTCCGGCACGGCGGTTTTATTCCCTGGGATGACGATCTGGATATCTGCATGCTGCGGGCAGATTATGACCGTTTCCGGGCAGTAGCCGGGGAAGAGCTTCCGAAGGAGTACGTGATCCATGACTATAAGCAGCAAAAAGACCACTGGCTGTTTCTCGCCAGAGTCGTCAATCATTCCCACATCTGCTTTGACGAAGAGCATTTAAAGCAATTCCATAACTTTCCCTGGCTGGCCAACGTCGATATCTTCCTGCTTGACTATCTGTATCCCGAGGAAGAAAAGGAACGGGAGCGCTCGCAGGAGATCCTGCGCCTGATCGCCGTCGCGGACGGGATCCGAAGTGGGGGGATTCAAAAAGACGCGCTCCTTGGTCAGTTAAAGGAATTCAAAGCCCGCTACAGTGTTTCCCTGCCCCCGTTTACGGATAAAGAAGAGGACAAACGAGCGCTTGCTGTCGCTCTCTATGCGCTTGCGGAAAAGCAGATGGCCAGAGTCCGCTCAGAGGAATCGGACCGGGTCGGCCAGATCTTTCCCTGGGTCCTGAAAGGAGATAAGGGGCATCCAAAGCGCTATTATGAAAAAGCGATCCGTCTTCCCTTTGAAAATACGACAATGCCGGTTCCTGCCTGCTATAACAGGCTTCTTTCGTCCCACTACGGCCAGTATCTGACGATCCACAAGGTCTGGGGCGGTCACGGCTATCCCTTCTTTGAAGGCCAGAAGGCCTCCTTCGAGGAAGCTGCCGGCGTATCCCTTCCGGCCTTTTCCTTTGATCCTGCCATGCTCAGACCCCGGGAAAAAAGAAAAGAAAACGCGTTAAAAACAATCGCCGCGGAATGTCTTGCGCTTCTAGAGGAAAATCAGCAGAAGCTTTTCGCAGGCATGCATGAAATATCAGAGGAAGAGGCAGCGCAGATCCTCGCGGACTGCCAGCAGACAGCGATCGATCTCGGTACCCTGATCGAGCAGGTAAAGGGTGAAGAACGGGACAGCACGAAAAAGGCCGTGAAGGCTCTGGAGAATTTCTGCGAGGCGCTCTACCACTGCGCGCAGAAGATCGGAACAGATGCGTTTGCGGATGCGCTTTCTGCGCTTTCACAAAGCAGTGAGCAGGCCGAAGAAACGATCCGGGAAAATGTGATCAGGCGGCCGGAGGTTCTCTTTCTTCCCGTCGGCGCTACGGAATGGAAGGCCTTTTCCGATATCTATGCGCAAAAAGCAAAGGAAGATCTGGATATCTTTATCGTTCCTCTGCCGCTTTTGCCAAAGGATATATACGGGCAGGTAACGGGGGCTTCGGTACAGTCAGCGGACGCTGTCTGCCAGAAGGGCTATGAAAAGGAGCTCCCGTTAACGGACTGGCAGCGCTATGATCCGTCGTTGCACTGTCCGGATGTGATCTATATACAGAATCCCTATGACGGCGAAAACCCGTGTCTGACCGTCCCGCCCGCCTTCTACGCAAAGGAGCTTAAATCCTTTACGGAAAGGCTCGTCTATATTCCGATCCATGATACGGCGGAATTTAAAGAGGAGGATTCCTCCGATCAATACAATCTGCGCCATTATGTCACGGCTCCCGGCGTGATCTATGCGGATGAAGTGATCTTACAGTCCGAAAACATCAGGGAGCAGTACCTGAAAAAGCTCACGCTCTTTGCCGGGGAGGAAACAAGGGAACATTGGCAGAAAACCCTCCGGGTAAAACCGGTTAAAACGGAAACAGACCGTATACACGGATCGGGAAAAAAGCGTCTGTTCTACTGTATCAGCATACATGAGCTATCAGAACAGGGAGAGAGGCTGATCGGTGCCGTCAGGGAGCGGTTTCGGGTCTTTTCGGAGAATCGGGAGGCAATAGACGTAACGCTCTGCTTTTTCCCGGGGGATCGGCAGCTCTGGCAGGATATTGACGTGAAGCTTTCGGAGAAACTGTTCCGGGAAGCGGCCGTGGCTGCGGAAAGCGCCATCGTAACGCTTGTGCAGGCAGGGCGTGACGAAGCGGCACACATGGCCGCGGAATCCGATGCCTACTACGGCAGCGCTTCCCTTTTTGTTCCCGCCTTTATGGAAGCTAAAAAGCCCGTAATGATCGCAAACTACGAATTATTGTGAACGAATATAAAGAGTCGCTGTTTTCTATATTGTCTGCTCCAGATAATATTCGTAAGGTCTGTCCGGATCCATATCCGCAATGATATGCTGTGCCGGAGCGTGTACCGGCTGCATATAATTTCCGTACCGGGCTCTCAGGACCGCGTCGTAGCGCAGGGGCGCCGGCAGCATGATATGCTCAAAGGGCAGATAAACGAGACCGTCAAAATAGGCTCTGGGCATCGGGGGCGTATGATCCTGGATCACCTTGATCTTCTCGGTCCGGCCGAAGGTCCTTAAGCAGAAATCCTCATAGGTCGCTACCCGGTCCACGGGCCGTATCCCGGCGAGGCTCTTTACCGTATCGTGATCGAGGTTCGTCTGTCCTTTCGCGGCAAGCGCAAGCAGCTGCTCCGGATTCGTTACCGCGTACCACAGCTCCAACTTCGTATTCCAGTTGATCTCCGACCGGTTCCCCTCTCCGCCGGCATCATCAAAAACAAAGATATCGATAAAGATCCCCTGGTTTCTCTGTTTCGGGGCATCATAAAACTCTATCGCGGAGGTTCTTCTGTTTCGGAGTCTGGCAAAAGAAGAGGTATAGCTTAAGCCGTCTATCTCTTCGGAGAGCTGGAAGCAGTAGGGCTCCTCAAAAGCACCCGGCAAGGACGCAAGCTGCTTCAGCCGTTCGAACTCCGGCCGCATCATGACAAAATCCATGTCATCATCCCAGGGGATAAAGCCGCCGTGCCGGACGGCCCCGAGAAGCGTCCCGTTATCGGCATAATAGGTCAGGCCGTGCTGCCTGCAGAAGCGGTCAAAGCGGCACACCAGATCAATCTCCACCGCCCAGATCTTTTTTCTTCTTTCATCCACAAGGAAATCCGAGCGCTTTTCCGGCACAAAGAAGCCAGGCGGCATGCGGAAGCCGTCAAACATCACACTGTTATAGTCTTCCGGGATCTCCATGCGCTTCCTGTTTTCTGTCTTGCCGGAAGGCGTCCCGGCGCTCTCCGGCCCGTTTTCGGATTCCCCGGTTTTTCCGGCTGAGCCCGTACTGCCGGGACTCCTTTTTGCCGCGATCTTCTCTACCGTCTCGTTAATATATTCGCAGACTCTTCCGGCTATCTCGTAATAGACGTTCCGGCTGAAGTGATTGATGCAGTCCTCGAAATCTTCCTGAGAGTGAATAAAATCCGTCGGATCGATGACCCGGATCCGGTCGTGATCCTCGGCAAAGGCCTTGATGACCGGATTGACCTCCCGGTATACCTCGCAGAGACCCGCGAATTCCTCGGTATTGTTCTGATAGTCCGTCTCACTGCCAAGTAGCAGGATCATAAGAGGATTACCTGGCACGTTTTCATAGATGAAATCAAGATTCCGAAGCAGCAGATCAAGAGGCGTTGCTCCGACAAATTCCCATTTTTCGGAAAAAGCATCAAGGATCTCCTGGGTAAAGGGAAATTCATGCCCCTGGATCTCTCCCCGGATAAAACGCGCCTGATACAAGGGAGCGGTCAGATCGAAGTTCCGGCTGCTGAAGCTAATATAGGCTCCCGTTTCCTTATTCCGATAGAGTCCCGCACTCAGATCCTGCAGGAGGCTTAAGCAGATAATGTGATAGCTATCCGTAAAAAGCTTTGTCTTAAAGTCCCCGTCTATGATGAAGGGCACCTCCTCCGTGATACGGGAAAGCTCCTTCGCAGAGAGCGTTGCACTCTCATAGATATGCATCGTATGATTCTGACCGGTGGTGGCAAAACCCTTGTCATTGATATAATTAAATTCCGTCGTGATACTGCCCCCGGTAAGGTAGGGTTCGATGGCGCTCATATCGCAGGGTCCCTTTAAAAGGATCCGCACGCGGTTGCTCTTTGCCTTATCCTCTCTGATCTCTTCGCCCGTATCCTCTTTGATCCAGGGAGTCTCCTTCTCCTTCGCGAGCGTTGCTGCCACCGGCTCCTTCACCGGAAAATCCGGGCATCCCAGCCTGTTGTAAACGAACTGTTCGATCCCCATCCCAAGGACCCGACAGGAAAACAGAAAATGCTCCATGGACTTTTCTCTTTCATTGTAGCAGAAAAAGCCCACGATCCCGTAATCACCGAAGCGGTCCCGCACCTTCACGTATCCGCAGTCATTCCAGTCGTTTGTCAGGAGCTTTGTCAAAAGCGCCTTATGGTCTCTGTTCTTGGTAAAATTGAGCTGATTGGTGCGCTGCACCATTTCATGGATCCGGTCTAATTCCTCCAGGCAGTTTTTGTGGATGGAGATCCGGATATCGCTGTCATAAAGAAACTGCTCCTTCGACGAGCTGACAGACTGCGCTTCTGTCTTTTTCTCTAAGAGCTGATACTGCTTCAGCCTTTCATGGGAGAGATCCCCTGGTAAAAGCTTTCCGTAGTACTCTGCCAGATACGGCAGGATATCCGGCGCCGCCGTCATGAGGCCCTTTGCCGCAAAGGCAGCCTCCTCAAGATTTCGCGGGTGGTCATCGATAAACAGGACGTTTTCGTTCCGAAGACCCATGCGCTTTACTTTTTCCGCAATCTGGTCTCCCTTGTCCTCCCAGTTGATATTATTGAAAACAAAAAGCGCCGCGATACCGGCTTTTTCAAGCTCCTTTTCTACCGGCGCCGCATCGTTTTTCGAGGAAATGCTGTTAACGATCCCGTGATCGGCAAGACTCTTTATCAACGCCGCATTCGCTTCCGGCAGCGTCACCGCTCCCTCACTTAAGGTACCCTGCCAGAGCGTATCGTCCATATCCCAGATGATCAGTTTGATCTTCTCATAGGGAAAGTTCTCATAAGCCGCGTTTTTGGAAAGGAGCGCCGCATCATCATAACAGGTACCGACGATCGATGCCTTTTCTTCAGAACGCAACCGTCCGATCAGATTCGGATCGATCAGAAGGACCTGAAAATGCTTTTCGGGATAAGCCTTCGTTAATGAAGCAATGTCGGGGTAGACCTCCTCCGTATGCTTTACGATATCGTAAAGCGCAGGCCGGGGTTCGTACCCTGCGACCTGACTTTCGGGGAAGGCGCTCCTGACCGCTTTTAACTCCGCCCCCAGGCCGCAGCCGACCTGCAGCAGGGAAAAACTGTCTCCTCTGTTAAACGGGATCTGCGCGATCACGGCTTCATTCGGATAGGCATGATCCAGAATATCAAAGCCGTACTTTTTGATAAAAAGCGTGTGATGCGCCGTAAGCAGCGTCTGATAATCAATCTTTGAAAAGCTCTGACTCCCGGCATGGTAGATAAAGCTGTTCTTCACAAGCTTCAGACGGTAACCCCTCCGTAAGATCTCCATGGAAAGGGCATCATCCTCAAAATAGCCCGGCGCGAAATCTTCATCAAAACCGCCGATCTCATCCCAGAGCGCTCTTTTTATAAGCATCGCAAAGCCCGAAAGACGTACCCGCTCCTCTGTAGAATTCTCTGCCGTCAGGTTTAACTCCCTGCCAAAGCGCAGATAGTCCTCCACGCTGTCAAACGCTGCGTCAAGCTGTTGGCGGTTGCCGGCATAATTTGAAACGCTGCCGGCGGCACCGGTCAGTTCGTCCTGATACAGCGCCTCCTGTAAATGAAGGACCGCGTTATCCGCAAGGCGCGTATCATTATTTAAGAGGAATATGTCAAAATCCGCGTATGCTTCTCCCGCCGCCTTCACCGCCTGGTTGCAGGCGGGACCAAAGCCCGCGTTATGACTGTTCTTCACGAGGATAATATCAGACTGTTCAGAAAGCCATTCCGTAACGCCGTCCTCAGAAGCATTATCGGTGACGGCGATCTGACAGCATCCGGCAGGGAGCGTCCTTCGGATGCTCTCGATGTTTTCCTGCATCAGGTGGCAGGCATTATAAGAAACGATCACGATCAGTATTTTATGTTCCATATTAACTAACAACCGTCTTTAACATATCACGGATCCGGTGAGGGTAGGTGCAGCAGGCGCAGACCTTCTCATAGCCCCGCCTCGCAATGGCCTCCCTGCTGTCCTCATGCTTCAGATAATAATCGCATTTGTCGATCAGCTCATCGATACTGCCGTAAGCCTCAAGCTCCTCCCCGACCGAGAAAAGCGCCGGCAGCTCCTCCTGATAATTTGTCATCACAAAGCCGCCGCAGCCGAGAATATCAAAGATCCGAAGCGGCAGTCCCTTTTCGATCGGCCGTATCGTCATGTTCAGATTGATCCTGCTCAGGCGGAAAACCCAGGGCATTTCCGTATGGGTTGAGATCCCGCCCCGACAGTCCACATTTCGCAGTTTCCCGGTATCGCTTCTCGTATAAAGCGTAACATGGAAATGCTCCGCCAGAGCGTTTAAGGTATCGATCCGCTCTTTTTCCGCCAGCGCCATGCCAAGCAGCTCATGCGCCGCAATATAACGGTCCACCGGCTCAACGGGCCGGTCAAAGAAAAAATACGAAGGCAAAAGGCTCCGAAGCTCTTTCATAACGCTTTCCGGAAAACTTTCCTCTAAGAGGTTCATGCCGTAAACCTGCTGCTGCAGCTTAAGAACCCCGTCAATAAAGCCCTTCGTATAGTCGGTAAGCTGCCCCTCGATCCCATGCAGGGGATTCTTTTCGATATACAGGGAGCCCACAAAGGAAATATCGTTTCGGAAGCGGTCGGTATCGGCGGGAGACGTCTTTAAAACCTCGTCATAACGCGTTACCGCGGATGCGAGTGGCAGATGAAAAACATGCCCCGGAGAGTAGGAGGCGAGGCGTTCATACTGGGCACTGTCAAATAAAAATATCCTGTTTTTGTCACATTTTATGGATTCGGAAAACAGCGGCATGACCGGGGAATCCACCGTATGGCAGAGATAAAAGCAATGGTGGATCTCGCAGGTCTCCGCGATCGCCGGAAAGAAATTGACACTGAATACAAAAAGCGGCGCACAGTCGGTCAGCGCCTGATGGATCAGGGCAACCCGTCTGGAGGGAAGTATCTCCTTGTCGGTCATCTCCTCCGTAATGCATATAACCTCAAGGCCCGCCGCCTCAAAAGCCCGGATATAATCCTCCTCGCATATGGAATTGTAACGGTAAAATACGATCCTCATTTGTCAAAGTTCATCTGACGGATGCTGTCAATGATCTCCCCATAGGTATGATTTTTTTTATGTCCGAACAAAAGAGAGGTACCGAGAACAAAGCCCTTTACGCCCTTTGGCGCGAATTCGATGATCTTGTCCTTCGAGCAGGCGCCGTCCCAGAAAACATCATATTTCATTTCCCCGTGGAAGGAAAGAAGCCTGTCGATCTTCTTGCCGACATAGGGTAAGAACATCTGACCCGCATTGCCCGGGTTCACGGCCATGACCAGAACCTTTTTCACGATCCTTAACATTTCGTAAACCGTCTCAACACTGGTGCCGGGGTTGATGGCGATCCCCGGGATCAGGCCCGCGTTAATGATCTTCTGAAGCGTCGTGGAAGGATGATATTCCGCCTCCGGGTGAATATAGATCGTATCTCCCTTCTGCAGTCTTTCGATAAACAGCTCCACCGTATTATTCGGGTGCTCCACCATCAGATGAACATCCAGGGGTTTTTTCGTTAACGATCTGATACAGACCAGATCATTTAAAGACATGGCATAATTCGGCACATATCTTCCGTCCATGATATCGATATGGAAGGAATCGATCCCGCCTTCATCAAGCTCTTTTACCTCCTTCTCCAGATTCCGGTAATCGGCACACATCATCGAGGCCATTAACTCAAACTGCTTCATGTTTCATCTGTCTCCTGTTTTTTACCTACGCCCAAACTCCCTTTTTCCGTCCTGAGCTGTTACGCCGGGATCTCCATCATGATCTTTGTATAGTCCTCGCTTTTATCCCGCATGATGAGGAAGCCCCGCTCTAACTCCTCAAGGCACAATCGATGCGTGATCAGCGTTTCCGGCCTGATCCGCTCCGCCTGAAGGAGAGCTGAAATATACACCCAGTCATCCCTGCGGCCCCCCTTAAAAGAGGAATTCCAGGTCCCTGTCAGGGTAAGCTGGTTTCGCAGGATCTTCCAGTAAAGATCCCGCCTAAGCAACATATCCGATGCCGGATTGCCAAGGATGCAGATCCGGCCTCCGGGCGTCGTAAGAGCAATTGCCCGGTCTAGATTATCATTGGTCCCCACGGCTTCAAAGCAGGCATCAAAGCCTTGTTTATCTGTCCTTTTTGATACCCACTTTTCAGGATCCTCCTGTCTCGTGTCGCAGAACCGGTCGGACGGCAGGCCGAGTTTTTCCGCTTCCGCTCTCTGAATATCATGATTTCCAAAAACACAGATATCCTTAAAACCCTCCGCAAGCAGCAGCATCAGCAGGAGAAGCCCGATGGTCCCCTGTCCGAAGACCGCAACGCTTCCTTCCTTATCCGGATCCAGCCTCCGGAGCGCATGAGCGGCAACCGCCATCGGTTCAAACATCGCGGCCTGCGAAAAGGTGACATTGTCGGGAAGCTCTAGCAGGTTCCAGGCGGGCACCGTTACATATTCGGCAAAGCCGCCGTCTCTTCGGGAGCCAAGGTAATCGTATCCCCGGCACATTTCGTACTGCCCGCTTTTACAGGGGCCGCACGAAAAGCAGGGGATCAGCGGAAAGATACCGGTTCTCTTTCCCTGCCACTGCTTCGAAACGGAAGAACCGGTCTCAACGACCTCGCCGGCAAACTCATGCCCGATCACAAGCGGCATATGATGCGCTCCGTCCCGGTAGACCCTGGGAATGTCCGAGCCGCAGATCCCGGCGCTTTTTACCCGGATCAGGACCTCGTCCGCCGCAGGCTTTTTCATTTCCCGTTCCTCTATATGAAATTCCCCGATATCCCGCAGTACCCAGGCTTTCACGCCATTTGCCTCCCGCGCCGACGCGCTTGTTCCCGATTTCGGAAAATAATGAGCGCACAGCTTCATTTCATATGTTATACTGAATCTATGATAAAACTGATCGTTTTTGATATCGACGGTGTATTAACCGACGGAAAAATCTATATTGACAAGGACGGCAACGAGATCAAGGTCCTGCGTCTTACCGAAATAGACGCGGTGAATACGCTCCACCGCTCAGGCTATCTGATCGCGGCCCTGACCGGGGAAGCAACGCCCATTACGGAATATTTTAAAAACCGCTTTCCCTGGGACGCTTTCCGGACCGGCTGCAAGGATAAGGCTTCCGGCCTTAAGGAGCTTGCGGATGCGTTTGGACTCCCGCTTTCGGAAATCTGCTATATCGGCGACGGCCAGTACGATATCGGCGCGGTTGCCATAGCAGGTCTCGGCGTCTGCCCGAATAACGCTATCGAAGAAGTCAGGCAGGCCGCAAAGGTCGTTCTGAAAACCTGCGGCGGGGAAGGCTGCGTAGACGAACTCAGGATGGTCCTTAATGCCAGACAGACTATGCCTTCTCCATGCGGGTAACGGCCTCGATATAGCGTTTCAGATCCTCTTGCGTCGTGATCTTAAAATTTGCTTCGTCACCGGGGAGCATCGCAACGGTCATACCGGCAAGGATCGCCGGTTCCGAGGCGCCGTTGATCGTAAGGATCTTCTCCGGCAGGAGCGCTTTATTGGCTTCTAAATACGGAAAAAGCCGGAAAGCTTCCGGAGCCTGCCCCGCGTAGATCTTACCGCGGTCTAAAAGCTTTGAGATCCGTCTTCCGTCCGCGGATTCATAGACCGTATCCTTCATCGGAAGAGCCGGCATCGCGCCGTCCATATCCTGACAGGCGGAAATGACCGCGTGAAGCGTCTGCGCGCTGACGCCGGGTCTTGCGGCGTCATGCACGATCACCACTGCTTTTTCCGGGCTTTTCGGATCCTCATAGGAAGCGATATCACAAAGTCCATGGTAGATCGAAAGCTGTCTGTTGGCGCCGGGCTCGGAAAAGCCCCGGAAAACCCTCAGAAATTTTTCCCCGGCCGCTTCCGCTGCCTCTTTTTTGATCGCTTCCTGCCAGGCGTCATCGGCAACGATCTGCAGCGCGTCAATATCCTTACATTGCAAAACGGCCTCGATACATCTAGTCACGATCATCCGGCCGGCAACGGAAATATACTGTTTTGGCGTATCGGAACGGATCCGGCTTCCGACGCCGCCGGAAAGGATCAGGGCTGTATTCATAGAGCAAGCTTGTCCTTCTTTTTACTTCACGGTGATATCCCGGATCGTTCCGCGCTTCGCGCTCCCACAATCCGGCCCAACATTCACATTCCGCGGGGCCCCTGCCCCACTTCATGCTCATGTTGGGGCGGGTCACAAAGCCTCTCCCCCACTTGCGAGCAAGCTCGCCGTGGCGTCGGGCTTTTGACCCTGATATCACCATTATATCACTAACTCGGATCAAACGCAAAACGAGGGATACGCTGCGCGAAAGGAGAGTGCCCCATTAGCGCGGCAAAACACACGGAGACCAGAATGAAGAATATCGCATTTATCCCTGCCCGCGGCGGCAGTAGATCCATACCCTTCAAAAACATCGCACCGGTAGGCGGAAAACCTCTGATCTACTGGACGTTGAAAGCCGCCCATGAGAGCGTCAGGATTGAAAAGACCTTCGTTTCAACGGACAGTGACCGGATCCGGGAAACCGTTCTTTCTTTCGGATTTCCGGATGTCGAAGTCGTTTCACGCTCCGCCGAAACCGCAAGCGACATGGCAACGACAGAATCCGCCATGCTGGAATTTGCAAAAGAGCATACGGATTTTCAGAATATCTGCCTGATCCAGGCCACATCACCTTTACTCACAGCAGAGGATCTCGACGGCGGATTTGAGCTGTATGAAAAGCCGGAAACAGACAGCGTCTTTTCCGGAAACCGCAAATATCAGTTTCTTTGGAAGGATGACGGCGATTATGCCAAAGCGACCTATGATATCCTGCACCGGCCCAGGCGCCAGGATTATCCCGGCTACATCGTGGAAAACGGTGCGTTCTATATTACGGGCAGAGATCGTCTCTTAGAAACCGGCTGCCGTTTTTCCGGCCGGATCCGGGTCTATGAAATGAAAGCGAATCGGATCTTTGAGATCGATGAGCCGGAGGACTTTGACGTGATCGCCGCGATCATGGCTGTCAGGGATAAGTAATCTGTTTATTTGTCATTCTCATAGTTTATTACCCGCATAATCCGGACAGACTTATGGGTAAACCCTGAGTGCTGTCTTGATTATATTCCTTTCCTCTGATTAATTCCATATCGGAATCAAGTTTTTTCCTGACTTTATAAGCGATGGCATCAACCAGTACTTCCTTGGCGGTCCTCGTCCCCTCATACACCCTTATTATCTGAATCTTTGTTTTCCTCAAAATACTCTCCCTTCTCTTTAGCGGCAAAAATACGTACAAAAAAGCAGCAGACCATTTCGATCTACTGCTTAATCGCTGTACCAGTTATTTAGTTGTTATTTCTGTAGCTGTTTTAGCTATGATTGCACGTTCCTTACCCTTGATCTCAAGAGTATTCAGAGCATCCTCCAGAGTACATTTCATATTCTTCATCATAAGCTTGATGTTATTTATTGTAGTCTGCCATCTGTTTTTCAACAAATGCCTTAATATCCTCTCTATTCTCCTCCGGGACAAAGATAGAAGAATATGCATCCTCAAATGACACCTTCTTATTCTGCATAATATTAACAATAATGCCTGCTGTTGTTTCGATTACTGCTTTTTCTCTTATTCCTTCACCTAAATTACACATAGCATTCGCCTCCTCGATCATTTCTTCTGTCATGGAAATGTCATAATCATTTTGCAATATCTCTTTTTTCTTATCCGGTTTCGTATCTGTCGAAAGCAACACATCCAATAGTCTTAGTATTGGCTTATCTAACGCTTTTTCCGGTCTGCCAAGGCCTATCATTATAACTGTAAGCAAATCATAATAGCTTTCGATTTCCTTTACATTTCCGACAAGATTTTCCTCACTGATCCGATACTTGGTAATTGTATTTGCCTTCTTGCCTGATACATTCATCTGAATCCAGATAGAGTATACCTTGCAGATCTTTTCATAATGCTTATTTGTAAAGACTTTGTTCTTCTGAGCACTTATAAGGCGACCGACATAGTATATCGCTCTTTTGATAAGCGGGTATGTTGTATTATCATCCTTCTGCGCTTCAATATTGATTATAAGTTGAACCGGTTCCTCAGTATTCGGAACAGTGGCAGAAAACTTAATGTCATATATTGCTCTGCCTTCACGTTTTGAACCATCTTCATTAGTCATACCTTCAACTTGTGTATCGGCTAATTCCTCAAAATAATCAAGTTCATCCTGATCTACAGCTTCGACAGATATTGTTGCGGGCTCAATGCATTCCATTATCTGTTCTATCGAGTATTGCTTAAATTCAATAACGCATTCCTTTAAAATCCATGCAAGGATTATTCTGTAAGAAAGAAACTTTTTGACCAATTCATCATACTGCGCTTCATCAGCCGCTGTATCGATTAAATTAGCCAGTGAATTCTGTACTTCCATATTTAGCCTTTCTTATAGCACATTTCCTTTCTCATTAGTTCCATCGTAACTATTCGGGACAGCCCGAGGCACTTGTTGCTGAGGGCGTATCAAAATGTGAATTTTGCGATGCGGCCCGTCCTTTTGCGAAGCAAAACCTTCAATGACGGGCCGCGTATCTGTTCAGAAGCCAGAGGGTTCTGAACAGATACGTTCCATCAAACTGGGCATAAGCTGGTTCATGCCTAAGCGCACGATCCGCAAGCGGATCGGCGCAGGCAATGATCTGCTGCAAAAATCGGCTCAGTCCGGAAGAAAGCGATATTCCTCCCGCTCTGTCCGCCCGAAAAGAGTAAGGAGCTCCTGCTCCTGCGTCTCATAATAAGGGTAGGTATGCAGACCGCCGCCCCGGTACGGCATCATATAATTCCCGAAGATCGTCCTTAACATCTGATCATAATGAAGCGGCACCGGAACCGTCAGAAATTCGTAGGGAAGCGTGATGAACTCCCAATAGAATTCCTTGGGAAAAACGCCGGTAAACCCTTTTCTCGTCGCATGGTTCACCATGCAGGCCGCACAGACCGCCTCCTCTTCCTTCGTATTCTGCATTAACGTTTCGCAGAGCTTATTGATCTGCTGCCTTAAGGGTTCATCTTCCGAAAAGGTATAAAAGCACATGGCCTCTATATCCTTTAATGCTCCCTCAAGCGGCGATCCCTGCGCATCCTTTAAATACACAGAGGGCTCTAATCCCGTTGCCACAGAACCGATCGTATAGATCAGCTGGCAGAGCTGGTCATCTAACTCCGGATCCGGATTCACGTAATCGATACAGAAAATATCGACACCGGCCAGATAGGGAAAGCCGTAATGCTTGCTTAAGAAATCCCGTCCGCGGTTGATATCGAAAGAATTGACGACCCGGGTATGGTATTCATCAAAAGCCGGGTTATGATAGATATTGTTCAGGAAATAACCCTCCGGCAGCTCTGTTTCGGCGTATTTCTGAAACAGCATATAATCCTTGCGCATCATGGAAATATCCAGATCGTCGTCCCAGGGAATAAAGCCGCCGTGACGCACTGTCGCAAGTAACGACCCCCAGTCCATCCACCATGTTAAGTCATGACGCTCGCAGACCGCCATGATCTCCTGAAGGACCTCTAATGTCGCCGCCCAGGAGCGCTTCATAAACGAGGGAATATAAAAACCCTCTCTGATCTCACTTTCCAGAAAAGAGTCCGGCACTCTCATGTTATTTCTCTCCCTGCGCCGATCTGCTTGCAGATTGTGCGCTTTGGCATGAACCTGTTCATGCCGATCCAGTCAGGTTTTCTGACCGGATCATTTCCCTGTCTGCGCCGATCCGCCTGCAGGGTCTCTCCGGATCAGATCTTTCCGGATCCACTCCGCCTTTTCGATGATCGCTTTCGCATGGGCAGAGCCCGTCTCGCTGGCGTTCAGGATCTCCTGTCTGACGTCTCCCGCCGCCTGATAAGCGCTTTCGCTGACGCTTCGGATCGAATCCTGGATCAGATATTCCACGAAAGCCATGGCCGGGTCGTGATCGAGTCTCGTATTAATAACATCGTTATCTTTCAACAATCGGGTCAGCTCACCTTTGGAAAGCTGATTGGTCTTTGCCATCGCATACATCTTCTCGTAATTGCGAAGGCTCTTTTTGGCGTCTGACACGATCAGGCTGAGCTTATCCGGCAGGCTCTCAAGATACCCCCTAAGCTTCTGCCCGGTCTCTCCCGGAAAAAGCGGCACGCAGCGTCTGATACAGTCGTCAATATCAACATCAACGCCTGCGCATTCCCGGTCGATCGCCTCCTTCAGGGTAAGGATCTCCGTTCCCTGTATAAACGCTCCTCCCTCTGTCGCATCGATCGTCGGCACCTTGTTCTCCGCGATCTCACGCTCGAACCAGTCCTTATACAGCAGAAATTCCACACTGGTCTTGACGGTCTCTCCGTAAATATCCTTTGTATAGGTCAGGGATTTCTCAACGATCTCATTATTGTCACTGAGAGAATGCTCCGCGTGGGCCTTATCGTCGGTATAGGCCAGATCCTGCCCGCATAAAATGATCGATTTAACGCCCAGATATTCCGCGAAGGCATAAATCGTATTGGCCACGGTTCCGCCCGTGGAAAGCAAGGGTGCTTCTATGCCTTCTTCATCGAGAAAAGCGCCGATATAGCGGTTATCGTCCCGCTCAAAGAAGGCGGTCTGACCCTCCCTTACGGCACCGGGCGTTGCGGAAAGAGAGGTTAGGATCGGGATCTGTGCTGTTTTCTGATCCTCAAAATGAGCCAGAAATTTCATGCCGTCGATGCTGGCATAAAGATCCGGTACGATCCCTTCGTGAAGGAGGATCGGCATGGCGGAATCTACCGCGATCAAAAGGCAGTGCCCTTTCGCGCGCTTCAGTTCTCCGATATTTTTACTCAAGGACGGGCCGGAGGAAACGAGGATCGCCGAAAGCTCCTTCGGCAAAAGCGCCCGGAATGCGGCGATTGATTTGGAGTGAAGATACTTTCCGAAATTATCAAGAATATTATTGTAATATGCCTCTCCGAATTTCTCATTGGCCGCCATGGAGCCCCGGACCGTTTCCGCGTTGATGGCGATACCGTTCTGAAAATCCGTGAGTGCTTCGGGGAACAGAACCGGATAGTTCGGATAGGAAATCTGCATGAAACAGTCGAGCTTCTTCAGATCAATGATCGTATCAAGCAGCGCGCCAAAGGATATGGTCTCGCAGTCTCTGATGTACAGCCTGAAGCGGTCGTCCGCAATAAGAGCGGAAAGATCAAAGCTTCGGATCACGGTCTGAAACAGGGAAAAGGAAGGTTCGTAAACGATCACGTCGATACCGGTATCCTTTCCCGTCTCGCGGATCAGTTTTTTGGCAAGCATCCCGTTGCCAAGGCCAAAGACCGTATAGCCCCGGTACAGCGCCTGCGGATCTCCCTTAAAAAAAGCGTACCAGTGCTCCAGCATGTTTTCCGACTCATAAAGGGAATCCAGCTGGATCTGGCTTCCATCCTTTTCTGCGTAAAGGACCTGCCTGTCCTCCACCACGGCCACGCCGAAACCCAAGCCGTCCCCGCTCCCACTGTCCTTTACCAGCCGGTCAGCGTAGGCGGGATATTTCTTTTTAAGCGCCGCCAGATTTTCCTCATACACACTTCTCATCATAATGACCTCTCTGCGCCAATTTGCGCAGTAAATTGTGCGCTTAGGCACGAACCTGTTCGTGCCGATTCGGTCAGCTCACTGACCGAATCATTTCCTGTCACAGCATATTGCAGAAGAGCTTAAAGTTCTCAGCCGTCTCATTCCGCAGCACATCCACTGTAAAAAACACATCCGTTGAGGAAAGTG
>JAILQQ010000078.1 GCA_024698885.1 Lachnospiraceae bacterium | reverse complement strand
TGTATTTTCTCCTGCTTCTCTTTATTCTGAAAAACCAGACCCGGCGCATTCAGGAAGACAATAACGAGCGCTTCTTCAACTCGACCGTTTCCAATCTCGACAATAATGAAAAAGAGCTTTCCACCCTCGAAGAGAGCTTCCACGAAAATAACAACATCATGCTGGATAATCTGCTGCTTTCCTTCTCCGGCGGTAAATTTAACGATTTAGAGAGCATGAGCACCGAGCGTCAGAGCGATCTTCTTTTCAGCGCGACCGCCACGATGTACGACTGTGTATGCTTAAGCATCGTCGACAGCCGGGGGAATATCTATGCATCGGATATTGCCGGTAATGTAGGTCTTAACCTGATCACCGACAGTGATTTCGGTCTTACCGAAGAAAGCTTTTTATCCCTGTGCGACGGCAGCGAAGATTATCTTGTCGTAGCAAATCCCTATCGTGCGACCGAAGGCACAGACGCAAAACAGGCTTATCTTTATTGCAGGAAAATTCCCGGCTCGGGAAGCGGAGAAAAAACCCTTTACATAACCCTTGGCATTACTTCCGGCATAATAGACGCGGCGACCGAAAGGCTCAGTGACCTGTCAGGCTGGCTTAATGCCTCCACGATAGGAACCAATGGTGCGGCTTTCATGGTGGACAGCGCGAATGATCTTGTAAAGTGCGGTACCCTCCTCGGAGTTGATGAAACCGGTAAAAATGCCTCTGCTGCCGGCTTTTCCCCCGCAATCCTTAAAGACCGGTATACCGGGATCGCCGGTATAGACGGAGTAAAATGCTACATTTCGGTCAGGGCTTATTCCTCGGAGCTGTACGGGGCTGACCAGTATATCGTGGCAGCGATCCCCGTTCGGGATCTTTACAGTGTGAATTATTCCGTAATAGTCTGGAATGTCTGTCTTTTCCTTATCATCGTTCTTCTTATAGTCGCTTATTCCTCCTTTGTGCGTACGGAGGTTCTTAAGAAAAATGAGGATCTTAAAAAATTCCGCCTGTTCTCAGTGAAGAATAAAAATCTGTATTTCAGCCGGAATCTTGCAGGCAGGATCCTTCCTGTTGTTATAGCCAGCGCTCTCCTTTTGTTTCTTTTCGCCTTTTACTTTCAGACCCTGATGAAGCTTTCAGATGCTTTCTCCGAATCCGTCGCAATAGAGAACGAAATAAAACAAAACGTGGAGGAAAGCGCAAAGCTTCAGGATGACTTTCTGTATTATTACGACTACCAGTATGAGAGCCGGGCCAGACTCATGGCCTTTATAGTGGCCTCCGACGGGGATAAATATTTTGATTACGAAAATGAACAGATGGGTGTAAACCCCGTAGGAAACGTGGACGGATCCGGGAACAAAGATCCTCTTCTGGATGATTACAGAAATCCCGTATATTGCATCAGTAATTCGGAATCGCTTAAAAAGCTTTGTGATATCAATTCAGTGAAAAACATCTATCTTATCTCGGATTCGGGATATACGATGGCCACCTCTTCCTCATACTGGAATTTCTCACTCAGCAGCGATCCCAAGGATCAGTCCTATGAGTTCTGGGACATTCTGAACGGAAAGAAGGACGCCTTCGTTCAGGACGCAATGATCAGCGATGAAGGGAATATGTCCCGCTTTATCGGCTGTGCCATGTATTATTATACCCGTCTCGGCGAAGACGGGAACACTGAATATCTGGACTTCTCGGACTACTACAGACAGATGAACGGCAGCTATGACGGCAATGAGATCACCCGCCATCTGGGGCTTCTCCAGTTCGAGATGGATCCCAAGGAGGAAAGCAACGTCATAGACAGCGCAAAGCCGGAATATATCCTCTCCAACACCAGAATTTCAAACGACGGCTTCCTGATCGGATTCAAACACAAAGAGGAAGAGGAGGATGACTACTATGTATTCTATTCTCCCATAGCTTCGATGACAGATAAAAAAGCTTCCGAACTGGGTTTTTCCGAAAAAGCCTTCAGCGGAAACTATAACGGCTTTCAGACATTGTACGGGAAAAACTATCTGCAGAGCTTCCGTCAGGCCGGGGATTATTATATCGCCACGGCCATGCCCATGGATTCCCTGTACTACTACAGTTTTTATACCTCTCTCTTCTGCGCCCTGTTTGCCCTTCTTGTGATGCTGATCTTAACGAGCTTCGTCATCTTCATCGGTGATATGGACAGCGAAGAGCTGTATCGGGAAGAGACCGATCCGATGGCGATCTTCGGTCATTGGCAGACCTCCTGGAAGAAGAATTATTCTCCTTCCAGGAATTTTGAGATCATAATAAAAAACAGCCTCATCCTGCTGGGGATCGTCTTTCTCGCGGCTATCTTTCTGGAAGCCTGCCGGTTCGGAAACAACTCTGCGATCCTTTATATCATCGGGGGTGAATGGGACAGGGGCGTCCACATTTTTTCCCTGTCCGCCTGTGTGGTGATAATCATCCTGTCGGTTCTGGCACTCAAGGCCTTCGGACACATAGTCTGTCTCATTGCAGCCGCCTTCGGCAACAGAATGATCACGATGATGAGGCTTTTTGTTTCCCTGATCAGGGCGGCGGCAGTGGTCATCGTGATATTGTTCTGCCTGTATCTTATGGGGATCGACGCCACCAGCCTTTTGGCTTCCGCCGGCATCATGTCAGTCGTCGTCGGTCTCGGAGCCCAGAGTCTTGTTGGAGACCTGCTGGCCGGGATCTTCATGGTCATGGAGGATTCTATCCACGTCGGAGACTATATCGTGATCGATGGTATCCGCGGAAAGATCACGGAGATCGGCCTACGGATAACCCGCTACGAGGATGATAACCAGAACATCCGCATAATCTGCAACAATGAAATGAAGGCCTTTGCCAATATGTCCATGAAGTATTCCCTTGTGTTTTACAATATACCGGTGCCCTATGGCGAGGATTACCCGAAGATAAAAAAGCTTCTTAACTCCGAATTCCTCGAATTGTACGAGGCTCACCCGTTCCTGAAGAGCATACCGGTCTGTCAGGGTATAGAGAATTTCGGGGACAGCTCCGTGGAGCTCAGGGTAAAGTTCATGTGCGAGGAAGCTGAACGCTTCGATGTACAGCGCTTCATGCACGATGAGATAATGCGTATCTTTACCGAAAACGGGATCGAGATCCCGTTCAACCAGATAGATGTACATTTTGACCGGGAGCTTTCCGGACCTGAAAGAGAAGAGAAATAATTTCCATGTGCCCGTATTTTTCAATCACTTCAGTGCTCTTTTTCATATTCGTGTTTTCAGGCGCGGCGCTCTTTTACCTCTTTAAGGGGAAAGGGCGCAGACTTTGGCTGTTATGCCTTAACCTTCTTTTTTTTATGCTGCTTTCTGCGCATCCTTTGGCGATCTTCGAGGTGATATGGGTGATCCTCCTGACATTTTTTGCCGGACGCCTCTTTGCGGGTGCAAAAAACGAAA
>JAILQQ010000023.1 GCA_024698885.1 Lachnospiraceae bacterium | reverse complement strand
TACTTATCTACTGATTCATAGAAAAGGCAACAAGGAGCGAAAAGTCTCTATCGACAAGCGTACCGAGGATCTTCTACGTCTGTATATGAAGGAATACCATCCCGGTGAAACTCGGGCAGACAGACCCCTGATTTATACGGTAATAAAAGGAACCCTTAAGGCAATGTCGCATAGAAATGTCCAGAAACTCTTGAAGAAATATGCAGCACAGGCAACGATCAATAACAGGCAGGATTCGTCAGTTCACCCTCATCTTCTGAGGAGGAGCAGGGCAAGCGGATTATACCAGAACGGCATACCCATAGAAATAGTATCAAGGTTTCTAGGACACAGTTCTATCGAAACCACCAAAGAGCATTATGCATTTCCTTCACTGGAACAGATGCGGGAGGCGATGAACAAAGGAAGGAAAGCCGAAGAAGGAGAAAAACCTATGTGGGTAGGGCACGAAGATGAACTGGCCAGACTTTGCGGTCTGAGATAACCCGAAAACTTTTATGCGAACTTTTCGTAGAGAATGTACCATGAACTGGTGATGTGTACGGAAGGTTCGCATAACCTAAAAGTTCGCATAACGCTTGATTGTTATCAAATGGCACCTTGAAATCGTGAATAAACAGGCATACAGCATCCTTAAGCAGCATCAGCCGCTCAATCAGCGCTCGTTCCTTTCCTTTTTTCTTCCTCCCTCTCTTTTTATTGGGCGGGTCGGGAGGAATGGGGCGTTCCTTGTTGGCTATTTCCATGATCCTGTCATATTCTTGACTGAATTTATGGAGTAGATAATAGCTTAGCTCGGCTTTCCCCTTTGCCTCGGCTTTCTCTTTTGCCTTCTTCATCGAGCGCAACAAGGTCTTGAAAAGTGTCGCCCAGGTATGCTCAGGTTCAAACTCTTCAATTCCGGTAAGCTCCCGAAGCAGGTGGGCATTACAGACGGCATGCACGATTTCCTCGTATTTCCAGTAAGGAGACCAGCAGTCATGCATAGCTACACCAGCAAAGAGAAGGAGTACGCCGTTGTCATCGATGCCAACTTTACCACGCTTTTTGTTGATCGTCTGGTAGGTGTATTTATCTGTGGAAGAGTTATGCACCCAATGCAGTTCGCCTCCTGTGCGAGCGCCGGTCTCATCGAAATGACCGACATGTCCCGCCTCAATCAGGTTTTTGATCTTCTTCAGCACCTTGCCGACCTTCTTCGCACATTTTGACACCATTGATGTAACAGTGCCGGTAGAGAGTTTAACTCCGAGCAAGCTGCCAATGATTACATGAATACGCATGGCACTCATCGCCCCATAAGTGCTGAGAAGGCCTACAAGAACAGAGATGGAATTACCATACTGTACATGTGCTTTTACGTCTTCAGGAAACAGGCCGTTCTCAGGATTTTCTCCGCATGGGCAGTTTCCGGCTTTGAGACTTTGATGCTCGGTGACTTTTGTTGTGACCACTGCATCGACTGTATATCTCTTCTCTGCGCAGGTGAATATCTTATCATCCTGCAGACACTGCGTCAGATGTGGACAGGTTTTGCACTTTTCGGGGAGATGTTTTATCACCTCATCCGGAGCGTGAGGGATCGACATATTACTTCCGGGATGCCCTTTTTGCCCACCAGGCTTACGACCTGTTTTGGTTCGCTGGCTTTTTGGCGACGGCTTATGATACCCATCACTTGACGGCGGCTTGGAACTGTTCTGCGAGTTTTGGTCGAGCTGACGACGAAGTTCCTTTATGGTCTCCTGTAACTCGCTGATCGTTGCCGCAAGGGTGGCATTCGTATCAGTTAACGATTGTATGGTCGCCCGCAGTTCTTCTATGAGTTGATCACGTGCGTCCATCATCTGGTGCCACCATCTGATTCAGAAAGGAGCCGCGTTGCTTTGCTAATCAGCCGCCTATATCTGGAGATTTCCTTGTTTGCATCTGCAAGCTGCTTTTTAAGATCTTGGATCAGAACATCTTTTTCAGATATAAGAGCAGATTGATCAAACAATACGGAGGATGGCGTAACACTATGAGAAACGCTGGCATTTTCCTGGTTAGTCGATTTTTTACGGTGCCCCTTTTTTCCTGTTGGGATGGTTTCACCTGTTTCGGGATCAACCTTGCCAATAAGCTTACGGTTTGAGCGAGGCTGTTTAAGTTCCTTGTCCCAGTAAGAATGGGATTCGTAAACATATGTAACGCCGCGAGCCTTATTGTGTATTTTCACGATTGCCATAACACGCCCTCCATAGTTATACATATATTATATCGTATAACTATGAAAGGATTATTTCAATAGTGTTACTGAATTGTTAACATTTGCAACACTATGATTGTGATGTTGTCAAGGATCGATCCTCCCGTAGAAATATATCATCTACGCAAGGAGGTTCTGAATAGTTACATATTTTCAATGTCTTTTCAATCTCGGCCTGCTATGCTATATCAAACAGAGCACTTATGATTTCTTTATATACTGTTCTGAGATGAAACGCTTTAAGGGAAGCAATAGACGCCATAAAGAAAACAGGGAGGTAGAATATGGACAAAATAGCATCAAACAACAGAGAATTAAACACTATGAACCAGATTTCCCCTCGGGCAGAAACGGACAAAGAAATGGAAATCAGAAGCGACGCCGGCATTCACAGTCCTGGCTCCACCCCACACATAGAATGCAAAATGATTTCCCGGGACGGCGATACACTGGAGGTCAGCGCTGAGGGTGAGAAAAAAGCCAGAAAGCTGGAGAATGGCGTAATCCATGATACAAACGTTCCCGATAAAAAGATAATACGGGAGGATGAAAAAATGAGTGACTCAGAGTTGATAAACTGCACAAAATCCAGGCTTAAACAGCTGTACGACAGTCAGCTGATCACAAAAAAACAATACGAAAAATTCATGAAAACAGCAAAATAAAATAGAATGGAATTCCATTTTCCATGCTATACCTTCCTCCCGAGGCCCGTGAAAACGGGTCTCATTTTGTTATGCGCCTTTAAAGCAGACCAGAAAAACGGTTCCCTCTTCTTCACTGCTGGTTGCGGAAATCGTTCCGTTATGCCGCGAAACGATCGCTCTGGCAATAGCAAGCCCCAGCCCGAAGGATCCGCCATGACGGGACAGATCCGTTGTATAGAATCTGTCAAAAACATGCTCCAGATCCGTTTCTTTTATGATCTTTCCGGTATTCTTCAGCACGATATGAATACCCTCTTTATTATTAAATACAGAAACATCTATACTCCCGTTCTCCCCCGCGTTTTTCATCGCATTGTCAAGCAGGATCACGATCAGCTGGCGGATCTCATCCTCATCGCCTTTCATCCGCACATCTTCTTGAATAATCCTGTTAAGCACAATTTTCCTCTCAAAAGCTGCGCTTTCATAGGTTAGGAGCATTTCCTCCATAATCTCCGATAAAGAAAACGCCGTCTCATCCACTTTCCCGCTCTCCTCTAAGCGTGACAGTGTCAGGAGCCTCTCGATCAGCCGGTTCATACGGTTTATCTCGGAGATGATATTATTGATATAGATACCGTTTTTTTTGTCCAGATCCAGCGCCTGTACATTTGCGCCTATAGCTCCTAACGGAGTCTTCAGTTCATGGCTCGCATCAGAAATAAACTGCTTCTCTCTTTCAAATGCTTTTCGCGCCGGCTCTGTGACATAATAAGACAAAGCCACAGTGATCAACAGCAAAATAAAAATAGCGCCCATAATGATCAGTGCTGTATATACCCGCTTTGAGACATTTTCTTCATGAAAGCTGGTGTCCATCAGAACAATAAGCATGTCTCCGTTTTTTAGCATTTTCCTTGTAAAAACAAAGTTTCCGGCCTTATAACGATCGGCCGGCATGCAAAGTATCGTCCTGATGACATCCTCCGGAAGCTCATCGGATTTGTTGTCTCCGATATAACGTCTGTATGTCACATTGCCATCCGGATCAACGATCAGCCCTATAATAGGGTTTTCCTGCTCTTCAATCTCCTGAAATCCCAGTTCCTCATCTATTTTCTTATCCGTATCATAAAGCAGATTGCTGGAAACTACCCACTCTAACAGACTCCGGGTATTCAGATCATCCAGATAACTGCTGTACAGGCCGTCCGCGATAAAAAGAACGGCAACTACGCTCAGCAGATACAACATTGTAATCAGGACAAATTTTCTGCGAAGGCTTTTAACCATGTTTCTGTTCCTCCAGGGAATATCCTACCCCTTTCTTAGTAACGATCGCTGTATCCGCTTTAATAAAACCCAGCTTCTTCCGAAGGAAGGAAACATATACGTCAACACTGTTATACTCTATGTCCTCATCAAACCCCCAGACCCTTGAAATGATCATCTCTCTTGTCAGGATTATTCCCCGGTTAAGCATGAAATATTCTAACAGCAAAAACTCCTTATTGGAAAGCTTGATTGATTTTGCCTCTTTTCTTAATTTATATGTGGATCTGTCCAGCTGAATATCATATGCATATACAACATCGCGTCTTACTTCATCATTATTCCTCATTCTTGCCCGTATCCTGGCTAAGAGCTCTCCCGCGTCAAAGGGTTTTATAAGGTAGTCGTCCGCACCGCAGTCGAGTCCCTTGATCTTATCCTCCGTCTGCGATTTCGCTGTAAGAATAATAACCGGCGTTGCGATCCCTCTTTCCCTTACGTTCTCCAGTAGCCTAAGCCCGCTCATCATGGGAAGCATCAGATCCAAAAGCACCAGATCATACTGACAGTTCATTATCATGTCCATGCCTGCCAGACCGTCTCCCGCCATATCCGCCTCGTACCCGGCTTTTTGCAATATTCCTTTGATTCCTTCAGCCATTTCCTTTTCATCTTCTATGATCAGAATACGCATTGTCCTCTCCATGTAAAAATGATAAAGCCGATTACTGTAGTCATTATAGTGTTTTTATTTTATCATATCAAAATTGAAATAGTATTGAAATCTTTCAATGCTATCCCGATCTTGGATACAGAGCCAAAATAAAACGGATCTTCCGGGCCCGGATGTAACTGTTCCTCCTCCTTCCTTCTTTCATTCCCAGGTAAGAACACCTGTCTCCATTGCCTTCTCGTATCGGCTGATCTTATAATCCAACCTTTCCAGCGCAGCATCGTACTTCTTACGGACCTCCAGGATCTGCGTCCTTGCCTCCTTCAGCAGATTTGCCCTGGCTTCGATCGTTTCATCGCCCTGCTGGAACAGTCTCATGTACTCGACCAGCATTTCAACCGGTACGCCGGCATTACGCATGCAGACTGCTTTCTCGACCCATCTTATATCATCCTCCTGATAGTCACGGATCCCGCCTGCAGTACGTGTTACCTCCGGAATTACACCCACTCGCTCGTAATATCTGAGTGTATCTGGCTTAAGGTTATACTGTGCACACACTTCTTTAATTGTCATGGTCTTTTTATTTTCTTTAGCCCCCTGATGCACTTCTCGAAAAGACGGCTTCTTTGGATCTGTTAATCATTTTCTCAGCGGGTATTGCATAATCAAACCACCCCTCACTCTACTGCTTTTCGTATAGGCGGCAAAACGTTCAAGATAGCGCTCTTCCGACGCGTAGAGCTCAAGAAAACGTTCTTGGGAAAAATATTCTCTTCCTGTGTCAGCTTTTGTTCCCGGTCAGATCTTACACGAACAAGCCTCAAACCGCTTGCATTCTAATTATTCTGTGATATAGTAATAGCATTGTATTATCGCTGTACACAGTGTTCTGTTTTAGATATTACCCGGATTCGCTAAACGTGACAGAAACTATTCAGCAACAATACTTCGCTGACAGGATCATTACAATGAATGAAGAAAAGGAATTGAACATTAAGGTAAACCCGACATCCAACACAGCAATAACTACGTTTATCATGCTGGCAAACGCTCACTATGAAAAGGCTCTGGAGATACTGGAGCAGATGGGCGTGGAAAAAGAGAAAATATTTCATGGAGTGGACCGTGAGGACATGATAAACCGGCCGTCCGATATTGTCAGGGAGCTTCGTTACGTTGCGCTCAACAGGACAATTGAGGAAAGCGGATTTAAGACATTGATGGATCTTCCATGTGGTTATACGCCAAAGGTATTTGAGTTTACGGAAAAGGGCATGCAATATATAGGCTGCGATCTTCCTGCTGTAATAAATGATTTCGCACCGATCATTGCTTCCATGACGGATGATGAACAGAAAAAACAGATCAGATTTCAGGTTGTGGATGTTACGAATTATGAAAGCATGAAGGCAGCAGCCGATCTGGCAGACGGTCCTGTCTGCATCGCCACCGAGGGGCTTACCGTTTATCTGACATCAGAGGAAACGAGGCAGCTCAGTGTAAATATCAGACGGATCCTCTCCGAAAAAGGGGGCTGCTGGCTTAATGCGGACGTGGAGACCCTCGATTATTACATGGCGGTATTCAAGGCTGTTGCGGGAGACAGGGCTATGGAGCTTCTTCTGGCGGCAAGGAAAGGCTTCAGTGGACAGTCTGATACGGATATGCATAAAAATAAAGCAAGCGTGATAAAAGAATCAAAAGGAACGCTTGCTACGGATTATGAGAAGATAGAGGCGCTGTACAGATCAAGAGGACTTTTGGTTGAAAAAGTGCCTTATTACAGGGATGACCTTAAGCTTCAGCTTTTTGATGCCATGACCGATGAGGAGATCGAAAAGCTTAAGGAAAACACAAAACATGTAAACGTCTGGAAGATAACGGTTGACCCGGATTTTAAGGAGAAAGAAAGTAATGATACTAAGAGTTCATCAGAAACAGCCATAGACCCTGATCTTCCTTTTGAGGTAAAAAGTGCCCTTAACAACGGGCTGCTTGAAATAAGCATCCAGGGCCGCATGGATACCATCACTGCTCCTGAGCTTCTGAAGCAGTTCCAAGAGGCCGGAGAGGGCATAACCGACATTCATATTGATGTCAGCAGGATGGCCTATGTGTCGTCAGCGGGGCTTCGTGTCCTCCTTATCATGTATAAGTCATTGGAGGATAAGGATAAATTTGAGATCACAGGTGTAAACGAAACAGTACGCGAGATAATGGAAACGACAGGCTTTGACCAGTTTTTGTTAAATACTTGACCGCAAAAATGGCACCTGGGGACAAAGAAAGAATGGTCCATTTTGAACAAAATGTGAGTCTCGGGGAAAAAATCTCTGTAAAAACGGAATAACGTAGGCGCTATACCTTTCAACATTTGAAGCCACAAAAAATGGACCATGCCGATCCGAAACCGGGGTAAGGTCTATGGTGAACTTCAAATCATGTATGAAGGAAGACTTCCTGAATAATATAAAATCTCTCTGACTCTGTCCTTATGGACAGAGCCAGAGCGAGCCTTAGTGCGATTATCTTCAGATTAATGGTGACACCCACCATGACCGCAGCCATGTTCTCCATGACCTTCATGCTCATGATGATCACAAGTTGCATCTCCGATTTCAGCAAGAGTACCTTCAATATAAGACTTGATCACTTCATCAGCATCCCCGGAAGCACCGGCATACACCTTAATACCGGACTCAGCCATGGCAGCAATCGCTCCTCCGCCGATTCCACCGCAGATCATTACATTGGCACCTGCCTCCTGCAAAAATCCTGCCAGTGCACCATGTCCGGTCTCTCCCGTATCGATCACCTGTGAGGATTTCACCTCGCCATTTTCAATCTCATAAATCTTAAACTGCGGTGTCCTTCCAAAATGCTGGAATACCTCTCCATTCTCATAAGTCACTGCTACTTTCATGCTCTGTCTACTCCTTTCATAACTTTCTCAAATTTAAACATCCCATCCGGGAATTGATCGTCCAAATCCATTTGCTCACCTTCCGGATCATTTGGATCAGGATGAAATTTATTGTAAAACTCTACAATATGAAATCCACATCGATTCACATAGAAATGAATGTTGCGCTGTTCGAAATATGGTGTAACTGTCTCCCAGACCTTCACCTCTGGATGAAGCTTTTCGACTTCACACCAAGCAGCATAACCAACTCCCTTGCTATGCTCTTTCGGAGAAGTAAATAGAATGTCTAAATCTCCCTTTTCACCATCGACACTGATGATCACACCACCAACAGGTCTACCATCAGACATAATGCGGTAGGCCTCCCCATTGTCAATAGACTTTTCTATAGTGTCATGAGAGATAATCTGATCGTCTTCTTCGAAATGATCATCCCTAAGTCCAAACTCTTCAAGCGCACCATAGTTAAAGGCTTCCTGATTATCTAATATAAATTGTTCTCTGTCGCTATCCTGTAATGGGATAAGTTTTATATTATTCATCGCACTATATTCTGAAAGTTATTATATTGCAATCAGATTCCATAGGCTACAACACCGACAAGCGCAGATACACAGATAAGCATTATCGGTGATATTCCCTTTTTAACTATTTTTCTTGATCCCCAATATACTGCTGCAAGAACACAGGTAAGACCATTGGTTAGAAAATCCGGTTTTGTATTTAAAGAGATATTGCAATTCCTGATTATCATCCAAATGCCTGTCGACAGGATAATACCGATAATACACGGTTTTAATCCTCCAAGCGCTGCTTTTACGTACTTATTTTGCAAAGCCTTTTTTAACAGAACCATAATCAGCAGGATTATAAGAAATGCAGGAAAGACTACAGCTGTCGTAGCTATCAAAGCACCCGGGATTCCTCCCTTTACGCTTCCCACATAGGTTGCCAAATTTACCATGATCGGTCCCGGTGTGCTTTCGCTTATCGCGATCATATAGGCAACAATTTCTTCATCCATCCAGCCGTGAGCCAGTACAACTTCCCTTATCAACGGGATGGCTGCATATGCACCGCCAAAGGAGAATAACCCTACTTCAAGGAATCCAATCAATAAATCAAGATAGATCATCCCTTTTCTTCTCCCTTCTTAGCACATGATTCTATTATGAACACGATTATTCCCGTGAAGGCTGCGGCAAGCATAAGCACCATGGATGAAATGTTAATAGAGAATATACTGATCAGTATCATAGCTGCCGCCGAACAAACTACTATAATTATTGGTATTGGTTTTTTCTTCATTTTGATCAGCATTTTTACGGCTGCATCCACTATCAGTATACCAACAGCTATCTTGATTCCGCGGAATGCATTTGCAACCCATATTATTTCAAGGAACCTGTCAAAAAACATTGATATCAAGAATATTATTATGAATGAAGGAAAAACCATCCCAATCGTAGCTATTATTGCACCGGGGAATCTCCCTTTTTTATATCCTACATAAGTGGCACAGTTGATGGCGATGGGGCCTGGAGTTGATTCCGCAATAACAGTCAAATCCATCATTTCTTCGTCCGTTATCCATTTTTTCTTTTCTACGCAATCGTTCTCTATAAGCGATATCATTGCATATCCTCCGCCGAACGTGAACAACCCGGTCTTGGCGAAGGTCAGAAATAAATCTATAAGTATCGGCAAATCTCTGCACCTCTTTAGTACGTTATACTATAATATGCATTCATTCTAACATAACTCTTGACGAAATTCACGGAATTATATATAGTCAAAACGAGCTCAACAATGGATATTTAACCACCATTCAGCTCGTAATCATCTTAGGATATCTCACAGAAAAACTTTCACCCACTCAAATGTTCAAAACGGACCATTTTTCTCTATGGAGTTCAGTGACAATATCATTTGCTCCTAAAATATCCAAATTTCTACAGCACATTCTCTGTATGCAATTCATCCCTCAATAAATATAGCAAAAAAACAGCCGGTTGCAAAGCTGTCAAATGCAAAATATCTCCACAAATTCTGAATAAAAAACCTATCCTTCATACCATCGCGGCCTCTGGCGTGTTACCAAGCAGTTCCTTACTTCATGTGCACCGACAGGGAAACGCGCGTTTCAACAATAATTAAACACCATTACCCTGTCAGCGCACTGATTTATACTGATATCTATCACGTCTTATGAGCAGGCATGGGGGAAAATGACAGATTCAGCGTCATTCCAAGGCTGGCTGCCAGCCGCTTGATCGTTTCAAGCGTAGGATTAGCGTCTCCGGTTTCTATTTTGCTGATATCGGCCTGCGTGATGCCGGTTCTGTCCGCAAGCTGACGCTGAGACAGGTTCTACTCTTCCCTGCCTTTCAGCATTGCCTTGATCAACTGGAACTCCGGCTCCATTTCATTCCATTCTTTTTTGAACTCGGGATCTTTCAGCTTTTCACTTAAGGGGAGTGATCCTTATTGCGGATATAGACGGTCTCCCCCGCTATGGAGTTTAACAGGATATTTGCTTATGTCAAATAAACCCTAAAAACGTGATCAATGGAGTGGATATGATATTCTGCCTATAAGTCAGTAATTTTATAGCAAAAATAAGTTCCGGGGCTGATCCGGTCATCATCAAAATATAAAAGACCCAGTTTGTTAAACAGCAAATATGTATTTACCCTTTTGTACAGTCCTGCTCATGCCATTCAGAATGATTTCTGTTTCAACAGGAGTCTCGATCTCGTACCGGATACCATCTTCCGTATATTTCCAGCCTGAGCTTAACCTTCCATAAACCGTATCAAATACTGCCCCAAGGCTTGCAAGCCGTTTATCGGGATGGGGCTCTATGCGGACTCTTGCAAAGCCGGGAGCTGCCGGCTTAATGCCGCAAGCCACCCCGAAAACCCAGTCCGCCACGGATGCATAAGCATAATGATTATATGAGTTCATATCATCATCCCAGAACGTACCGTCAGGTTTTATGCCGTCCCAATGTTCCCAGACTGTGGTGGCTCCCTTTGATACCGAATAAAGCCATCCCGGATACTCTTTTCTCAGAAGCAGTGACCATGCAATATCTGAATATCCATACCGGCTTAATTCATGGAGCAGATACGGCGTTCCAAGAAGCCCTGTCTGAAGCTGCATGCCGCAGTCCCTTATCTGATCTGCCAGTGCATCAGCAACATGCTGTGCATTCTCAGCAAGGTCAAAATGAAGGGTAAGCACTTTTTCCGTCTGGGTATCAAGCTTATCCCCAAACGTTTTCCTGTACGCCTCTTTTATCCTCTTATACAGATCCTCATATCCGCTGACATCCCGGCCCAGTATCTTACCGATGCGGATCACTATATTTACCGAATTGGCATAGAAAGCGCTGCAGATAAGGTCATCGTTGCTCCGCCCCCGCTTGGAAAGCTCTATATTTTCATGAACATACCCCTCAGGCCAGTCAAGCGCCAGCCAGTCGCCATATGTCCAACATCCGGTAAACAGTTCCGGTGAAGTCGAAACCGTGGGAATGTATGCGAGCCATTTTTTCATCGCATCATACATGTCGGAGATGAAGGATACATCCCCGTATGTTTCATAAAGCTGCCAGGGGATGATGGTAACGGCATCCGACCACGCCGCTCCGCCGGGTTTGTATGCAGTAAGGCTTGGAATAACCTCCGGCACCCAGCCGTTTTCATGCTGCGCGGCCCTCATATCAGCAAGCCATTTCCTGAAGAATTTGCGGACGTCATACTGGTAGGAAGCCGCCCGGCAGAATATCTGCCCGTCTCCTGTCCATCCGTATCTTTCATCACGCTGCGGGCAGTCCGTAGGGATGTCAAGATAATTGCCTTTCTGCCCCCATAAGATATTTGAGAACAGCTGGTTCAGCATAGGATCGCTGCTTGCAAGCCATCCCGTCCGGGTCATTTCGGAATGGAGCACTATCGCGTGGATATTATCTGCCGAAAAGCCCTTCGGTGCTTCGTCTATCCTAAGGTAACGGAATCCGAAGAAAGTCAGTTTGGGCTTATAAGCCTGATGCCCTTCGCTGCAGGTATAATGCAGCTGGCTTCTTGCCGAACGATAATTGCCGGTATAGAAATTACCGTCCTTATCTAAAACCTCAGCTGTCGACAGGCTCAGCCTCTCTCCCGCATGGGCATCCATCTCAAAATACATGTATCCCGTCATATTCTGGCCAAAATCAAGCACCCACTCATTCTTAGGCGTTCGAAAGGATCTTCGCGGGTAGATATGCTCCTGTTCACGCACCTGCGGCCCTTCCTGGGGAATCAGGATATTCTTCGGATAATCCGTGATCTGCGCCGGTTCAAAGACAGGCTCTTTGGTCATATCAACGTCTTCACCTATGAATATGCCGCTTAAGGTGATCGTGCTTTCCGATACCTGCCAGCTTTCATCCGTAGGTATAACTTCCTCGCTTCCGTCAGCGTATATGATATGTATCACGGCGATGAGCATTGCGGGAAGAAATTCATCCGGATTCTTTGTCCCTGTCCATGGCGCGTTGGTGCGCCTGAACCATCCGTTGCCCACTATAATATCAAGCGTATTTTCTTCCATTAACATATCTGTGATATCATAGCACTGTACCTGCAGCCGCTTATTGTACTGTGTCCAGCCGGGCGCTAAGATAAACTCCCCCACCCGTTCACCGTTCAGGGAAGCCTCATATACACCATCACAGGTTACCTCCAGTGATGCGGTCATTACACCACGATAAGTAATAAATGTCTTACGAAAGACCGGCACGATCGTTGATGCGGCATCTTTCATCTTTATCCATGAAGCATTTTGAATTAACATCTTTTACCTTTCTCAATACAATATATGCCTTGGAGTGTACTCCAAGGCAAGTACTATTTCAGACCGCGGAGCCTGACAAGCAGTTCTTCGTCCCCGAACCCCCCTGATTTACTGATGATATATTTATCTCTTCCTTCCGATACAAATGCAGAAAGGACAACGCCGGGGAGCAGCTCCTTTACCGGCCTCAGCTGTCTTATGTCTATGCTTCTTAGACATGCGGAAAGAGTATCCCCGCCGATGATCATTATTGTTCCGTCAGATTTCTTTTCCGCTTCTGAGAATAATAAAGCCAGGTATGCCAAAATATCTTCGTCCGGTTTTAAATGAAAAGAGCCGCATGACGGGAAATGTTTCTGTATGCCGCTGCTGTCAATGATCATCCAGGGGTCATTAAACAGAGGCTCATTGTTTTTGCTGCGGAAGTTTTCAGGAAGCGATTCCGGACGGTTCCGGACAAATCCCTTTTTTTCGGCATAGTCAAGCTGTTTAAGAGTAATGGGGTTGAGGCTTCCGGATATTACAAGCAGACCATTCCCCAAATCATGTGTATCAGGCAATGCCTCTCTTTCAAGATCGAGTAATTCAGGCAGGAAAGCGGCAAATCCGGCGCAACCTGCGGAAACAGACAATTCTCCTGCCGCCTTCAGCTTCAGGCCTGCTTCTATCAGATCTTCATCACTCTTTCCATCCATCACAAATATCCTGCGTGGAACTGTCGGATCCCCGTTTCCGCATATGAGTCGACAGCCGGCTTCACACCCCCTTATCACAGGAATCTCCGTCTGGCGTTCTATCAGCTTTCTTATATCTGATTCCGGTACCGGATCAAAAGGATCGTTTCCGAATACACTCCGTGACACCGGCACTCCGTCAATATACTGACATCCGTTTATCGTCAGGCGATTCATGGCAGGATAGGCCGGAAAAAAGTGGAGCGTGGCCGCCCCGCTCGCCTTTAATGCAGCGGCAAGCTCTGCTCCGATGTTGCCTCTGAGGGCTGAATCGGTCTTTTTGTAGACATATGGTATGCCTGCCTGCCTGCCCATCGAAACAACCCTGTATACAGCTTCATAGGCGGCGTCCGGGGCAAGATGCCTTGTTTCGCATACTGCCACGAGAACCTGCACATTTGTTCTCTGCAAGGTTTTCTTAGCGCACGGATCCGGATCAACGCATACGGAAACGCCCTGTTTTGCCAGCTGTACACCGGAATCCAGACCTCCCGTAAGATCATCTGCCACGATCAACAGTTTTGTGTCCATCACATTCGCCCTTCGTCCGTCACGGATACATAAACACTGCTGTTCAGGACATATCGGTCGAACCGGCCGAAATTCTCGTTCCGGCAAGTCTTGCGGCATAGGAAATAGCATTTTTCAAGCTGGAGGGGTCCGCAGTACCAAGGCCCGTCTGGTCAAATGCTGTGCCGTGATCAACAGAAACGCGTATGATAGGAAGTCCGAGAGTTATATTGACACCTTCCACTGATTTCCATCCTCCCGCCTTTTGATCATATACAAAGCCGACAAGCTTGAGAGGGATATGTCCCTGATCGTGGTACATAGCCACGACTATGTCATAAAGTCCTCCCCTGGCCCCGGAAAAAACTGTGTCCGGGGGAACGGGGCCGGTTACGTTGATCCCTTCTGACATTGCTTCCTTTATTGCCGGGATTATTTCTTCAATCTCCTCCGTTCCGAAGAGGCCGTTTTCCCCGCTATGCGGATTCAGCCCGGAAACACCTATGCGCGGCGAGGCAATGCCAAGATCGCGGCAGGCCTGCCAGGCAATTCTGATAACCTGCAGGACCCGGTCCTTTTTTACGAGATCACAGGCATCCCTCAGAGAAACATGAGTAGAGACATGCACTACTCTGAGCCCTTCATGCGCCAGCATCATAGTATAGTTTTCAGTACTGGTATATTCGGCATAAATCTCTGTATGCCCTGCATAATGATGTCCGGCGAGATTGATGGCCTCCTTATTAATGGCATTGGTGACGGTACCGTCAACTTCTTTCGCCATTGCCAGTTGAATGACCTTTTCTACATAACGGAAAGCAGCCTCGCCGGCTTCGCGGGACACCCTGCCGACTGCCAGGGTATCACGGTCTACAAGCCCCATATCAATAATATCTATTATTCCGTGCTGATATTTTGCTTCCTTCGGAGAAGTTACGATGTTCAGACCTGACTCCGATAAGCCGAAGATCTTAAGAGCTTTGTCCAGCATGCATGCATCGCCTACAACAAGAGGCCTGCAGATCTCATAGGTTTCCTTTTCCGCAAGAGCCTTTACTGTGATCTCCGGGCCGATAGAGGCAGGATCCCCCATTGTTATGGCTATAACCGGCCTTGGAGCATGAAATGGTTTACTGTTCATATTTTTCATTTCTCCTGCTTGATTTTTACTATACACTGTCCCGTTCTCTACGCCTCTTTTATCCTCTTATACAGATCCTCATATTTGCCGACATCCCGGCCGAGTATCTTCCCTATGCGGATCACTTCATCGGAATGTACTGCAAGCTCCATAATACTATTCCGCCTCTGACAGTTCCATAAGCACATTGTAAAGCTCAGGGAATTCTTTAGCCAGGCGAACCGGCTTGCCGCTTTCATTTATGAAGCAATGTACCGACACACTCTCCGCAACAATGTTTCCCACTGTATCCTTCATGTTATATGAGAGAATAAGCTTAACGCCTTTGAACTCATTAACAGACACAGCAATAAAAACATCTTCCGCGAACGTCGTACTCTTTTTATACTTACATGAGACTTCAACCACAGGAGAGATAATACCTTCCTTTTCCAATCTTGCATAATCCCAGCCAATCTGCTTCAGGAAATCAATTCTGGCTTCTTCCATCCATCTTATATAATTTGAATGATGTGTGATCCCCATCTTATCGGTTTCATAATACTGCACTGTATGCTTATAGATTTCCATACATCTCTTCATCCTTTAATATCTCATGCTGCTTCTGCTGCCTATACTCTCACTCTTTATATCATTATATCCGATTCACTATAAAGAACCGCATTCCCGCTTATTTCGACACGTTCGCCCATATCTTTGCAATAAACGACTCCGCCCCTCGGCGATGCCTGATATGCCGTCATTTTCTTTTTTCCAAGCCTTTTTGACCAATACGGTATGAAATTACAGTGTGCGGATCCACATACAGGATCCTCGTTCACCTTTATCTTCGGAAAAAAGGTACGTGACACAAAATCATACTGTCCCGACGGGGCTGTAATGAACAGGCCCATCCCCTCGGAAACACCCATAATCTTTGAATAATCAGGGCAAAAGTTCATAACATCATCTTCTCTTTCCAGAACAAGCATGACATCGCGGCTCAAATATGCTCTTGCCTCCAATCCGTTTATGGCAGCCTTCATTTCCTGCGAAAACTCAATCTCCTCAGGCATTCTCGAAGGAAAGTCCATTTTTAAAAGATCGCCGTCTCTTGAAACGATAAGCTTCCCGCTCAATGAGTCAAATACAAATGTACTCTCTTCCGGTCCATAAAATCTTGATAGCACATATGCACTGCCAAGCGTTGCATGTCCGCACAGATCTACTTCTTTGCCCGGCGTAAACCATCTGATATGATACCTCTCCCCCTCTTTAACTACAAAGGCTGTTTCAGACAGGCTGTTTTCAATCGCTATTTTCTGCATCACATCATCGGGAATCCATCTTTCCATCACGCAAACCGCCGCCGGGTTCCCATGGAATACTTCTTTTGTAAATGCATCGACTATATACTGCTTCATCTGCTCCTCCCGTTTGATGCTTGGAATTCACACTATTGAATACATTGTAAACAGAGTTTGAACATAGGTCTTCCGCCCATATATCAGTAATTCTCTTTTCTCACTTCAAAGTAAGCCTGTGGGTGCTTACATACCGGACATACTTCAGGCGCTTCAAGGCCGACAACAACATGGCCGCAATTACGGCACTCCCACATGACTACCCCGCTCTTCTTAAATACTTCCTTCATCTCTATGTTCTTAAGAAGTGCGCGATATCTCTCCTCATGCTGCTTTTCAATTGCCGCAACGCTCCTGAACTGGGCGGCAAGCTCTGAAAAGCCTTCTTCTTCTGCCTCTTTTGCCATCCTGTCATACATATCTGTCCACTCTGCGTTTTCTCCCTCTGCCGCATGAAGAAGGTTTTGCGGTGTATCGCCAAGCTCTCCAAGCGCCTTGAACCATAGCTTTGCATGTTCCTTCTCATTTTCGGCGGTCTGAAGGAACAAAGCGGCGATCTGCTCATAGCCGGCATTTTTAGCTACTGAAGCAAAATACGTGTATTTGTTTCTCGCCTGGGATTCCCCTGCGAATGCCTCCCAAAGATTCCTCTCAGTCTTTGTTCCTGTGTATGGATTTCTGCCTTGCTCCTCGATCTTTTCAAATTTCGAGGCAGGCTGATGGCATACCGGGCATTCCTGCGGCGGCTCTTCTCCCTCATGAATGTATCCGCATACCGAGCATTTCCATTTAGTCATAGTCTTTTCTCCTTTTGATTCTGCTTTCTCCTCATTGTTTGGAATGGTTTCCAGTATTTTTCCAGCAATGTCAGCCGGAAAGCCCTCAGCGGGAGGATCTGTAATAAGCATCTTAAGCAATTCATGCGCATTATCGCTCTGAGGGAGCATGAATCCCGCCTCTCTCATAATATCCTCCGCAACCAGTCTCTCGGATCTCGCAACTGCCGTCATAAGTCTGTTAAGCCCGTCTTTTTCCGTGGTTTTGGCTATCTGTCTTGCCAGTGCTTCCCCTTCTGTTTTGCTCCTTGCAAGTTCATTCAGTACCGCTCTGACTTCATCCGTCTTCGCCTGCTGAACGGGATATTCAACCGGAACCATGCTGATGGCTCCGCTGGGGCAGGCCTGGGCACATACTCCGCAGCCGACACATTTTTCGACATCAATAACACTGTTCTCTGTATCTGTTGCACCATAAGGGCAAACATATAGACACAGGCAGTCCTTTGTACAAAGCCTGAGATTTCTGACCGCTTTCTTTTCCATGTTTAAGCCCTCCCTTCAATCTTATCAAACTTGTAAGGGGGGACCTTACAAACAGGACATAACTCCGGCGGCTGAGCACCGATATAAACGAAACCGCAAACCGTGCAGATCCAGATATCCGTATCGACAAGCATCGCTTCCCCCTCACTGAGATATCTGTTTACCAGAGAATAGAGCATTCGTGTAACCTTTTCTCCCCATACGCAGACCCTCGCTGCCCCCCGGTCCATGTTTTGGTCTGCCACCGACCTGACATTCGGATAATTCTCTATATCCTCCTGCAGGAGCTTTGATACATCCCCGGCCATGGCATCATATTTTGCAGGCATGATTCTGTCGAAATACCCGGCAAGTTCTCTGAACAGACCCGCCTCCTCCGGCTTATATTGCTTTTCACATCCTCTCGCCAGATTTGAACATACTGCAGAAAGCTGTCCTGCAGAAAGCCTTTTCAGATCAGCCGCCCCGGTATCCACTCTTGCCGGTTTTGCTTCCGTATTCAGGGCTTCAGGCCTGAAGTCTGATTTAGCTGCACCGCAGAGCGGACATTTCCAGTCATCCGGCAGTTGTTCAAACGGAACCTTTTCTTTCTCCTCATCATATACATATCCGCAAATTTGACATATATACCGCATATTACCTCCTTCCAATCATGCTTATCCTTAAATCATAATATATTTTGAGTTAACATAATCACTCTCTATTTCTTACTCTGCATCAGACTGCCCCCTTTTATCTGTTCTATATACTCAGAAACAGTTTCTGCCTTTGCATCTTGTAATGTCCGGTCAAGGTAATTGTAAAGGATTCCCTTATATATGCCATATCTCAGTCCCGATAACAACAAAGAAAAAAAAAGAGCTTGGAAGGAGATTCTGCTTTGAAAATGTTTTCAAGATTGTGCCTGAACATATGCTTTAATATCCTCTCTCTTTATCTCCCCAACTAAAAATATACACCCTTGAGCAAACTCCAAGTCAAGTAGTTTTTTCCTGAGAACACAAATCCACAGTCAAATCTCATGTTTACATCCCTGCCAATCCCGCCAGTTCCTCCTCATTCCTTCTGTAAAGAACAGTTATATCGTAAAGGCCGTTTGTAGTATTATGTAAACCAGCCAGATTCTTATCCATCCTTTCGCTGACCCGGTCGATGCTTGCGCTCAGATAAAGATCCGCTATGATATCCCTGTTTAGCTCCTCTCTTATAGAGGAAACCGACTCCATTCCCGAGGCTATCCTTTGCCTGATATCCTCAAGCTGTGAGATGACGCAGTCAAGCCTGTCGAAATCCTCATGAATATTAGGGGCGTTGAGCCTTACAGCCCCTTCGTCAGGATCATAGATCCCAAGCCTTTCCTTGGCATAGCTGTAGACAGAAAGGGCAGAATCCTTGATCTCCTGCCATTCATCTACTTTGTTCGTCTCCCTCTCGCAGCAGAAGGCCGTGGCGACTATGGATCCCAAAAGCTCCGATATCCTCTCATTACCGTTATCCGGAAGCAGACCAACAGCCCCGACTATCCCGTCCACTACGGTCTTCATGGCCTTGATAAAGGGCGTCTGGATATTGAGCTTATACCGCCTGGCATTTCCCTCCTCGTCAAACTGCCCGTATTTGAGCAGGGAATAGCTGCAGTGGGCGCCTACGGGGGAGCGGTCCTTATTGCGGATATAGACGGTCTCCCCCGCAATGGAGTTTAACAGGATATTTACGTAATCATTATTGGCGCAGACGGACCGGATCTTCTCCTTCGCAGTCGCGATCTCTTCCGCATGCTCCTGCAGAAATTCTCTGTTAAATCCCTGCCCGTCAAACGATACACAGGATGCGATCTGCTGTCCGCAGACCACCGTAACAAACTGCGCGAGATTCCCGCCCTTGGAATGGCCGGAAACGGTCAGATCCGTATACGCCCCGCAGTCATATCGGATAAAATCCGAAGCGATCTTCTGCATATGGGTATCCACCACGAATTCCCCGCGGACATTATCCAGCCAGGCTTCATAAGTACCTCCTGTCCCCCGGAAGATCACGGCGGCTTCCCCGTCTGGTTTCTTCACACAGATTGCCCGGACACCTCCCTCATCCAGTACCCGTTCGATCGTCAGTCCCTCCAGGGAACCGCCCGCCGCAGTGGCCTGATCGAGGCGTCTGAAAACATCCGCCGCGTCCTCTTCGGACATGCCCGCGCAGGCCACTGCACGGAAATCCTCGCCGCTGTAGCTTCGGTTCCCGGCGCCGTCGCTTTTCCCGTAGGCATTGAGCGCTTCCTCAATAGACGGGCATTTTGCGGCACAATCAAAATATATGTAATTATTTAAGAGCAAAAGCTCCTCTTCGCTGAATCCCGCCATCGTAAGTCATCAGCCCGTCACATCGGACAAAAGAGCGCTGCTGGCCTCAAGGCTTGCTTTCTCCGCGTTCTGATACTCTCTTGCCATTTCGTTCAGATCCGATACATGCTCCTGGATCACAGCGTTGATCTTCTGTATGTCATCCTGGAGCCCCGAAAACCTGCTGCTGTAGCTCGCCGCGGCCTCTCCCTGCCAGATTGACTTCAGGCTGTTGACAATAGACATCATTTCACTGGTCAGCGAGCTAATGGTTTTTCCGGTCTGACTGAATTCATTCGAAGCCTGGATCAGCTTTTCAGGCGTAACCTTAAGAATACCGTTCATAACATGGGTCCTCCTTACTTGATAGAACATAGTTGTTGTTTAACGTTGTGAGGGGAAGGGAGGGAGCGGGGAGAGGCGGGACGGGACAGAAGTCACCCTGCAGCTTGGCTGCAGGGATGAATTTGCACAGGGAACCGTCTCTGCAAGCTAGCTTGCGAGAGCGGTTTCCTGCGCAAATTGATCCTGTGGCTTTGCCACAGGGCACTTCTGTCCCGTCCCGCCTCTCCCCGCTCCCTCCCCCCTTCCTCAACCCGTTCTCGCCATGGCGGTTGCGACGTTTCTCGCCTCCGCCTCCTCATACTTCGAAGCGATAGTCATAAGCGCTGTCACATATTGTTCTATCGCCTGTCTGAAACTGTCCATTCGGCTCTTATCCCTGAGGAACGCACTATGGAATGAATTGTTTGCTTCTCCCTCCCACATGATTCTCAGAGCCTCCTCCGTGCTTTTGAGCGATTCGGTCTGGGTTTGAAAGTGACTGTTCAGACCCTTTAATTCCTCTGCTTTGTGTTTCAGCTCCGCAGCTGTCACCTGAAAATAAGACATATTCTGTTCTACTCCTTTCTGCGCTATCAAGAAACCACACCGATCGCCATCATCTCCGCGTGATAGACGATATCTGCCGTATGATGGATATGATCGGCGATCTTTAAAAGATCCTCCGCGTTATGGATCAGCTCATCCCGGAGCTGTTCCGCCTTCTCATAAAAACTGCCTGCATTTTCTCCCTGCCAGCCGGACCGGAGCATGACCATCGTTTCCGCCATATCCGACCGTGCGATCTTACAAAGGCTCGTGGAAATATCGATCAGTTCCTTAGACTGGCTGCAGGCCTTCATAAAGTCGATTTCAATCTCTTTTCTTGTTTTTAACAGATTCATATCCTGATCTCCTTTTCTGCGCCGACTCGCCGTGAGAGTCGTACGCTTACATTTCCATAATTCTTTCTGAAACCGACCCCTCGGTTCTCTGATACGCCCCCAGTATCTCCCTGAGCGTACGCTGACAGGAAACCATTCTCTCCTGCAGCAGCCGCATCCGGTTTATATCGTTTAACATCGCCAGCATGAACTGCGTATTCGCTTCTCCCTGCCAGGTGATATCCAGACGCTCCACATGCTCATAAAGTGTATCCACAGCATTCTGCAGGCCCCGGATGATCTCTCCCATCCGTACCATTGCGTCATTCATGCGTACATAATCGGCAGCCAGTATCTGTGCCATCCTTCATTTCTCCTTTACTTCGCCGTCCGAATCATTTCCGTCTGCGCCGGTCCGCTTGCGGATCGTGCGCTTAGGCATGATCTTTTGAATCATTTCATATGATCAGGATCAGCCTGTCACCCGTCCGGATCCCCGCCTCGCAGAAGGTGAGCGACGGATCGAGGCGCTTTTCCTCCAGCAGGGAAAGAAGTACCTGATCTCCCTGCGGAAGCCCATATTCCCTGCCAAGAAGCCACAGCGCCTCCCGGATCGGAAGCGTCTCCTTCACCGTAAGTTCCGCGCACTTAAAAAGCTGCGGCAGGTACAGTTCTATATGGTACATTCCTTCCATAACGGAATTTTCACCTCCCCGGAAAACAAACGGTCCGACAGCCACGGAACATCACCCTGTCCCGGTTTCTTTGCCGCGCTCTTTGCCGTGAAGGAAAGCTCCGAAAACGCAAAGAACGGCTGTTCCTGCAGCGCACCTCCCATACAGATGCCGTAGGACTCGCCGGTCAGTGCCTCGAAAAGTCTTCTTCCGGCAAAGGAAAGACTCTCCTCCCGTCCCAGTCTGAAGACGAGGCAGTATCGGCAGGATTCCTTGTTTTCCTCGATCAGTGCCGAAAGGGTCTCTTCTTCATCGCGGCTGTATGCGCCCTCATAAAAACCTGCGAGCATTTCCGCCGGATCAGAAAGCAGTATGACTGTTTTTCTGTCCGTTTTATAACTCATTATTTCTAGTAACTCCGAAACTGTGCTTACCGTCCGAAACGGTACCTGACAATAAACAGCCATGGCTTCAATGATCCGTATCAGATTTTTTCTACCGCTTTTTTTCCGTCCCGTGATCAGGAAAGACCCCGTTTCGCGGTAGGGGAGGCAGAACAGCTCGCCGCTTTTCAGACAATAGCCGACCGGCAGCATCGGTATGCCGTCCTCAGCTTCTCTCCTGCAGGCTTTCATCAGGTCGGAAAGCTGCGGCTTATCCGGTATCGTCGGCACCGTTTCGGCATGTTCTCCCGGAAAAAGCTCATTTTGCTTTTCGATGAACGACTCCAGGAACTGTCTGCGCGCGATCTCATTTCCGGGGAAGCACAATCCGGTCTGAAAGGCTAACAGCTCCTGATCGACAAAGCCCATCCCGCGTCCCGGAGGTCCTTCCTCGATCCTCAGATCCAGACGCGTCGTGAGAAAGGCTTGGGCAGCCTGCATCCGGTCAGTCATCGAAAGGCAGAGCACGGTTTTACAAAGCTCCCGGACCCGCTGCGGGATATCGGAAGGCCCCAGCTGCAAACCGGTCAAGAAGCAGTATATCCCGTAGGTCTCCCCGTTTTTCAGGATCTCCTCCGTCACAGCGTCATACCTCTCCCCGGTTCTCTGCCGAAACGCCCCGTACTGATCGATAAAGAGAACGATCGCGGGATATTTTTTATCCGTCTGTTTTTTCGTCGCGAAATTCACACCGGCAAAATCCTTTTTTCGCCGCTTCATTTCCTTCTGAAGCATGTGAAACAGGAAGCCTGTCCTTTCCTTATCCTCCTCCGTCAGATAGCCGCCGGTCAGCCTGCTGTTTCGCAGGGAGGACAAAAGGCCATTGCTGTGATCCAGCACATACAGTGAAAGCGTATCCGGTTTTTCCTGCGCAAGCATCCGGTAGCCGAGGCTCTGCAGCAGAGTACTTTTTCCGCTGCCGCTGCGGCCAAGGATCAGATGATGGCCTCCCGCAAGAAGAGAAATGATAAAATCTCCCTGCTCCTGGCGGCGCGGCGCGTCATACAGTCCGACCGGATAGATATAGGCTTCGCTCCGGACGCTCTCCCGGAGAGTAATACATGCCGGCAGCTCCTTCATCCAGAGCTTTCTGGCGGGCTGTAAGGAAAGGCTTGCGGCGGCGCGCAGGATCTCCTCCCGGATCCGTTCAAGATCGGTACGTAACGATCCTTCCCTGTGTTCTCCGGTAATCGGAGCTTCCTTTTTCTCAAGCCGTCTTTCTCCCTTTTCATCCTTAAGGATCAGCGATATTTCCGCCCGGCCCTTAGCTGCCGCCATGGTGTAAGCACTCTGAAATTCCTCATATACCTCGTCGTTGCCGACCTGTAAAAAGGCCCGTCCGGCACCGGTCAAAAATGCCGCGTCCGGTTTATGCAGCATATCCATGCTGTCCTGCCGGCTCTGGACCCGTAAGCAGATCCTGAAACGCGCATTGCTTGCGATCACATCGTCCACTGTACCCTGCGGCTTCTGGGTGGCTAAAATCAGATGAACGCCTAAGCTTCTTCCTACCTGTGCCACGCTGATCAGCTCCCGCATGAATTCCGGCTCGTTTTTTCTAAGCTCGGCAAACTCGTCGATTATGATAAAGATATGCGGCAGGGGCTCATCCACTTTCTTTTTCATCACCAGTCTTTCATAGTCCGTGATGCGGTTCACGCCCGCTTTCAGAAATAATCTCTGCCGCCTTTCATTTTCACTGCGGATCGATACCATCGCGCGGGGAATATTTCCCCCGGACAGGTTGGAAATGCTGCCGCTTACGTGCGGCAGTCCGCCAAACAGCGCCGCCATGCCGCCGCCCTTATAATCGATCAGAAAGAAGGAGACCTTGTCGGGAGAATACCGGATCATCAGCGAAAGGATCAATGTCTGCAGAAGCTCGCTTTTCCCGCTGCCGGTCATTCCCGCCACGAGCCCGTGGGGACCGTGGGCATCCTCGTGGGGATCCAGATAACAGATTCTGCCGTTCTCCCCGATCCCGAGCGGAACCCGCATATCGGAGACCGTATCATTCTGCTGCCAACCGGAGCGGATCAGCTCCTTAAAATCCTCCGTATCCCAGAGAGCCCCCATTGTCACGACCTGCGGAACAGGCTGTCTGTCCGGCTCCCCAGCACCCGAAAGGCTGCAGAGCCTTCGGACCAGCATCTGCGCTTTAGAAAGGGACACGCGGTCAAAGATGGCGGGACGGTTACGGCTCTGATCTCTTGTATACAGGATCCCGCTGTAGGCATCCGACTGCTCTATGATCACACTGCAGTCCTCCGGAAGAGCCGTAAAGCTTTCCGCAAACAGAAGGACATGCAGCTTTTCATGCTCTGCAAGCAGCGTTCTGACCGCCGCATAATCATCGGTCAGGACAACATATGCCTTTTCGGTTTTGTTTTCCCGATTCTCCGAAAGCTTTTTCGCAAATGCCTCCCGGATCGCAGACCCGTCTGTCAGCGCTTTTTCTTCTCCGCCGAAATAACAGCCTTCCATCTGCGGAAGGTAGCGGATCATCCGAAGCCGGCTCCCAGGCAGTATCTCTCCCGTCAGAAAGACAGCGAGGCCAAGCTTGTCCCTGCCGATAAAATAGGCAAGCTGTATAAGCAGGAGAAAAAAGAGCTCTGTCAGCTGCCCGGGGGCATCCGTGATCACGCCGCAGAATCTGCTTTCCCTCAGATCGATCAGTACCGGCGCATCCTGTAAGCTTTCGTACCGTTCCTTCAGCTGAAACGGCAGTCCGGACAGGCTATCCTGCTCCAGGGAAAAACGCTCCTTCGGAAGTTCCAGCGTTACGGCGCGCACGCCGCCATTTCCTGTGCCGAGTCGTAAAGACAGAAAATCACTGTCCTGCGGCCGTCGATTGTGCAGATAGACATGGCTCTGCGGATCGCACAGCGCCATGGCGGGCGGATACATATACAGATAAGACTCTCTGTTTTGTTCGTAAATTTTCCGGATCGTTTCCCCGGTCTCTGCTATGTACCTCGCATATGCTCTTTTTCTCCTCCTTTCCTGTTTTTTTTCATCCATCCGCCGTTTCCGGAAATTAAGTACCGCCCACAGGGCGCCGAAAAAGGCGGCGGAACCGGCTGTGATCAGGCCGGTATAGAGGAAGGCTCCTCCGGTTTCCGTACCGGCTACCTTATTGCCGTAGATCGCGAGTCCCGAGCCGAGTACCATCGGGATCGTCATGGTAAAGGCCGGCCCGATGGTGAGCCAGATCGATTCCGCATGCGCGGTCTGCTTATGAGGCGGTGCCTCAAGCACCACCGGTGTCATGTTCATGCTTTTTACGGTGCGCGGGATCGGATGCGGCTCCCAGAGCCGGGGTAGGCTCTCCTTTCCACGGATATCTTCTTTACTGTTTCGCGTTAGCGGCCGCGTGGAATTTTCCTGAAAATTCCACATATGACAATCGCCTTGCGATTCTACCTTGTGAAGCGCCGGCTGCCTGACTAGGATCAGGTTCTCCGCCGTCCTGCTGCCGTAGGGAAGTAACAGAAACCAGTCCGAGAACCAGAGGAGCTTTATGGCAAAGAGAGAGATCTCATCTCCGAAGAAAAGCTCTGTCAGGCTTTCCTTCTCCTTGTATTCCTGATTGATATAGCCGCCGTTTTCTGAAAGGATCCGGATCTGCTCTTTCCCCGTTTCCGTTTTTGCGATCACGGCATGCTGCAGAGAGAGAAGGGCGCAATCCGGAAAGGCAATATCGGCTGTCAGACTACGGCCGATCAAAAGCTCCCCCGCCTGTGAAAAATCCGTCCTGTAACAGACGGCCCGGTTTTCTCCGCGGTCCCGCATAAGATGGTCACCCTGCGATCCTACCTCGTCAAAAAATACAAAAACGGCAAACCTTTCATCCGTATCCCCGCGATCCCGCGCTAGCGGCCGCGTGGAATTTTCTTGAAAATTCCACATAAGAGAATCGCTTTGCGATTCTTCCCTGCGGTTCCGCGATTCCCTAACCAGGGAAAGCCGCGTATCGCTCGTGATCAGTTTTCTGTGCGTATCGTCCTGTGATCCCTGCGGTTCCGCGTCAGCGGCCGCGTGGAATTTTCCTGAAAATTCCACATGAGAGAATCGCTTTGCGATTCTTCCTTCCGTCCCCGCTCCGGGATCCCCCGTAAACAACTGCGCCGTTCCGTCCGCAAGAGACGTAAATCCGCATCCTGTGCAGGACAGCAATAGTCCCTCCTTAACGGCACAGGCACTAAGCGTCATGCCCTCATGCCGGGCAGAAAGCACGATCTGTACGGTTTCCCCGCGCCTTAGCGCATACTCCCTGAGAACGGCGGTATTACAGATCAGCACCGTGATCCTTCGGTATTCTTTTGTCATGGTTTATTCTTACTTCAGATAGAAATTTCGGTGCGAGCGCACCGGACAGTCCCTGCAAATTATGCATAAGACTTATGATTCTCTGACGGGATCTCTCCCGATATGGAAAACGTTGCCGAAGTGTTTCCCCCTGCGCCGATTCGCTTGTGAATCGTGCGCTTAGGCACGAACCTGTTCGTAACGATCCGGTCTGCCTTTCAGACCGGATCATTTCCTCTAGACACAGTTATCCTACCACATCCGATTTTAAACCGCAAGCAGGAAAAATATCCAAAAAAAGAAGCGTATTTTCCTTTGATTTTCTACATCTCTCCGCAGGAGATGGGAAAAAATCCCGAAAATACGCTTGTTATCTCTGCACCAACCTGTACACAAAGCCTTCGTTTCGGCCTGCTTCGCAGACCGAGTCATTTCCTTATGCACATTCGATCAGACGGATATTGCTCCGCGGAAACTCCTTAAAGCTTCCGTTTTTTAACTCGAGTACGATCGCGTCCCCGTTCAGGTCGCAGTCATTGGAAACCTCATCACAGTAACCGTACCAGTCCCGGTGATTTCCATCTACGATATGCAGCCGCTTTGCCCAAAAGACCCATAAATTTCCGTTCATATTCATATCCTCCCTGCCCTAAGGCCTCGCTCTTTCCTACTGCGCCGATCCGGCAGGTTTTCCGGCCGGATCATCTCCTTACAGGAAGAATATAACAGATATGGTGTCCCGTTTATGTCCCTCGTTTTACTGGAATAATCTGGCGACCGCCGCCCAGCTTTCGGCATTTTTCAGGAAAATACCGCTGCACTGGCCCTGGCCTGCCGCTCCGTAAGCGGAACCGCATTCCACTGTGATCCCGGGCTTCTGCAGCGATATCAGCACCAGATCCCCGAAGCCCCCGTAGGTCGTGGTTCCCGACTTGTTGGTACCGGAAGTATTGACCATGGCATAATGGTTCACGGAGGAAACCGTCGTCGCCAGCGCCCGGGATAACGCCGCCGTAGCTGCCATTGTCAGATCGTCATCGTAATAGATGATGTTGCCCTGTTGATGATAGCTGATATAGCAGGAATAGTTGTGTGCCGCGGCCAAAGACATCAAAGCAAGGGTCTCCGGCTCCGAGGCCGGTGCAAAGCCCTTGAAGTTTGCGGCGCCCGGTCCGGCCGCACCCTTGGTAAGCTCCCAGGCTGTCGGGAAGTTCCGGTTCAGGTCCACGCCGTTTGCATTGGCCTTCCAGTTCGGCGAAGCCGTCTGGGCGATCGTTACCCCGTCAGGGTTTGCCATGGGCACGATATAAAAGCAGGTGGACGCCAGTACGTCCGCATAATTGCCGGACGCAAACTGCATCGCGTAATATTCGATCATGGCCATCGTTACCTGGGACGCGATATATTCCCGCCCGTGGATCGAGGACTGGATCATAATAGCATGGGGCGCCCCGGGGTTCCCTAACGTAACAAGCGGAATGGTCCTTCCCTGTACGCTCGTTCCGATGGCGCCGCTTGTTACGATGCCCGGATAAGCAGCGCACAGCTCCGCGATATCCCCGCACATTTCCGTATAGGTATAGGTAGTCGCCATCTGTACGATGGACGGAAGGGCCTCGGCTTTGACGCTCACAGGGCATAAAACCGACCCTGCCGCAAGGAGCATCGCAAGCGCAAACGTCCTCCACCTGTTTTTCAGATTCTTTCTCATCACCTTCTCCTCCTCTTTTGTTTCTTCTGCGCCGATCCGCATTTTTCTATTTCCCTTTTGCGGTATCGATCCCCTCCGCGTCACAGTTCTGTGCGTGAAAATCCCGCATCGCTCTTGCGTCACAGTTCTGTGCATGCGACTGTTTCGCGTCGTATTTCAGATCAAACATGGCCGTGATCCGCCGCTGTGCCCGCTTTTCCTCCTCAAGCTGCTTCGCAAGCCAGTCATTTTTCCGGTCATCAAACATCAAATATGATTTATTCTCCTCTGTCGCACGGACAGCCGAAGAGGAACCGGTCTGCTTCTGCATCTGCCGGTTCACGCCGTTAACAGGCCGGTTTTTCGGTCTCTGCCCCTGCGCCGGTCCCTGTTCCTTCTGTTTTTTCTTTTTCTGGCTGCCTATGGAGATAATGATCAGAGCCAGCGTGATCAGAAAGCCCGCTAACGTTGACATCACTTGCCCTCGTTATTTCTCACCGCTTCCGTGACCGCGGTGAACGTACCCGTCAGATTCGCGATATCAGACGGCACAATGATCTTCGTTGCCTGACCCTTTGCCATATTTTCGGCTGCCTCAAAGGATTTCAGCTGAATATACTGTGCGGAAGGATTGGCTTCGTTGATCAGTCTTATTCCCTCCGCTCTGGCTCTCTGCACCGCAAGCAGCGCTTCCGCCTGACCCTCTGCTTCGCGGATCGTCTGCTCCTTCACTGCCTCGGCTCTGAGGATCGCCGCCTGCTTCTCACCTTCCGCCAGCGTGATCGCCGATTGCTTTTTACCCTCCGCCGTCAGGATCGCTTCTCTCTTTTCGCGTTCCGCACGCATCTGTTTTTCCATGGCATCCTGGATCGAGCGCGGCGGCTGTATATTCTTGACCTCAACCCTGTTTACCTTGATCCCCCATTTATCCGTCGCTTCATCAAGGATCGCCGTGATCTGGCCGTTGATCATATCCCGTGAGGTCAGGGTTTCATCAAGCGTCATGGAACCGATGATATTTCGCAGCGTCGTTGCCGACAGATTCTCGATCGCCGCAATGGGCCGCTCCACGCCATAGGTGAACAGCCTGGCGTCAAAAACCTGGAAGAACACAACGGAATCCACCATCATCGTAACGTTATCCTTCGTGATAACGGGCTGCGGCTCAAAGTCAGCCACCTGCTCCTTTAAGCTCACCTTCTTCGCAACCCGGTAAACGATCGGCACCCGCAGATGGATCCCGGCCATCCAGGTCGCGCGGTAGCGTCCGAGCACCTCTAAGATCCAGGCATTGGCCTGGGGTACGATGCAGATGCACCGGATGCAGAGAATAATGAGCAGAATGAAAAGAATCAAAACAACATAACCCATACGAAACCTCCTGTTTTCACCAATATATTGTCTTATCTATTCCTGAACCGTCGTGGTTTCCGGAATGCTGCCATCAGGATTCAGGATCCCCGCGTCGATCAAAAGCTGCAGCTGCTGCATCGGATCCAGCACAAGCGGATCCGGTTCCGGCTGCGCGGGCGGCGTATACGTCTTTCCGCCATAAACGATCACGGCTTCCCCCTCCTCCACATGATCATATATTTCCGCGGCTTTTTCAAGCGGCAGGTTCACGCAGCCGTGAGAACCGCTTGTAAGATAGATATCGCCGCCGAAGCTGCTGCGCCAGGTCGCGTCATGCATCCCCTCGTTGCCGTTGAAGGGCATCCAGTAGGAAACGTGCGACGCGTAGTTCGCGCCGCTCAGCGTCGCGTTCCGCTCCTTATACGTAATGCCGTAAATACCGACATGGGTTCCGTTGTTCTTCGAAACGTTGCCGGAAACAAAATCGGAATCCACGACCGGCTTGCCGCCCTCATAAACCCATAAATGCTGGTTTGTCAGATCCACCTCCACGTAGTTATCCCCATAGTCGGGGGTACCATACTGCGCGGCCGTTTCCTTATAGACAGGCGTCCGCTTTCCCCGGTAGCCGCTCTTGATGCATTCGATCAGCTCCTCCGTTTCCTTTGTCCTGTCCATCCACCAGCCGTAGGCTCCCTGGACGATCGTGATCTCCTCCCCCTCATGGGTCGTAAAAGCGTGGGGCTGCCCGAAAGTATCATAGCGCCTGGCCAGGGTTTTTACGTATTCGGCAACCTGGCTCTCATCAAATGTGACCTCGCTGCCCTCTACCGTGATCCACTCGTTGATCTTGTTCGCGTCCAGGATCTCCTCCTTATCGCCGAACTCATATATGATCTTTGCGGCACAGTACTGATTCAGATTTTCCAGCAGCGTATTCAGCTCTTTATCTGTTGAAGTAACGACAGCAGTCTCATAGCAGGCGTCATTGTCAATGCTCACCGTCTTATCAAGGGTATCCACCGCGGAGGCTACTGTTTTCACGATCCCGCTCTCGATGGGAACGGTTCCCTTATCCTCCTTCGTGATCACATAGCCCTGATCCGTAATATCCCCGATATACGCGTCCTCCGGTTTCCGGATATTCTCCGGATCAAAAAAAGGCAGTTTACTGACAGCTTCCCGCAGAGACTCATTGGAGTACAGCGTCACCTCCTCCAGATCGATCTCCTGAAGCTTTCGGAAAAGAAGCGGCCAGCGAAAAGGCTGCTGGGCTTTGATGGTCTCCTTCACCTCGCCGTGGAAGACCGGCATCAGACGGATCTCCTCCGAGCTGATCGTTCCGGTCATGCCGTCACGTCCTTTAATCTCTATGCTGTAGCCGGCGATGGTCTCGCTGATCAGCTCCTCGGTTTTCGACGCCGGCAGCAGACCGCAGCCGATCCCGTTTAAGACCGTTCTGGGATAGAATATCTGACTGAATATGACCGCACCGGCCAGATAAGCGATCAGGGACAGCCCGGCGCAGATCACCACGACACGCATCACGCATTTTTTTAAATACGCGTAGTTTATCGGTTTTTTCTCTTTTTTTTCGGGAAACGGGATGATCTCCGCTTCGGCGGCCGGAGCAGCCTCGTTTTCGGCCGGCTTTTCTGCCGGTCCAGTCGTAAAAGTCTCTTCTTTTTTCTCCGGTCCGGTCGTGGAAGCCGGTGTTTTCTCCTTCTCCTTTTCTTTTTCCTTTGCTCCGGACGTTGCCTCCGGTTTCTCCGGCTTCGCGGCAGGCGCAGGCTCTTTCACCTTTTCCGGCTTCTCCTTTGCCTCAAAGCGCACCATCCGCCCCTTGACCTTCACGCGACCCACCACAGGTCCCGCCTTGGCAAGACTGATGATCCGATGAGTTGACGAAACAGCCGTTTCTCCGTTCTCCGGCAGAAGATTGATCACGCGCGGCGCTTTCCCGGATCTTATTTCCGGGCGGTCCCGCGTGAACGAGCGCACGGAATTTTCCTGAAAATCTGTTCTGTTGTCGATATTTCCCGGAGGCGGCAGAATCACTCTGGCCTCAGAACCTGCGCTCATAAATCCCGTTCCTTCCTTGACTGTACCGGTCAACGTAACGATCGGCGTCTTGCGATACTTTCTTATTGTAACCCTACTGTCCCACCGGCGCAAGCGTGCATTTCAATAAGTTTATGGCGGATATGATAACCGAAGGACCGATACAGCAAGACCGCCGGTTCCTCATCCTCATAGACCGTCAGAACGGTCCTCTTAACGCCTTGACTCTTCAGAAGAAGCAGCACATAGCCAAGCAGCGCTCTCGTTACGCCATGGTTCTGATACGCCGGATGGCAGAAGATATTTTCGGTAGCCATCGTCTGATCGCCCATCCGCCAGATCGTTACGGCAGCGACCAGATCGTCCCGGCGCTCCCCCGTCAAAAAGGCCGCATACGTGACGCCGCCGTAATGATCCGTCTTGAAGCGCAGATCCCCTGAGCGGTTCTCTTTCCGCCCCTGCTCCCAGTTTCGCGATGATCCGCTCTGCGATTGTGCAGGATAAAAGGCAGCATTATATACGGCAAGATAATCGGAAAGTGCCGCCTCCGTAAGCGGCAGAGCCCGGATCAGCAGAGGAAGTCCGTTCTCCTTTACCTTATGAAAGATATCAGAAAGCGAAGCCGAAAAATCCTTCAGTTCACAGGCCATGGTATGCATCCTGCGGGCCGGAAAAAAACAAAGCTCCCGCAGGAAATCGTAATAAGCGGTATCCTGCTCCCGACACCACAGGCGCAACAGAAGGCGCCCGTCCTTACGTCCGGCAAGAGATGAAAAACCCTCAAAGCTCTTCATAAGGGCGTCAAAAAGGGCAATGGAGGCCTCTGCCTCCCGCTCTCCCCACGCCCGTTCGATCAGATGCACAAACCCGTCGCCCCTGCCCTGCAGAAGCTCCCTTTGATCCTCTGCACTCAGAAGATAGCCGAGGCCGATCAGCTCCCTCGTCTCATCAATGGCTAAATGAACGGTTTCCGTCAGGACATCCGGATGGTGCTTCAGCTCCAGAAAGATGTCCCTGTCAAGGGACGATATGGCATTGTCATAGCTTTTATCATAAGGAATTATCTTTATCATGCTTTTTGCAAATGATGTCAGGGGCAAAAGCCGCGAAGTGCTTTTGACCCTGACGTCTTCAAATGATCAGGTAATTTTTAGAAGATCCTCTGCAGAAACAAGACGGTCGCCTTCATAGGAAAGCCGCAGAGAGACTCTGTCCACGCCGCTTAACAGTTTTTCCAGAAAGAAGCGGTCGCCCTCCCACATCGGAAGAGACATAAGCTTACTTTTTTCGACCCATCTAAGTTCCCCCTCGTCGCACTCGGGAAGGAGCGACCCGGAGAAATCCCGGGAGGAATAGAGATACATATCCTGCGCCTCATAGATGTCCGAAACGAACTGTACGATACCGTAATAGTGAAAACTCCTTACCGTAAGACCCGTTTCCTCAGATACCTCGCGGATCATGGCCTGGTCCGGCGTCTCACCCTCTTCCACCTTTCCGCCGATACCGATCCATTTCCCCGCGTTTTCGTCATTTTCCTTTTTATTCCGGTAAAGCATCAGATACCGGCTGCCGTCATCCAGATAACAGAGTGTCGTCCGTTTCATTTTTGTCGATCCCTTTCCGTGCCGGTCCGGCAGACTTTGCCGCCCGGATCATTTCCTTATCATATCCAAAAATATACATCAGTTCAAGATTATTCCGGTGTTTTCTTTAATGATATTTGTGATTTTTCGCGGTTTTTTCGCTTGTGAATCCCACTTTTTTATGATAAAATGTTACCGTATAATATATTTTTGATATATTGTATGAATTGCCCGGAGGGGGCATAACAGAAAGGGAGATGAAAATAATGGGGAAAAGAGTATCTATTAAGGTCAAACTGTTAATGATCGCACTGATCCCTCTGATCCTGGTCGGAGTGATCGCGTGCGTCGTTTCAGCATTGTCGATCCGAAGCGGTATGGAGGAAGAGGTCCTGGATGGTCTGGAATCCACCGCGAAATTTTATCTTGACGCGAAATTAGAGGCTTCGGAAGAGGAATATCCCGAAAATACCTTCGAGGATAAACTGAAATCCGAGACCGGTTATGACTTTACCTGGTTTAAAGGAGATACCCGAGAGCATACCAGTGTTATCACCGCTGAAGGAAAGCGGCCCATCGGTACCCAGGCGGCCGCGGAGGTCATCGCCGAGGTTATCGGAAAAGGAAATCCTTTCCGGGATAACAATACCATGGTAGCCGGTACTCCCTACTATGTCGCGTATCAGCCTGTTAAAGAAGGCGGCGCCGTTGTCGGCATGGCCTTCGTCGGCAAGTCAAAAGCAAGCGTCGATTCCTTTATTAACAAGAGCATTATCCGGATCATCCTGATCATCATAGCCTGCCTGATCATTGCTTCGATCGTCGTGTATATGAACGCAAACAACATCGCCGAGGTTGTCACCGAGGTGGAAGATGTGATCAATGCCCTGGCGGACGGACGCTTTGAAAAGGCCGAAAAGAATCTGGACAGAAACGACGAGCTGGGTGATATGCTCCGTTCCAGCAACGAGCTGATCGAAAATCTCTCCAAGATCCTGACCGGGATCAAGCAGGCCGCTGACGATGTGGATTCCCATGCGTTGGAGGTCGAGGAGATGTCCGAAAAGATCTTCGGCAATGCCGAAGGCGCATCGAATTCCATCGGCGAGATCGCTTCCGGCGCGACGCAGCAGGCAGAAGATATTCAGTCCGCCACCGAAAACGTCGGCAGTATTTCCGAAGCGATCCAGCGGGTGCTCGACAGTGCCGAATCCCTGGAGGAAACCGCGAAGAATATGCATGTCAATTCCAAGGCCTCCGCGGATCAGATCTCGAAGCTCTCCGATGCTTCCGATGAAATGAGCGAAAACGTGAATCAGATCTCTCACAGTATCGGCGCTACCTTCTCGGCAGTGGAACGGATCAACGAGAAGGTTTCCTCGATCACGGAGATCGCTTCGCAGACAAATCTGCTTTCCTTAAATGCTTCGATCGAGGCTGCCAGAGCCGGTGAAGCCGGCAGAGGCTTCGCGGTTGTTGCGGAAGAGATCGGAAAGCTGGCTGTCGATTCCGCCAGAGCGGCAGAGGAGATCTCCGCGGAAATGAATGTTCTGCTGAATGAATCCCAGGGTGCCGTAAAGAAATCCGAGGACGTCATGCGGGCTACCGAGGAACAGAAAACCGTTCTTACCTCTACGGTCGAAGCGATCAATAACCTCATCGAGGATATCCAGACGACCGTGGACGGCGTTGAGAGCATCGCTCATGACGCAAGGAGCTGCGATACCGCCAAGACAGTAGTCGTAGACGCCATGTCCGGTCTGTCTGCCATCTCCCAGGAGAATGCGGCAGCCTCTCAGGAAACCGCAAACTCCATCACCGAGCTGAATGACAACATGCAGATACTCGAGAGATACGCAGGTATCATGAAGAACATCGCCGACGATATGGAAGAGCAGCTGATCTTCTTTAAGTTGCATGACCTGAAGTAGGCAAAAAGATGCCATGTGGCTTTTGACGCCGCGATCTTAAAATTAAAAAACCGTTTTCGCAAACTGACTTGCGAAAACGGTTTTTTTTAGCAGATCATTTCCTTATTCAAATCCCGCCACGAGCTTTCGGATCTCATCCCACTTCTCTTCGGTATCCCGCACGAGCTTTAACTGTGTCCGGCAGCGGTCCAGGTTCTGATCCGCATATTCGATGTGATAGTAATGATCCCCCTCCAGATAATCCGTTAAAAAGCGAAGCCCGTTTTCGAGCGTCATAAGCTTCGCCCCAAAAGGAAGCGCTTCGATCTCCTCTTTAGAAAGGTTCTCGCAGGCCTTAATAAAGCCCTCGGCGAAGCACGCATAGAGCTTCAGATCCAGATTTACCCTGCTTAAGTCCTTCTCATCCTCCGCCGCGGTCGAAGCGCCGAAACGGATCCCGTCGCCGAAATCGTACGCCGCAAGCCCCGGCATCACGGTATCCAGATCGATCACGCAAAGCGCCTTTCTGGTTTTCTGATCCAGCATGACATTGTTTAACTTGGTATCGTTATGGGTCACGCGTAAAGGCAGTTCTCCGGACTCCCGCTTACTCTGAAGGATCCCCGCTTCCGCCTCTCTGGCAAGCAGAAAATCGATCTCCTCTCCGACCTCCTTCACGCGGCCGCAGGGGTCGTCCTGTACCACCTGACGGAATTTCAGATAGCGCTTCGGCGTATGGTGAAAATCAGGGATCGTTTCATGAAGCGTTTCTGCCGGAAAATCGCCGAGAAGCTTCTGGAAGCGGCCAAAGGCCACCGCGCTCTCATAAAAATCCGACGGATGCTCCGCATGCTGAAGGCAGATCGCGTCCCCGATATAATCATAGATCCGGTAGTATTCCCGATTCGGCGCCTGATACCAGGTCCTTCCGTCCTTTGTTTCGATCAGATGAAGGCATTCCCGCGGATCATTTGTACGCTCTGACAGGTAACGGGTCACGGCCGTGACGTTCTCCATGAGGCCCGGAACGTCCGTAAACACGGTACGATTGATGCGCTGAAGAACATAGCGCTTTCCCTGACTCGTCTTAAGCCGCCAGGTACGGTTGATATGGCCCGCGCCAAAGGGCCTGAAGGAAACAAGATCTCCCTCCAGCCGGAACTGCTCTGTGATCTGTTCTACCGTCATCATATCTGAACGCCTCCTATCCCTTCACGCCGCCGGAGGTCAGGCCGGAGACCAGATATTTTTCGATTCCCATGAAGAGGATCACAACAGGGATCGTCGCAAGCAGGGATGCCGCGAACAGATACTGCCACTCGATCATATTAAAGGAGGAGAACTGCGTGATGCCTACGGTGATCGGCCGGTTCTCCGCGGTGGATATGAGTACCGTGGAGATCGTATATTCATTCCAGGCATTGATAAAGACAAAGATCAGCACCGTAACGATTCCCGGCGCGGCCATGGGGATCAGCACCTTTAACAGGCTCTGTCTCCGGTTGCAGCCGTCGATCAGCGCTGCCTCCTCCATTTCCGGCGAGATCGATACAAAGGTTCCCCGTAAGAGCCAGATCGCAAAGGCCTGGTTAAAGGCGGCATTGATGAACATAAGTCCCGCGATGGAATCGCTCAGGTTCAAAGCGCTCATAAGCTGCGCGATACCGATAAGCAATACTACCGGTGAAAACATCTGGCTCATGATCACAAAGCCGAGAAACAGCTTTTTTCCCTTAAAATCCATCCGGGAAAGAGCGTAGGCAGCCGGCACGCCGCACAGGAGCGAGATCAGCGTCGCGCCGCCTGCTTAAGTTCCCTGGTCGCCATGCTCTGCGTGCCGGTATTCGTTCTGATGAACACT
>JAILQQ010000020.1 GCA_024698885.1 Lachnospiraceae bacterium | reverse complement strand
AATAGCCGATTAGACACCGGGTGGCGTCTGTAAGGCAGATATAAAAGTGGTGACGTAAAAGCAAACGACCATGAATACATCTGCTTTGTAGATGTATTCACGGTCGCTGGATTTAACCTCTTTTAGAAGTGCTCGCCCCTTATTGCAGTTGCTTCGGATTTCTGAACATTGAGGGTGTAGGATGGCTCTCCGTTCTTCTTATTGTAGGCTTTGACATACACCGGAAGACATACGCTTGATTCTACCTCGAGATAGTCGTCTGGTGAGTAATCATCAACATAAAATTTCCGGTTGAAGCCGTCCTGAACGGTATATGTGACAATCTCTGTGGTCGGATTATCACGAGGAACCATCCGCCTAGTTCTGTCGATTACGATCCCGGAAATAGAAAGTCCTGACATCGGATTGTTTGGTGTTTTTGTGCTTCGTTTGTTCATTGACAATTGACCTCCTTGTTTTTGAGATTTGCTTGTATTTCATCGTATATCTCCTTGTAGGTCACATGGTGATCCAGAAAGTCTTTAAGAAGTCCGAAGAACTTCTTGCCCAGACCATGACACGAACCTAACGAACAAGTGATGTACGCTGTTGCCAGATCAACGGTGGTATGGATATCGTTTTCCTTGAGAATACGGATGTAACGTCGGAAATCACGGTTAATAAGAACGAGATCTTCTACAGGAATTTCGGACACATCGATGTTTCGAATGGAATGGTAGTTTTCGTAAGAGAATTCCGTACCAGTTTTCATCATGTAATACATCGCAACCGAAAGCTTCCGGGCGACGGCATTAGCTGCTTTTTTCTTCTTTCCGGTTTGTTGTTGAAGGTTGTAGCCCCAAATCCCGAACATCTCGTTGTGATGGCGTATAAGGCGATGGGCGCTCATGTTTAATGCTTTGTGAAGAGCTTTGTTTCCGCTGCGCATGACCGTACTTGTTACCTTTCCGGCACTGATTTTGAGGCTCGGATCAAGACCGCAGTAAGCGGATAATGCCTTTGCATTACGAAAACGTCGTGGAGTAACAACCCTTGCCAACCATATGATGGCTGTGAGTTCTCCTATTTGCGGGGCGGTGGAGAGGATACGAATCATTTCGTCCCCAGAAAGAGTGCCGGTATCGGTTTCCCATTCCATGGAACGGGCCTTTTCAAAGATTTTAATCCTGCTCTCCTCAGCCTTTGAAGTAAAACGGTCGTACTTCTCGTATTCGTCCCGGAGAACAAGACGAACCTCCATCGGAAGAAGGAAGGGGCATAATCCCTCGATTTCGGACGGATTGTCAGATATCTGATCTTCCACAATGGAGCGGATGGCATGATCCTTAACAACGCTTCCGGATCGTCCCAGGGTGAATCCAAAGCGGGCCAGGATGTTGTTGATTCGATTACCGGTTGCTGTGGCATCATGCAGATATCGATCACGCTGAGCAATCAAAACGCGTAGTATCATGACATCATTGCTTGGAACATAAAACTCGCGCCAGATGTTTAACTGATCGTGTAGAGCAAGCAGGCAACTGTCAAGGACATCCGTTTTACGCTTTGTAGCACCGGCGATAGTTGGATTGATGATTGTTGGATTTCCGCCGAAGGCCATGCAAACAGGCATGTGATAACTCGCCGTGGACTCTACGAGATAATGAAGCGGCTCTGACAGATCCGGAGTAGGATCCGCTTTTGTGCTGAGGATCTCAACGCACCAGTCGCGAGCGGCAGTAAGGTCTTCCCATTCAGTTGAGAAATGGCCCTGAGCTTTTTTGATGACTGATTCCTTGCGATAACGGACGCAAACTTCAATAAACTTGGAATGACAGTCAATGCCGATACCGTACTCCTTGACGTATTCGGAATCACTGATATCTTCGATTTTATTAAAATCCTCGATAACAGCTCCGGGATTACGGATCAGATCAGAAAGACTGTATGAATTGTTTGTCGTTTTTTCTTTCATAATAACCAATCGGGATGTTTGCCCCGACCCTCCTTTTTTGCTATGATTGATACGGCATCCGTACTGGCTGTCACGTAGCATCAGGTTCAATGGAAGACGCATTTCACGTAACGTTATCGCCGACTGCTTTTGAAAAAGCGGTACGGTGTAGACAATTCTCATCTAGGTGCTTTCAAGGCGACACGACAAAGCACGCAGATACCGCAAAGCCCAGGCTATTCAAGAGCGTTCGGAGACGCTAAGTAACGGGACGGGCTTAAAAGTGAAAGAGACGTAAATGTAATGCGCCACTTCCACTGAGATTGTATATTCTGTGGAGAAGAAGTTCAAACCTTATATTAGAAGAAATTTTTTGCTAGTCTGAAAGGTTGGGCTTCTGGAAGGAAGGGAAGAATGGCGACAACAACAAAGGAGCTGACGGACAATCCGATTGTATTGCGCATACTGGAATTAATAAGAAAAAGAGGAAAGAAGGAAATAGATCTTACAGAGCATTTGGGAATATCCTCAGGTGCGGTATCAAAGTGGAAATATGACGGAAGTGTTGTATATCTGAAATATGTAGATGAAATATGTGAATTCCTTGACACAACACCGAACTATCTGTTTTGGGGCATGGATGAAGAAAATCAAATTCTTCCCGGGGAGAGAAGCTTGCTCAGAATGTACCGCAAATTTGACGATGGAAGAAAGAAGTGTATTCGCGACATGATGAAATATATGTCCGATAAGGACTTAGACTACAAGGAGGAGGATGTGGTTGAAGACGAGTTGTCGAAAAACCACTTTTATAGATGAGGAAAGGATGGCATTATGATAGTTGCAAGAAGTCCGTTACGGATATCCCTTGGCGGCGGGGGAACAGATCTGCCGTCATATTATGAGGAACATGAAGGCTTCCTGATCTCCGCGGCGATCGACAAGTATGTTTATATTACGCTGCACCAGACCTTTGACCAGGGATATTTTCTGAAGTATTCCAAATTCGAAAAGGCGGAAACCGTTGATCAGATCGAGCATCCGATCATCAGAGAGGCGCTGAAGCTTTTGGACTGGCAGGATGATCATATTGAGATCTGTTCCATGGCGGATATTCCGGCGGGGACGGGACTCGGCTCCTCCAGCAGCTTTACGACGGCGTTACTGCGGGCGCTTCATACGATGCAGGGCAATATCGTCAGCACGAGAACACTGGCGGAGGAGGCCTGCGATATCGAGATGAACCGTCTGAAGGAGCCTATCGGAAAGCAGGATCAGTATATTGCGGCTTACGGCGGGATTACCTGCATGCAGTTCAAAAAAGACGGCTATGTCTGGGTGGATCCGCTCAGGATCACCAAAGAGACGCTTTATAATCTGGAGGACAATCTCTGCCTGTTCTTTACCGGCTTTTCCCGCTCGGCCGGCGCGATCTTAAAGGAGCAGGACGATAAGAGTAAGAACCATAACGATGATATGATAAAGAATCTGGACTTTGTGAAGGATCTCGGCTATCAGAGCAAGGAAGCCTTCGAACAGGGCGACCTTGACCGCTTTGCGGATATCATGAACGTGCACTGGCAGTATAAAAAGAAACGCTCCGGCGGCATGAGCAACGCAAGGATCGATGAATGGTATGATCTGGCGCTTAAAAACGGCGCCCTGGGCGGAAAAATGATCGGTGCCGGCGGCGGCGGGTTCTTAATGTTTTATGCGAAGGACAAGATCCGGCTGAGGCGTGTGCTGACAGAGGCCGGTATGGAGGAGGTCCGCTTCCGGTTTGAAATGGAAGGGGCTAAAACATTATGATCGATGCCGCTTTTATGGAAAATCCCTGTGCCAATCTGCAGGTCGTTGTTCTGATGGGAGGCCTGGGGACCCGGCTGAAGGAGTATACGAAGGAGACGCCCAAGTCACTGGTAGAGGTGAAGGGCAGGCCGTTCTTTGATTATGAGCTGATGCTGCTTAAGCATTACGGCTTCCGCCGTTTTCTGTTCCTGATCGGCTATAAGGCGGAAATGATCGAGGAATATTACGGAGACGGTTCTTCTCAGGGGATTTCCATTCAGTATTGCTATGACGGCAAGGAGCTGCTCGGGACCGGCGGCGCCATCAGACGGGCCTATCCGTATCTGGAGGATGATTTTTTAGTCATCTACGGTGATTCCTTTATGGATATCGATTATGAGGAAACGATCTACCGGTATTATCAGGGCAGACGGGAGGGAAAGCGTGCCCTGATGACGGTGCTGAAAAACGGGGACCGTTTTGACAAGAGCAACGTTGTCTGCAAAAACAATGAGATCGTGCTTTATGATAAGAAGAATACAACGCCGGAGATGGAATATATCGACTATGGCGTCTGTATCTATGAAAAGGCTCTGTTTGCGGATTTTGAGGAAGGAACGCCTTTTGATGTGGCCGTCCTGCAGAACAGACTGAGCCTTCGCGGGGAGCTTGCGGCGCATGTCGTGACGAAACGCTTTTACGAGATCGGCAGCCCTGCAGCCCTGCAGGAGTTTTCGGAATATATCGAAAAACGGCTGTATCAGAAGCGGCCGGCGGTTTTCCTTGACCGGGACGGGGTGCTTGACGAGATCGTCTTTAATGAGGATATCGAGCAGCTGGACGCACCGCTTTCGCTTTCGGAATTCCGGCTGTTTGACTATGCGAAGGAAGCGGTTTCCCTGTTCATCGAGAAAGGCTATTATGTCTTTATCGCGACGAACCAGCCGGCGGCCGGCAAGGGAAAAGCGAGACTTTCGACGCTCTATGATATCAATACGGCCATGATCCTTAGCTTTCAGGAGGCAGGGATCGAGTTGGAAGCGGTTTATGCCTGCTATCATTATCCAAAGCGCCTGGCGTATATAAACGATCACAATCCCTGCTTTGAACCGTTTCTCGTGAAGAACTGTGACTGCCGGAAACCAAAGCCGGGGCTGATCTTAAGGCCGAAAGACATTTATAATATTGATTATGACAACTCCTATATGATCGGAGATTCGATCACAGATCTGCAGGCCGGACAGGCTGCCGGGGTTAAAACCGTTTTTGTGGGAGAGCTGAAGTGCGATGCCTGCAAGAAGCTCTGTGATGTCAAACTGGATCTGACAGTAAAGAATGTGTTGGAAGCAGCAAAACAAATAAAGGGGGTATGAAAAATGAGCATGGAGTATATTAACCGGTATCTGGAGGAGACCCAGAAGATCGTGGAGTCCGTACCGCGGGAGGAGATCGAAAAGGGTATCGTGATCCTGAAGGAATTAAAGGAAAAAGGCGGAAGGCTGTTTATCCTCGGCGTCGGCGGCAGCGCGGCCAACGCTTCCCATGCCGTCAATGATTTCCGCAAGATCGGCGGGATCGAAACCTATGCGCCGACCGATAACGTATCGGAGCTGACGGCCAGAACCAATGATGAGGGCTGGGAAACGACCTTTGTGGAGTGGTTAAAGACCTCAAAGCTTTCGGGCAATGACGCGATCATGGTCTTTTCCGTCGGCGGAGGAAGCGAAACGACCTCGTTAAATATCGTGAACGCATTGAAGCTCGGGAAGGAACGGGGCGCGAAGATCATTTCCGTTGTTTCGAGGACAGGCGGCTATTCCAAACAGGTTTCGGATGCCTGCGTGCTGATCCCGGTGGTGGCGGAAGAGAGGATCACACCGCATGCGGAGGGATGGCAGGGCGTTATCTGGCATCTGCTCGTGAATGCACTATAATAATTATTTTTTTCATAACAGGAGGGAAGTATGAAGGTAGAGGATTTAAAGATCACAATCTACGCCGACGGCGCGGATATTGAAGGGATGAAGAAGGAATACCAGAAGGGACTCGTAAAAGGCTTTACAACGAATCCGACGTTAATGAAAAAGGCCGGTGTGAAGGATTATATCGGCTTTGCGAAGGAAGCGCTGAAGGAAATTCCGGATCTTCCGCTGTCCTTAGAGGTCTTCGCGGATGATTTTGAAACGATGGAGAAGGAGGCGAAGGTTATTTCAGCTCTTTCCGATAACGTATTTGTGAAGATCCCGATCACGAATTCCAAGGGCGAATCAAGCATTCCGCTCATTAAAAAGCTTTCTTCCGAGGGGATCCGCTTAAACGTGACCGCGATCCTGACGCTTGAGCAGGTGAGAGCGACCGTGGATGCGTTTGCGCCGGATACGCAGAATATCGTTTCGGTGTTTGCCGGACGGATCATGGATACGGGCGTTGATGCCGTGCCGATCATGGAGGAGACCACGAAGATCTGCCATGAAAAGCCGGGAACGCTGTCCCTCTGGGCGAGCTGCCGCGAGGTCTATAATATCGTTCAGGCGGATGCCTGCGGAACCGATATTATCACGGTTACCAACGCGATCCTCGACAAGCTGGCGAATTTCGGCAAGGATCTGTCACAGCTGTCCTTGGAGACCGTTCAGATGTTTGTGAGAGACGGCCAGAGTCTCGGATTTTCGATATTATAAAGATGCTTTTGTGTCGGCGTCAAAAGTCACATGGCACAAAGTGCCATGATGAATTTGCACAATGAACCGCTCTCGCAAGCGAGCTTGCAGAGACGGTTCATTATGCAAATTACACATGTGGCTTCGCCACATGACACTTTTGACGCCTCAAACATGATGATGTCAGGGTCAAAAGCACTCCGTGCCATTTCCGAATGCATGATATGGTTCTTTTGAGCAAGCTCAAGAACCATATCATGCATTCGGAAAGGTGCTAAAGCACCTTTTGATCCTGACATCGAATGATCATATTTTTTTCAAAATACCGAAAAAGGCCGGTTTTGCGCGGATTTATTGTGGAAAACTAACAAAAATAGCGATTTTACGAGAAAAAAAGGGAAGAAGATTTGACAAAGCCCGGTATTTGATTTATATTAGTTCATTGTAATTATACAAGCATATGCGCGGGTTGCGCGGCTGTTTTGACAATGGGTCCAAACGGCTGTCAGAGGAATGAAAGGAGACGGAGTAATGGCAGAAGAGAAAAAGCCTGTTGCGACAGATGCTAAGGCAGAGGAGAAAAAGACGGAGGCTAAGAAGGCAGTACCGAAGAAGGTAGAGCCTGCCGCAAAGACCGCTGCGAAGAAGGCAACAACGAGAAAGACCACCGCGAAGAAGGCGGAAGTTAAGGAAAGCATTGTAGTACAGCACAACGGCTTGGATGTAACGGATAAAGAGCTTTTCAAGAATGCGAAGGCTGCTTACAAGAAGGC
>JAILQQ010000144.1 GCA_024698885.1 Lachnospiraceae bacterium | reverse complement strand
CTTGACCATGGCGCGGCAGAGTGTGTGGCCTGCAGGGGATGCGAGGGCAGATGCCCGTTTGGGGTAAAGATAGCAGACAGGATGAAGAAAACCGCGGAACTATTCGGATGCTAAAAAGCAGGGACTGATAGAGTAAGGCAGAATATGAAGCCTACAGGAAATGACACACTTCTTAAAGAAAAAAGCTTATTAAGAGCCAGGGTTATATCCCAGGAAAGAGATATCTATACAGTAAGCTGTGATCTTGGTGAAATGCCTGCAGAGGTATCCGGGAGATATAGGCATGCTGCTGTTACTGTGTCAGATTTCCCGGCAGTAGGAGACTATGTTCTCATTGAAGCGGAAGATGGGGAAGACCATGGAATAATCACGGCATTATTCCCCAGAAAAAACTATTTTATGCGGAAGGCTCCGGGAACCGGGCATCAGGAGCAGGTGGTTGCTGCAAATATCGACTACTGCTTTATCTGTATGTCCTTAAACAACGATTATAACTTAAGACGCCTGGAACGGTATCTTTCAGTTGCGGAGTCGGGCGGGACAGTGCCGGTGGTTGTGCTTACAAAAGCGGATCTTTGCGGAGATACGGAAGAAAAGATATCGGAGGTAAAGAGCATTGCAGGGGATACAGATGTGATAGCGGTGTCTTCTTATCTTGATGAATACGAAGAAGTGTACCGCTACATAAAACCGGGAATGACAGTTGCTTTCCTTGGTTCTTCGGGGGTTGGAAAATCAACGCTGATAAATCGGCTTCTGGGGGAGGACGTGATAAAGACACAGGGGCTTAGGAATGACGACAAAGGAAGGCATACCACTGCCAGGCGCGAGGTCATGGAGCTGCCGGGCGGAGCCTTTGTCATCGATACTCCGGGAATGAGGGAGCTTGGCATGTGGGACAGCGAGGTGGGAATAGATGCAACCTTTTCGGACATTGAGGAACTGTCAGCCATGTGCCGGTTTTCAGACTGCAGCCATAGCAATGAGCCCGGCTGTGCGGTAAGGGAAGCAATTGATTCCGGGACATTGAAGAGGGAGCGCTTGGAGTCCTATCTGAAATTAAAAAAAGAGAATTCCTATGTTGCCGCATCTGAAAGCTATCTTGAGGCAAAGGAACGGAAGTTTAAGGAAATATCAAAGATCAACAAAAAAAGGAAACATGGATAAAATGTCAGATCCAAAGCCTTCGGAAGAGCGAAGGAGAGAGATAGTGGAGGCAGCTAAAAAACTCTTTCTTTCAAAGGGTTATGAAGCTACGAGTACTGTGGATATTATGAACGCGGTCGGGATTGCGAAAGGAACCCTGTATTACCACTTCTCATCCAAAGAGGAGATACTGGATGCCCTTCTCTGCGAGATGACCGATAACATGGCAAAAGCGGCGGCGCCGTTTGGAGACAGTTCAAGGCTGTCAATACCGAAGCGTATGATCGGCGTGATAAGAGCCATCAATATCGAAGGAAGCAGGGATGAGAGAATGCTTGAAGCGATCCATCTGCCGCAGAACGCTTTGTTTCATCAAAAATCCCACACGCTTACGATAGAAAAGATCAGCCCGGTCATGCTTAAGATTGTAAAAGACGGCATAGCGCAGGGGTTCTTTTCGACAAAACATCCGGAGTCGGCGGTGCATATTGCATTGTCGTATTCGCTTTCGGATCTTGAGGACGCAGCCGGAGATCCGGAGGAACTTGCAGCAGGCTTTGTGTATCATCTTGAGAGAATGCTCGGAGCAAGGGAAGGCTCACTTAATAAAATGATGGAACTGTTTGGATAGAGATAGCCCCGTCGCAAGACGGGGAAAATTATTATTTTATATCGACCGATGGTCGAGGGAAGGAGTTGAAAATGGAATTTAAGCGTATCAGAAGATATGTGGTACTCAGTTATCTGGTGTTCTGGTTTATGGTTTTGGGAATCTGCGGAACGGCAAGCATGGTATGTCTGTAATACAGGGAGTAATATGGGCATTTTGGCATACAGTGCTTTGGTTTGTTGATTCGGATTATATGGGAATTCAGATGATCCCATATATCATATCCAACGTTGTTGTCATGACGGGGCTTTGCTTTATCATGAACTTCTTTATGGAGAAGAATGACAATCTGATCTATGGCATAGTCATTCATTTTTGTTTTAATTTCTTATACTGCTTTCTGCAGGTAGATATCCGGTTCTATGTAGTTCTGTCCGTGGTATATCTGATGATCATTGCGGCAATCTGCAGCTTGAGAAGACGTAAAGGTTAAGGAGGATGAGGTTATTACATTCTTTCTTCCAGTCTTCTGATCATGCCGTCCATGTCTATTCCCGGATGAGTGAGGTACATGCGGCAGATCAGATCGGCCAGTCCAGTGCCGATACCGCTGATTCCGGCTATTTCTTCCGGAGACTTCCCGGATTTGATAGCCCTGATGGCTTTCTTTATGATCTTGTTTATGTCTTTTGGGAGCACGGACTCTTTTTCCGGATTCCGGGTTGGTTTATTACAGGAAGCGGCTAGGTCTATCCTTTGAACAGAAACAGCCCCGTTTTTCGCTATCTCAAGCAAAGCTAATGTCACAGGCTGGGAGGGCTTCCGGTATCCGCAGCATCCGGGATTCAGCCATAGCTGTCCATTCTTATATTCCTCATGATACTTATGGGTATGGCCGTAGATAACGACATTTTTATCGGAAAGATCTTCGGCGATATGCTTTTTGTTGTGGATTGCATAGATCCTGATCCCGTCCAGGGTAATTGAAAGAGATTTCGGCAGGTCGTCAGCCCATTCGTCATTGTCAGCATTTCCTCGCACAGCATACACCGGAGCAATCTCTCTTAAGGCTTCAATGACTCCGGACCGGTCAATGTCCCCGGCGTGTATTATTGAATCACATCCATTCAAAGCATTAATTACTTCCGATCGGATCAGTCCGTGCGTATCTGAAAGAATACCTATTTTGCCCATGTACAAACTCCCCTAAAGAAAGGTTTTTTGTTTCTGAAATATCTGACTTACGTTTTGCAGAATCGAAGACTCAATAAAAAAACTATCATATGGCAGGCTCTGTCTGATAAAGCAGTATCCGGTCTTTAGTATCCCTAACTCCGTTGTCGAGCATCCGATCCAGCACGCAGTAAGGCGTTGGCTCATAAGGAGAATGATGCTCATCCGAATGTGTCTCGTCCTTCCGATGGTATTGATATTCAGCTGCCTGTCTTTGAGAATCTCGTCGAAGCTTGCTGATTTCACTGTTTTGTTCCCCATGCGATAAGGATACCACATATAGCCGGGGATATGCTATACTGAATAAACCAGAATATTGGGGGATAAAGGAGTAAAGGCGACTTAAGTAATAACTCATAATAACACCAACTGAAATGTGCGCCGACAGGGGTGTTAAATGAGATTATTGGGAAGATGTTATTCCCTGTCGGTGCACAATGAAGGCGGTAGGGCAAGCGGTAGCGCGCCAGAGCATGCGATAACACAGGCGGGTATGCGATTTAATCATATTATGAGATATTAGAAACAAAGGATAACAGGTATCCGTGTAGTAGAAAGCAGAGAGGAGCTGACATTATGAAAGAGATGGTAAAGGTTGATGACTATGCGAAGCAGATAACAGAGGCATTATCGAAAGGGATTCTGCTGAGCACCAATGGTGATAAGTTTAATGCAATGGTGATAGGTTGGGGCGCGTTGGGAAGAGTGTGGAACATGCCTACTTTTACAGTTTATGTAAGGGAACACCGATATACGAAGGCTCAACTTGACAAGACAGGCGAATTTACGATCAGCATTCCTATTGGGAATCCGGATTCGAGAATTAATCAGATATGCGGGATGCAGTCCGGACACAACATTGATAAAGCAAAGGAAGCGGGGCTTACCCTTGAGGAGCCGGAGATGATCAAAACACCGGGGATTAAGGAATATCCTTTAACACTTGAATGCAGGATCCTTTATTCACAGGAGCAGGAGCTTCCGAGGATACCGGAAGACATTCGGGAAAGGAATTATCCGCAGGATGTGGACGGTACAGCCCCTTTGGCGAACAGGGATGCGCACACGATGTACATCGGGCAGATCGTGGCGGCGTATATTATTAGGTAGGGGGAAAACGTGACACGGGATCAGATTGAATGGGTGAATTCACGGGACAGGCTTGTTGACGCGGTTGTGCAGCTTGGATTCCCGAAGGAGCTGGGAGCAGAGATCGCAAAGAATCTTGGAAGTCCCAAAGCGATGGAACGGATGATTGCTTATCTGAATTACGTTAAGCCAAAGACTGCTGAGATTATGGTTGATGAAATGCTTGCGATCTGTAGACCGTTTCCGGGTTAAGCACCGAAGGTGCGCCGGAAAATCGAGATTTCTGATTGGCGGGAGAAAAAAGAGAGTCAGGAGGCCAATGCCCGATACAATGAAATCCTGAATTTTGGAAATGATTCGGCCTAAAGGCCGAATCGGTGCGAAACAGGTTCGCACCTAAGCGCACAATTTGCTTTGCAAATTGGCGCAGATACGGCCTTGGAAATGATGAGGAGTAAAGAGCGAGAGAGCGATTAAGATGAATCTGAAAAGTACAAGCAAATATATAAGCCTGATCCTGAGGCATAAGCCGGAGGCAGCGGGGATAACACTGGATGAACATGGATGGGCTGATGTGGAGGAGCTGATAGCCAGCGTAAAAAAA
>JAILQQ010000241.1 GCA_024698885.1 Lachnospiraceae bacterium | reverse complement strand
ATGGCTCCCTTAAAGCCCTATTTTACCGGGCAGGAGATCCCGCCGCGCAAAAGAGTCACCACCTGTCAGAAGTGCGTCAGGACCGGGGATATCGACAATGTCGGCAAAACGGCCAGACATCTGACCTTTTTTGAGATGCTCGGAAACTTTTCCTTCGGCGATTATTTTAAGAAGGAGGCGATCGCCTGGAGCTGGGAATTTCTGACCGAGACCATCGGGATGGATCCGGAGAGGCTTTATCCTTCGATCTACGGGGAGGATGAGGAAGCCTTTGAGATCTGGACAAAGGATATCGGCGTTCCGGCGGAGAAGATCACGCGCTTCTACAGAGATCCGGAAACCGGGGAATGTGATAATTTCTGGGAGCACGGCGCCGGCCCCTGCGGCCCCTGCTCGGAGATCTATTATGACAGAGGCGAGAAGTACGGCTGCGGGAAGCCGACCTGCAAGGTGGGTTGCGACTGTGACCGCTATATGGAGGTCTGGAACAACGTCTTTACGCAGTTTGACGGAGACGGCAAGGGAAATTATACGGAACTAAAGAATAAGAATATCGATACCGGTATGGGGCTTGAGCGGCTTGCCGTGGTGGTGCAGGACGTGGATTCCGTCTTTGATATCGATACGATGAAGGCGATCCGGGATCATATCTGCCGCCTGGCGGGCGTGGAATACGAAACCGATGACCAGAAAGATGTATCCATCCGTCTGATCACAGACCATATCCGCAGCGCTACGTTCTTAATCTCGGACGGTGTCATGCCCTCAAACGAAGGCAGAGGCTACGTGCTCAGAAGGATCATCAGACGGGCGGCCAGACACGGAAGACTGCTGGGCATTGACGGCGTATTTCTGGCAAAGCTTGCGGAAACCGTTATCGCAGAATCAAAGGACGGCTACCCGGAGCTTTTCGAGAAACGGGAATTTATCCTGAACGTTTTGACGCAGGAAGAAAACAAGTTTAACAAGACCATTGATCAGGGACTGTCCATTTTGAGCGAATTCTGCGCGGATATGGAGGCAAAGAAGCAGACGGTGCTTGACGGCCGCGATGCCTTTAAGCTGCATGACACCTACGGTTTTCCGCTTGATCTCACCGAGGAGATTTTGGCGGAAAAAGGCTATACGGTCGATGAGGATGGCTTCCATAAGGCTATGCAGGAGCAGAAGGAAACCGCGAGAAAGGCAAGGAAAGTCACGAATTATATGGGCGCGGACGCGACTGTCTACGAGCAGATCGATAAGAGCGTGACGTCCGTCTTTGTCGGATATGATAAACTGAAGGCAGGATCAAAGGTTACGGCGCTTACGACTGAAACGGAGCTGACGGATGCGTTAGCGGACGGTGACCGGGGAACGATCATTGTTCCCGAAACGCCGTTTTACGCGACGATGGGCGGTCAGAACGCGGATATCGGCCTGATCACGACGCCGGACGGGGAAAACGAATTTGTCGTAGAGGATACCCAGAAGCTCGTCGGGAACCGGATCGGCCATATCGGATATATGGCAAAGGGTATGATCAAGCTTTCCGATCCCGTTGTGCTTTCCGTGAATGAGGAAAACAGGGAGAATACCTGCAAGAACCATTCGGCGACCCATCTGCTGCAGAAGGCGCTTCGCCTTGTGCTTGGGACCCATGTGGAGCAGGCAGGCTCCTTCGTAAACGGAGAGAGGCTGCGCTTTGACTTCAGTCACTTCGCGGCGATGACGCAGGAGGAGATCGACCGCGTCGAGGAGATCGTCAATGAGGAGATCCGTGCCGGACTGCCTGTGGAGACGCAGGAGATGTCGTTAGAAGAAGCGAAGAAAACCGGGGCGATGGCACTCTTTGGCGAAAAATACGGGGAAAAGGTCCGTGTCGTAAAGATGGGCGACTTTTCCACGGAACTCTGCGGCGGTACGCATGTCGGAAATACCGGGGTGATCGGAGCCTTCAAGATCCTGTCGGAATCGGGGATCGCGGCCGGCGTCAGAAGGATCGAGGCAATCTCCGGCAATGCGGTATTATCGTTCTATAAAGAGCAGGAAAATCTTTTGAAGCAGGCGGCTGAGCTCTTAAAAACAAATCCCGCCGGGCTCTCCGAACGGATCCGGCATATGCAGGAGGAGATCAAGAGCTTAAACAGCGAGCTTGAGTCCTTAAAGAGCAGGGCGGCCCAGGACGCGCTGGGTGACGTAACGGATCAGATCAGGGAGATAGGGGGCGTTAAGCTGATCGCTGCAAAGCTTAAGGATGTGGATATGAACGGGTTACGGGATCTCGGGGATCAGCTGCGCGAAAAGATCGGAGAGGGCGTGATCGTTCTTGCGTCCGAAGCGGGCGGCCGGGTGAACCTCTTAACGATGGCGACGGACGAAGCAGTCGGAAAGGGCGCTCATGCGGGCAACCTGATCAAAGCCATCGCTTCCCATGTCGGAGGAGGCGGCGGAGGCCGTCCCAACATGGCCCAGGCTGGCGGCAAAAATCCGGCCGGGATCGATCAGTGCCTGGCTGCCGCGGAGAAAGAGCTTGCGCAAATGCTGAAATAACCCCCGTAAGATCGGTTGACAAGGCTTTTGTTTTGTGCGATAATGGGGAACGTGCAAAAAACCTTCAGGGATTTTCATCGGAGGCGCAACTCTAAAACTGAAGGGAGGGTTGAGAATGTCGAATGTTATCGTAAAAGAAAATGAGTCTTTGGACAGCGCGCTCAGACGGTTTAAGAGAAACTGCGCGAAGGCTGGTATCCAGCAGGAAATTCGCAAGCGTGAGCATTATGAAAAGCCGAGTGTCAGACGGAAGAAGAAATCTGAAGCGGCGAGAAAGCGCAAATATAATAACTAAAAAAATCAATAGGGACGGTTCCTGGTCTGGAAAGACAGGAACCGTCCTTTTGTATAAGGGAACGTCAATCCCTCACTGTTGTGTGAAATTCGCAAGTTTCATTGTGAGTTTTTCGTCAGTTTTGTTGTGTGAATTTCGTTTTTCTCGGTCTTCTCCGGCGGCTTCACAGGCTGCCGGTTTTGTGTTATTATGGGGGTGTTGAAAGAAAAAACAGCCGTTATAGTTCGGCGACGGCCAGGGAGAAAGCTTATGAACAAAAAGAAGCAGATAAATCTTAGATCACTGGGCAGGGCGCTGTCGGTAAGCCTGGTGATGATCGCATTCTTTATCGGCATCGTGATTATGTATTACCGCACGCTCTATGATAAAGAACGCGAGCTGGTCATCAAGAACGGGGAGACATCTGCTAACCAGACCGCCGCGGAGTTTGACGAATATCTCGCGACCAGCTTTGACGCGATGAAGATCACGGCGTATACGATCGAAGGGATGATGGAGGAAGGCAAGAGCAGCGATGAGATGCTTGAATACCTGGCCGGCCAGACCAATGCCATCATCAATACGATCTTTGAAAATACAACGGGTATTTACGGCTATATAAACGGCGTGTATATTGACGGAACCTATTGGGATCCGCCCGCTGATTATGATCCCAAGTCACGGCTTGGTATATAAAGGCAAAGGAGAGTAGGGGCGAGATTGCGATCGTAGAGCCCTATCTTGATCTGCAGACAGGGGATATCCTGATGTCGCTCGCCAAACAGCTTGACGACGGCGAGAGCGTTGTCGCGCTGGATATGACATTGAACAGGGTCCAGGAGATCACCGAGGAAGCGGTGGCTTCCGGGCGGTCCGATATCGAATTCATCCTGGACCGGAACGGTACGGTCATCGCGCATTCGGATATCAATGAGTTCGGCAAAAACTATGAAGCGGAGGAGGGAACGCTCGGTGCCGCGATCGGTGAAATGCTCACGGCGGGGGAAGAGGGTTATTTTGAACTTGATTTTGAAGGAGCGCATTATATCGTTTATTACGAAACAATCCGAAACGACTGGTGCTGCGTTTCTGTCAAGGACGCCTCAAGCGCCTTCCGCTCGCTTAACAGGATACTCGCGATCACGATCTGCGTTATCGTACTGATCATCATTGCGCTGGCACTGCTATTGTCGAGCAGTGTACGGCGCAGGCTCGCGAATGAACGCCTGACCAAGCAGATCTCCTCCACGGCGGATATCTACATATCGATGCACGAGGTCGACTTTACGAATGATACCTTTGTGGAGGTCCTGAATAAAAACAGGGAAGTGGCCGGTAAGATCGGGGAAGCGCGTAAAATGCCCAGGAGCTGATCCGTTCGATCTATGAAAGATACGCGGATGAAACGACAAAGGATACCATCCTTGATTTCGTGGATTTTTCAAAGATCGACGAGCGTTTGAAAGACAGTAACACGATAACCTGTGAATTTAAAAGCGGCGACGGACAATGGCGCAAGGCAAGATTCATCGTATCCGGGAGAAATGCAGACGGCCGGGTTACGAATGCCATGTATTTAGTTGAGGATATTGATGTGGAAAAGGGGGAGCGCGACAGGCTCAACGACCGTATCATGTCTATTTCCAATATATTCAATACCGTACATGAAATAGATCTTCCGACGGATACCTTCACAGAGATCAAGAACGGTTCAAAATATGCCAGGGATCTCGCGTCGGAGGGCGTGCCGAAGGCACAGGAAACGCTCAGATATTACGGGAAAATGGTATGTGATCCCGCAAGCCTTGAGGAATTAGGTAAGTTTTTTGACTTTTCAACCCTGCCGTCCCGTCTGAAGGAGAACGACACGATAACGTCGGAGTTTAAGAATAAGGATAAAAACTGGCTGCGCGCAAGGTTCATTGTGTCAAAGCGCGATGAGACAGGAAACCCCGTGAAGCTTTTGTATCTTACCGAATATATCACGGCAGAACGGGAAGAGAGGGAAAAGCTTACCGAACGTATTTCCTCGATCGCCAACATCTATATGTCCGTGCATGAATTCGATATCGTGGAAAACACGGTTTCCATGATCAAGCTAGGCAATGAGTTCCTGGATGATATCGGACAGGCGCCGCAGCCGCATGCGAGGGAAATATTCCGAAAGGTCGCCGAAGACCTGGTCGATCCGGAGTTTTATGAAGATTGCGTCAGGTTCTTTGATTTTTCAACCCTTCCGTAGCGCATGAAGGGCGGCAACAGTATTTCGCTCGAATTCCGCGATAAGAAGTACGGCAGGTGGGGGCGCGGAAGGTTTATTGTTTCCAAACGGGACGAAAACGGAAACATTTCCCACGTTTTATATCTCACGGAGGACATCATGGAAGAAAAAGCGGAGCGCGACAAGCTGATCGACGCTTCCGAACGCGCCCTGGCGGCGAGCGAAGCCAAGTCCTCGTTCCTTTCGAATATGTCCCATGAGATCAGGACGCCCATCAATGCCGTGCTCGGCATGAACGAGATGATCCTTCGCTAATGCGATGACCAGAACATCCTCGGATATGCGGAGAGCATCCGGACAGCAGGCTCGACTTTGCTCGGGCTTGTCAATGACATACTGGACTTTTCCAAGATCGAGGCGGGCAAGATGGAGATCATTCCTGTCGATTATGACCTGTCCTCCGTCATCAACGATCTAGTGAACATGATCCAGACGAAGGCCGACGCCAAGGGATTAAAGCTTGAATTCGAGATCAGCAAGGATGTCCCAAAGCAGCTTCACGGCGATGAGGTCAGGATCAAGCAGATCGTGACGAACATCCTGACAAACGCTGTAAAATATACGGAAAAGGGCATCGTTACGCTGTGCATCGATTACGAGAGGATACCGGAGGAAGAGGACGGCATCCTGCTTGATGTCGCCGTCAAGGATACCGGGATAGGCATTAAGAAGGAGGATATGAAGAAGCTCTTCTCCGAGTTTGACCGGATCGAGGAGAAGCGAAACCGTAATGTCGAAGGCACCGGGCTCGGCATGAGCATCACGAAGCGGCTGCTTGAGATGATGGGGTCGGTACTCGAGGTCGAGAGCATATACGGGTTAGGCTCAAAGTTCTCCTTCCGCCTGAAGCAGACGGTGATAAAATGGGAAGCGCTTGGGGATTATGAAGCCGCGTATAAAGCGGCCCTGAAAAACCGCGAGAAATATCATGAGAAGTTCCACGCGCCAAACGCCGAGATCCTGGTGGTCGATGATACCCTTATGAACCTTGTGGTGTTTAAAAACCTGCTCAAACGGACGGGGATCCGGATCGATACCGCCGCAAGCGGAGATGAGGGACTTTCGCTTGCGTATGATAAAAAGTATGATATCATTTTCCTTGACCATATGATGCCCGATAAGGACGGTATCCAGACCCTCCATGAAATGAAGGCACGGGAAAACGATCCCAATAAAGATACGCCCGTTATCTGTCTTACCGCAAACGCTATTTCCGGCGCGCGGGAGAGATACCTCGCCGAAGGCTTCGATAACTACCTCACAAAGCCGATCGACTCTGTAAAGCTTGAAAATATGCTGGTCGAGCTCCTTCCGGCGGATAAGGTTCTAAGGCCCGAGGATGACGATACGGGAACAATCGCCGCGGCCACGCAGACGCATACGGCCACAGACGATGCCGCCGCAGACTCACTGATCCCTGCTTTTATCGGTGAAATTGATGAGATAGATGTAGAGACCGGGATCCAAAACTGTGGCAGTGAAGAAGCGTATCTCGAAACGATCACGATATATGCCGGCATGGTAAAGAGCCATGCGGACGAAACGGAAAAGCTTTGGGAATCGGGAGACATAAAGGGGCCACCGTCAAGATACATGCCCTCAAAAGTTCCTCCAGGATCATCGGCGCGACGGATCTCGGAGAGCTTGCGCAGGAGCTTGAAAACGCGGGCAACGAGGGCGATACCGGTAAGCTTTCCGCGGGTATCGGAAACCTGCTTGACAGATACAGAAGGATCGGAGAAGCGCTGTCGCCGCTTGTTCCTGAGGAGGAGCCTGATGACAGCGACCTTGCGCCGATCGAGGAGGGCGAGCTTCAGGAGCTCTACACGGCTATCAGCGAATTTATTTCCGTCAGTGATTACGACAGTGCCGTGGATCTGATCGAAGCACTGAAGGGCTATAAGGTGCCCGATGATGAAAAGGAAAGAAAAAGGGCCCTGATCAGGGCAGCCGATGAAGTGAGATATGAGGATATTGTAAAGATTATGGAAAAGGAGGATGACAATGCCCAGTAAGATTACCGTAATAAGCAAGGGAACGGCCTTTATGACGAACGCGCTGGCAAAGAACCTGGAAGAGGACGGCTTTGCCGTAAGCGTGATAGAACCCGGGATCGAGACGATAAACCTGCACAGAAGAGACACCGACATTTTTCTGATCTATGCGGGGAATTTCATATCAGACACGGCCGACTTTTTTGTCTATCTGAAGGACATCTGTTCGGAGGACGAAAAAATGATATGCGTGATCGGGCATCCGCATGAGATCGAGGATATCAGGAACCTTGTTTCCGACAAGCTGATAACCCGTGCCTTTGAGCGGCCCTTTGATATGAAGGATCTGATCGCTGACATAGGGAAATTATGCAAGGCAGACGATGAACGAAAAAAAGGAAAACACATCCTGCTGATCGACGACGACCTCACATACTTAAAAACCGTGCAGGGATGGCTGTCCGATAAATACAGGGTCACGATCGCCCGATCGGGTATGCAGGCGATCACCTATATCGCGACGCATATTCCCGATCTGATCCTGCTTGATTATGAGATGCCGATCACGACAGGCCCGCAGGTCATGGAGATGATCCGCAGCGAACCGGCCTCGAGCGACATACCGATCATCTTCCTGACCGGGAAGTCCGACAAGGCAAGCGTGATAACCGTTATGGCCATGAAGCCGCAGGGATATATGCTCAAAACCATGACAAAAGAGCAGATCCTTGAGACGATCGATAATTTCTTTGAAACCAGGAAGTGGAAGATCAGCTGACAGTTCCGGCGGCTTAACAGGCCGCCGGTTTTGACTCACGTTTGTTTTGCCTCCACCGGCAGAACCACTTCGTCATTAAGAAAAGTACTCATATAAACCGGGCAGTAAAACACATTATTTTCTTTTTTTATATTGTAATTCGTAAACACGAGGGCTTCTTCTGTTTCAAATTCAGATGAAGCGAGAACATTGTTGACTGCTGAATGCACGTAATAGTCTTTTCCGCTCTTTACCTCGATCGGAAGGATCCGGTTTCTGTGTTCTATGACAAAATCAAGCTCACCAAGCTTTCGACTGTTGTAGTAATAAATATCATATCCATGGCGGTATAATTCCATTGCCACATAATTTTCATATATTCCCCCGAGATTTGCCTTTCTTTTCGTTAAAATATCAAGTTTCAGGCTTTTTCCGTACATACAGGTAAGTAATCCGACATCCGAAAGATACAGCTTGAGCAGGCTGCTTTTTTTGTTGGCCAGAAGCGGGATTTTGGGCTCTGTTGCATTGAACGCGGCGATTGAAACACCTGACGATAAAAGCCATAAAAAGCTGTCCTCAAGCCGCACATATTTCAGACCTTTTTTGATATCAGCGTAATTATACCTTCTGTTCTGCTTTAAAAGTTCAGATGGTATCAGTTGATAAACGGACTGAAGCATCAGCTTTTTGTCTGCGGATTCATATTTTGAAAAATCCTTTTGGTATAAAGAAATAATATTACTCTGAATATCGGTTACTTCATTATGGTCACCGCTGTTCAGATAACAATCTACTGCCGAAGGCATTCCTCCCGTCACGAGATATTTTTGAAATCTTCCCAGCATCTGTTCATGAACGGTGTCGGATATCGCTGTTCTTTCCTGAAAGTGTTCTTCAAGATATGAAATCACATGGTCATTCACGCCGGATGCAATGATAAACTCCAGAAAATCCAGAGGATACATCTGTATCTCGTCCATATATCCAACCGGAGAAGATCTGAGATTTGTAAGCTCAATTCCAAGAAGCGAACCACTCAAAATGTATCGGTAACTCCCTTCGTCCACCCAGAATTTTATTCGCGTAACGATATCTGTACATTCCTGCACTTCATCTATGAATAAAATGGTTTCATTTTTCAGAAATTTATGACCGGTAGCCAGCGAGAGCTCCATCGCGATATCGGAAACGGTCTGTGACGATCGGAATATATCCGCATAGCCCGGGTTTTCAATAAGGTTTATCTCGAGATAATCCGAGCCGGTAGCTTTAAGGCATCTTCTGATGGAAAAAGTCTTCCCGACCTGCCTTGCGCCACTTACCAGAAGAGCATTTTTCCCTCTGTCTATCCAATTCAGTATTTTTTGTTCTACCTGCCGTTTTATCATGATACCTCCACAGAGACTATTCTCAGATAATGCTTTTCTTATATCGTACTTCATGTTTTCCACTTTTGCAATGAAATCAGACGCAAAATTTCCACTTTTACAATGAAAACAGATAAGAAATTTCCACTTTTGCAAGAGTCAAAGGGGACCTCGACTCATAGTGGACATAACGTACGTTTTCTGCTATTATAAAATCGTAATATAAACCAGATCAAAGGAAGGGATTGTTATGGATATATTAAGCGCAACGGATGTCAGAAAAAACTGGTCAGTTACTCTTGATTCTGTTGTCAGGGAAAGACCGGCATACATAAAAAGAACACGGGATAACATAGCTATAATAGGCGTTGAGACGTTGCTTGATGCTCTGGCAGGGTATAAATTTGAAGCAGATGTTTTTAATGAGGAGGACGGAAGCGTTACTATGTCTGCGCGTGTTCTGGATATTGTAGTTAATGAGGCAGATAAGAAATCGGCGAAGAGCTCCCTTGCAAAAGAAATCCTTGAATACGCAGAGGATTATTATGAACATTTCCATATTTGGAGTTCAGCTCCGAACAGAAAGGGGCACATTCCTTATGTACTGAAAGCTCTTTCACTTGACGCGAAACAGATCGAGGAGGAGCTGGTATGCCGAAGTGGAAAGATTTAAAACGTTTTTGTGACAAGGATGGTTGGGAGCT
>JAILQQ010000231.1 GCA_024698885.1 Lachnospiraceae bacterium | reverse complement strand
GATGCCATACAGGAGACCACCGTTAATTCAAAAATCGGTAAAAACCGCTGGAGAACCGAGACAATCGAGAGAGACAGGCTGTTCCTTCGCAAGCTCGGGGTTATCAAGTAGCATTTTAGTGACTATAATTCGGATTTTAGGTTATATCTTTATATCCCCTCAGCTTGTATATCCGCTTTGCTGGAAAAGAAGAATCAATCTGCACATGATCAAACGTTTCTAATATCTTCTTCTGCCCATAGTAGTATCCGTATCCCAGGTTCAGCATAGACATGCTGTTCCCCTTCGCGGCAGCCTTCTTATACCATTCCATCGCTTTCGCCTGATCCTGCTCGACCACCCTCCCGCCATAATACATAGCTCCCAGATTATTCATGGCTCTGTCATCGCCCGCTTCTATCGCCTTGTCAAGGTATTCAAGCACTTTCTTTCCAAGCTCGGGATCTATCTCCGATTTCGCATCCTCCTCCCAGACTATATAATCTGCAACGCTGACCATGGCATCTATGTCGCCGTTCTCAGCTCTTGCAATAGCTTCCTGCAGATTCATAACTGACCTCCTCTCACAGATCTTTTCTATAAGAACAAAAGCTCCGGTTAGCTTGCAATCTTCCGGCACCATCCAAAAAGCCGCAGCCCGATTCCGGATTTTTTTGCTTTGCCGGATCATTATACAGGATATCCTTTTTTAACCGGTCGTCCGTCAAGCGACCTGATTATTCTTTGCATGACATGACATGTTCATATTTTGTATCAGATAAAGAATCGTATCATAGCTCTCTTCCGCATTTGGGGCAGAACCGGAAATCCTCATTGGTTTCATAACCGCAGTTTTTACATATCTTTCTGGCATTATAGCGATATTGAGATCCGCCACTTTGAGAGTATCCGGTCAGTGTCAGATCCTGCTCACGTATCTCCGTCGTCTCGCCCTTCTCTATTAACCGTCCGATGTTCGGATCAAGCTCATATACTGTTCCACAACAGGATGTTTCCACATAGTAGCGGCGATTCCATCTGAAGCATGGGATAAAGAACAAAAGCAGAACCGTGTAAATCACATAGACTTGATATCTTCCATATTTTCCACAGTTTCGACAAACTATTGTCTGGGTGAAATCCAGGTCTTTCCTTTTGTCTGTGATCCCGATCATAAAAAACATAGTAATTCCTCTTTTCTTATAAGGCCTTAGCCCCGTCTACTGCCATGTTTTCCATATATCCGGCTGATAGCCTATTGTGGCCTGCTTTCCGTTTCGGACGATCGGCTGTTTCAAAACAGTCTGATTATCCAACACCTTTTGAAACTTATCTTCTTCCACGATATATTTGATCAGCGCCATAAGATCCTTATCCTCGTAATCTGGATCAATAACAGCCTCCATTCCGCCTACTGCTTGTATTACCGATTGCAATTCGCCCTTGCTCAGACCTTTCTCCTTCAGATCAACCGACTGGAACTTGATCCCCCGTTCCTTAAAGAATCGTTCCGCCTTACGGGTATCTGCATTTTTCTTTGTTCCGAAAATCTGTATATTCATCACATCCTCCGATTATCATTGCCGCTGAATGCTATTATAATTCTACCATCACCTGATAATGTCAACAAGACATAGAGTCGGTACGCAAAAAGTACCAGAAAAACCAAAGAAAAAGAGCCAACGTGCCTTCCGCATCGTCAGCCCTTAATCCATAAGGTTATTACTATGAGCCATTTCTCCTCCGTTCTGCCTGCAGCTTTGGTTGACCGCCAGCTCTGCAGACGTTGTATTGTTAATCAACTATGGCTATTTGTAAAATATATCGGAGAATAGTCCGCAGATTTAAGTTCTCTGGACTATTCTTAAGATTTTCTTTATAATCATGTCATAATCAGTCCTGCAGGAGTATGGAGGTGGCGGATGAGCCAGGAATTTTTTGAAGATATAGAGGAAATCAAGAGTTATCAAAAGAAACAGACCTTGCTTGCATATGTCAGAACAACAGCTTCCCTGTTGTCGCTTTTCGTCATCGTGGCAGCTCTTGTTCTGTTTATTCCACGGATTCTGAATACTGTTGAACACATAGACGCAACACTTTCGAGTGTAGACAGCATGGTTTCGGAAGCGGACGATACCATTTCATCGATCAAAGGAACCATCGGATCCGCAACCGGTACTTCCACAGAAGGCTTGGAAGGATTGGCGGATGCCATTGAGAAAATTAACTCTATAGACTTCGATACGCTGAATGAGTCCATAAGCAGCCTTCAGGAGGTCGTATCAGGCCTCTCCAGACTGACAAGCTTCTTCGGACGATAACTAAGCGTTTTTTAAGTACAGGCTCCGCCGACTTAAGCGGAGCCTGCTCCTATTCTCTGTTTCCTACTATCCAGGGAAAGCCATATCGAAGTCAAACTGAAATCCACTGAACTGCTTCCCGTCCCTTTCATAGGAGAATTCCTTGATTCCTTTCGGCTTCAGGATGGCATCAAAGTCCTTCCCCTTCCTGCTTCTCAGGGAAACGCGGATGCTTTCCCCTTTTAATAACTTCCTGATCTGGTCATCCGTCAGATGCTTTCCGTAGGCGATATCCAGCTTCATGCCACATTTGTTCCTGCAATATACACCGAACTTTCCTTTGGTCACCTCTCCACCGCAATGCGGACATTCTCCGAAGTATTCGGCCGTGAACGGAATGATCTTCCTGCGGGCTTTCATCTCCTCCGCCAGATACCTGTAATCCTCCACCAATTCCCTGACCATGGCTTCGATCTCTGATATAAAGGCATCCGGATCCATCTCCCCTTTGTTGATCCTTGTGAGATTGTTCTCCCATTCCACGCTGAGATCTACGGACTTCACAACCTCTGGCACCAGATGGATCAGTTTCTCCCCTAAAGCAGTAGCTCGCAGGTTCTTCTTCTCCCGTCTCAGGTATCCGCTCCTGCAGAGCTTATCAATGATCTCCGCTCTTGTGGCCGGCGTACCGAGCCCTTTCCTTTCAACCTCCTCTTCAAATCCTTTCGCCCCGGCATTTTCCATATATTTTAACAGCGTATCCTCCGTATAAGGCTTAGGCGGTGTCGTAAAGCCGGTTTTCACCGCCAGCTCGTAAGGCGTGATCTCCATGCCCTCACGCAGGCGATCTAACATATCGGAATCCGACTCTCTCCTGTCATCTGTATCATCTGGTACTTCCTCGCCTTCCGGCATATGCAGGCTCTCCTTCAGCATATCCTCGTATTTTCTGTAGCCGGGGTCAATGACCTTCGTACCAGTAGCCTCAAATGAGTTATGATTACAGTCGAGCCTCACATATACCTTCTTATACCGGTAAGGATCGGACACTGCACAGATCAGGCGGTTTGCGGTCAAAAGAAGGATCTTCTGCTCTCCATCCGGCAGATCTGCCATATTTAACCCTGTAATCTCCATAGTCGGGATAATAGCATGGTGATCCGACACCTTGCTGCTGTTAAGCAATGCATTGATCTTTGGCTGAAATCCATACCCCACGGGGAAGAACTTCGTACTTACAGCCTCGATGATCTCAGTAGCGGTTTCCCCCATATCTTCAGTCAGATACCGGCTATCCGTCCGGGGATAAGTGCAGAGCTTCTTCTCATACAGGCTCTGGGTATACTCCGAGGTCTGCAGTGCCGTAAAACCGAACAGCCTGTTCGCATCTCTCTGAAGGCTTGTCAGGTCATAGAGTTTCGGTGCGCCCTTGGTCTTTGCTTCCTCCATGATGTGTTCTACAAGGCACCTGCCACCCAGACATAAATCCGCGAGAGCGACAGCCTCTTCTCTGGACTTATACTTATCAGATACGGCATCCAGCCCGTCAGAAAGGATATGCACCGTATAATACGGCTCCTTCACAAAGCCTCGTATGCTTTCCTCCCGCTCTACCACGATCGCAAGTGTCGGAGTCTGTACCCGTCCGATATGATATACGGTATGTTTCCCCGGCGTGCCGTTATCGTCGTCAAAACCATACAGTTCCGTAAACAGCCTCGTCCCGTTCATCCCCACCAGCCAGTCTGCCTTTTCCCTGCATATCCCGGCTTGAAAAAGGTTTTCATACTCTTCTCCGGATCTTAAGTTCGCAAAGCCCTCGCGAATCACACTATCTTCCATAGAAGATATCCATAGTCTTTTGATCGGCAACCTGCTGCCCGAAAGGTAATATACCTTACGGAAGATCGTCTCACCTTCCCTTCCGGCATCAGTCGCGCATACGACCTCACTGAATCTCTGATCATTCAACAGCCTCGCCACAATATCATACTGCTTCTTTGTATCCTGCTTTGCCCGATATTTCCATCCTCCCCCTGTCTTTGAAGAACGTCCGTTTTGTCCATATGTCCTGTAACTGTCAGGATCACTGTCCGGTTCTCCGATATGGCCCGGAATGATCGGCAAATCCTCATAGCTCCACTTCTTATACTTCTCATCATAGCCCTCCGGATCCAAAGGCTCCACCAGATGTCCGATACACCATGTCACCGTATAATTATTCCCTTCCAGATATCCCTCCTTCTTTTCATTTGCCCCCAGCACCCCTGCAATTGACCTTGCAACACTGGGCTTCTCCGCTATTACCAGAACCGGTCCGGAAGTCTTCGTAGAGCCTGTTTTGAAATCCGCTCCTCTGTCACACTCCATCGGTCTGTTCCATTCTCTTTCCTGACGCCTCTCTACGACCTCGTATCCGGAGGCACACCTCCCATCATCAAAACAGTTTTCCTCTTCTTCCATTACCGGATACCCATACTCAAACCCTCTTTCCATAATCAATGCTTTCCTCCCTTCATGCTGAAATGTGAAATAATAGCGTGCAGATAAAC
>JAILQQ010000142.1 GCA_024698885.1 Lachnospiraceae bacterium | reverse complement strand
CGGCGCTGATGTTGGAGCCGAAGCTTATGATCGCGGACGAACCGGTTTCCGCGCTTGACGTGACGATCCAGGCCCAGATCATCCGGCTGCTACTGTCCCTGAATAAGGAGCTTGAAGTGGCGATTTTACTGATCTCCCATGATCTCAAGGTGGTTTATCAGATTTGCAGCCGCGTCATGGTGATGAAGGACGGGGAGATCGTGGAGCAGGGGACGGATGAAGAGGTCTATTTTCATACCAGGCATCCCTATACGAAGGAGCTTTTACGGGCGGCCGGGATCGAGGAGGGTGCGGATGTTTGAATGCTTCTATCCGGATGAGTGGATTGCTTCCGCCTATGATATAGATTACGAGGGTCTGTATCAGGCGGGCTTTAGCGGCATCATTTACGATATCGACAATACCCTGGTGGAGCACGGCGCGCACGCGAACGAGCGGGCGGTGAAGCTTTTTGAACGTCTGCATGAGATCGGCTTTCAGGTCATGCTCCTATCGAACAATAAAGAGCCGCGGGTCCATTCCTTTCAGGAGGAGGTGCGCTACTGCAGCTATATCCACAAAGCCGGAAAGCCCGGCAGAAAGGGGTATGAGCTGGCTATGGAGCGGATGGGGACAACGCGGGATAATACGGTCTTTATCGGTGATCAGCTCTTCACAGATGTCTGGGGCGCAAAGCGCGCCGGGATCAGGACGATCCTCGTTAAACCCATCGATAAAAAGGAAGAGATCCAGATCATTCTGAAGAGACGCCTCGAGGCGATTGTTTTATACTTTTACAGAAAGAGGACAAAATCATGACAATATTCGGACTGATCGGAAATCCGGTGGCGCATTCGCTTTCGCCCGTGATCCATCATACGCTTGCAAAGGAAGCGGCGGTTGACTGTGATTACCGTCTGTTTCCGATCAAAGAGGACCTGGCCGGGAATCTGGCGAAGCTGTATGAGGAGGGCATAGGCGGGCTGAATGTAACTGTACCATATAAGTCCCAGATAATACCGCTTTTAAAAGGGATCGATCCGCTGGCGGAAGCTCTGGGAGCGGTCAATACGCTTAAGCGTACCGAGGGCGGCTATATCGGGCACAATACCGATATTGAGGGGCTTCGGCGCGCCGTGAAGGAAGCAGGGATCACCGTAAAGGACAGAGCCTGCATCGTGCTCGGCGCGGGCGGCGCGGCGCGGGCAGCGGCGTTTATGCTGCTAACGGAGGGCGCGGCCAAGATCTTCATCATCAACCGGACGCCGGAAAAGGCAGAGGCGATCGTGACGGATCTGCGCCGCTTTTATGCCGGGATGAAGGAAGAGAAGAAGGAAGTGGAGATCCGGGCGCTTTCCTTTGAGGAGTTTGCTTCCCTTCCCGGGAAGGATTATATTTGTGTGCAGTGTACTTCCGTGGGGTTAAAGCCGGATACGGATCACGCGGTTGTCACGGATCCGTCGTTTTACCGCCGTCTTTCCTTCGGCTTTGACGCAGTCTACGCGCCGGGAACGACGAGGTTCATGCAGCTTTGCCGCGAAAACGGCGTCCCCTGTGAGAACGGGCTGAAAATGCTATTGTATCAGGCGGTATACGCCTTTGAAATGTGGCATGGCGTGACGCTTTCGGAAAATGCCGTACAGGCAGCCTACGAGGCCCTGTACCGGGCTCAGATGCAGAATATCGTGCTGATCGGCATCATGGGAGCCGGAAAAACAACGGTGGGAAAAGCGCTGGCGGAAAGCCTCGGGTACCGCCTCGTCGACACCGACGCGCTGATCGAGGAGAGGGAAGGGATGCCCATTGCGGCTCTTTTTGAGAAAAAGGGCGAAGAATACTTCAGAGAGCGGGAAACGGAAACTGTAAAGGAACTGGCGGAAAGTGCCGAAAAGGCCGAGAGGATCGTACTTTCCGTGGGCGGCGGCCTGGTGATGCGGGAAGTTAATCGCGGGTATTTAAAAAAGATCGGACTTGTGGTATACTTGAAAGCGGGTCCGGAAACCCTCCTGAAACGTTTGGAGGGCGACAACGGAAGGCCGTTACTGATGGGAAACCGGGAGGAAAAGCTGAAGAAACTGCTTTCGGAGCGGGAAGCCACCTATGAGGAGACGGCTGACGTCACGCTCAGTACGGACGGACTTTCGATCGGAGAGGTTGTGCTTAAGGGAGAGAGATTATTATGAAGCTGATTGTGATCAATGGACCGAGTCTTGCGGCGCTCGGAACCCGTGAGGTAGAGGTGTTCGGCAAAAAGGACTATGATTTCCTGTGCCAGCAGATCGTAAAAAAGGCGGCCGCGTCCAATATCCTGATCGAGATATACCAGAGCAACCATGAGGGGGATATCATCGACCGTATTCATCAGTCCTACGCGGACGGAACGACCGGTATTATCATAAATCCCGCGGCTTTCGCGCATTACAGCTACGCGATCTATGACGCGCTGATGTCAGTGCCGATCCCGAAGGTGCAGGTGCATCTCGCGGATCTGAATACGAGAGAGGAAGCCTGGCGGCATCAGAATGTCATCGGCCCGGCCTGCAACGAGGTGATCATGGGACGGGGCTATGACGGCTATCTTGACGCGATCGATTATATGATAAAGAATAACGCCGAATACACGGCGGAGGAGATCGTGAAGGCGCAGGAAGGCAGTGAATCCTGCAATATGTCCGATAAGGAAAGGCTGACGCTCGAGGAAGCAAAAAAAGCCGAGGAACGTAAAAAAATGGTTGAAAAGTAAGGCCATTTCGTTTAAACTATGAGGAAATGATTTGGTCAGCAGAGCTGACCGAATCGGCACGAACGGGTTCGTGCCTAAGCGCACGATTTCCAAGCAAATCGGCGCTTTTAGGAATAATTGTTCAGGAGGTTTTATTTTATGATTTCAGCCGGTGATTTCAGAAACGGCCTGACTGTCGAGATGGAAGGCGCAGTTTATCAGATATTGGAATTTCAGCACGTTAAACCCGGAAAGGGCGCGGCTTTTGTCAGAACCAAGTTAAAGAATATCATCAACGGCGGCGTGGTGGAAAAGACCTTTCGGCCGACCGAGAAGTTCCCACAGGCCCGTATCGACCGCAACGATATGCAGTATCTGTATTCCGACGGCGATCTGTACAACTTCATGAACGTGGAGACTTATGACCAGGTGGCTCTTGACAAGGCAACGATCGGGGATGCCTTAAAGTTTGTCAAGGAAAACGATATGGTAAAGATCTGTTCTTTTAACGGTAATGTATTCGCGGTGGAACCGCCCATGTTCGTTGAGCTTGAGGTGACCGAGACGGAGCCCGGCTTTAAGGGAGATACGGCTACCGGCGCCAATAAGCCCGCTATCGTGGAGACGGGTGCCTCGGTGAACGTCCCCCTGTTTGTGGAGATCGGTGATAAGATCAAGATCGATACGAGAACGGGAGACTATTTGTCCAGAGTATAAGTAGGCGGCGGTCTGTCCGCAGACCGGCCCTTATCTTATCAGCGCCAGTAGCTCAGTGGATAGAGCAGCGGATTCCGGTTCCGCGTGTCGGGGGTTCAAATCCTCTCTGGCGCGTATTTTGCAATTTCAGTTCCTTTTCGAAAGGATTTTATATATATGGCTAAAGTGAAAGTCAGGGACCTGGTGGAAAAGCACTTACGATATTTCATTGTCGGGGGTGTTTTTCTGGTTTTAATTATTATTCTGATCGTTTTTCTCATTGTCCGGAAGGGAAAGGACGGCGGTGACAACGATGCGGAGAGCGGAAGCTCAACGGGCGTTGTAACGGACGTCAAGGTGCCCAAGGATAAGTATGAGGTCAATGCCTACCCGAATGTTAACGCTCTGATGGAGCAGTATTATACCGCAATGGTACGGGGGGAGATCGATACAGTCGCCTCCCTCTGCGATGTCCTGTCTGACGAAGAGCGGTTCAGGATGGAAGAAAAGGCAAAGTATTACTATAATGCCGATGATTTCTACGTTTATACGAAAAAGGGCTATCGGGAAAACTCCTATCTGGTATTTGTGACATTTAACCTGTATTATATCGGGGCGGAGCAGACCGCGGCGCCTTCGCTTGATTCGACGTACGTCTGTACCAACGAAAGCGGTTCCCTCTATGTGAACAAATCCGATCTGACCGAAGAGGAGCAGGCATATATCCTGGAGATTGTCGCGCAGGATGATGTGCAGGAGCTGATCGATGAGGTTAACGTGGCCTATAATAAGGCGATCGAGGACGATCCGAACCTGGAGACGATCTTAGCCAATGTCGATGCCGAGGTCAGCCAGACCGTGAAGGACAGACTTTCAGAGCAGCAGCGGATCGCGCAGGAAAGCGCGGCGGCCGAGGAAGCGGCGGCACAGGCGGCTGCCCAGGCAGAAGGAGCGGTGCAGGTGCGGGCCACCTCTGCAGGCGTGAATATCCGGTCGTCACCGAGCCAGGATTCGACCTCCCTCGGAAAGACGACGGACGGTCAGACCTTTACCCGCTATGAGGCTATGGAGAACGGGTGGAGCAAGATCGATTATAACGGCAGCGAGGCCTATATCAAATCCGATTATCTGCAGGAGGTGCAGAGCGCGCCGGAAACGACGGCTGACGGCCAGAGCGTGGAAAAGGTTACTGTAAAGAGCGGCTCCAGCAATATCCGCGTCCGTTCTTCCGCCGACAGCAGCGGGGACGGCAATATCGTTGGTTCGGCCAACGGCGGGGATTCGTTCGAGCTGATCGAACGCCAGGGCGACTGGGTCAAGATCCGCTATAACGGTCAGGAAGCGTATATCAGCGCGCAGTTCGTGGATTGATCATACAGTCATAAAGAAGTATTAAGGATACGGCTATTGGAAAAACACATGACGGATGATTCTGTCTTGTGTTTTTTCATTCGGAAGAGGAAATGATTCGGTCTGCTTGCAGACCGAATCGGCATGAACTGAAGTTCATGCCTAAGCGCACGATTTGCGGGCAAATCGGCGCAGTGAGGAAATGATTCGGTCTGCTTGCAGACCGAATCGGCATGAATTGAAGTTCATGCCTAAGCGCACGACTTGCAGGCAAGTCGGCGCAGAAGGAATTGATTTGGGGGTCAATCCAGTTGGCGCAGGGTATCAGGATCAATAAGTATATAGCGGAGGCCGGATATTGCTCGCGCCGGGAAGCGGACGCGCTGATCAAGAAGGGCGCGGTAAAGATCGACGGGAGGAATGCTTTATGCGGCGATCAGGTCACGGCAGGCATGACGGTTACCATAGACGGTAAAGTTCTTGCGCCGCCGGACCGAAAGGTTTATCTGGCCTATCATAAACCGCGGGGCGTTGTCTGTACGGCCGAAAAGCGGGAAAAGAACAATATCATGGCGGTGCTCGACTACCCGGTACGCGTTACCTATGCCGGTAGACTTGACAAGGAGTCGGAGGGACTGCTCTTACTCACCAATGACGGGGATCTGATCGACCGACTGATGCGCGGACGAAACGGCCATGAACGGGAGTATGCGGTCAGGGTGGACAAGCCGCTCACGCCGGATTTTCTGAAAAAAATGAAGGCCGGGATCTATCTGAAGGAGCTTGATGAAACCACACGTCCGTGCAAAGTGAGACGGATAACGGACAGAACATTTGAGATTGTATTGACCCAGGGACTGAACCGGCAGATCAGACGGATGTGCGAGGCCTGCGGATATCATGTCCGGGAGCTTAAGCGGATCCGTATCGCCAATATCCTGTTGGGACGGCTGAAGACGGGACAGCTCAGAGAACTGACGGCGGAAGAGCTGCAGGGGCTTTTTGGGTCACTGGGAGAAGAATAGGAAATGATCCGGTCGGGAAACCGCCCGGATCGGCACGAACAGGTTCGTGCCTAAGCGCACGATCTGCGGGCAGATCGGCGCAGTGGAGAAGAACAGTGAATAAAACAGACAGAATACATGAACTGACAGAGCTGCTCAACCGGGCTTCCCGGGCCTACTACCAGGAAGACACCGAGATTATGAGCAATTTTGAATATGACAGGCTCTATGATGAACTGAAGGCACTGGAAGAGGAGACCGGGACAGTACTGGCCAACAGCCCGACCCTGAACGTTGGCTATGAAGCGGTAGACGACCTTTTAAAGGAGGCGCATGAAACGCCGATGCTTTCCCTGGATAAGACCAAAAGCAGGGAGGAGCTTCGGGACTGGCTGAACGGAAAGGAAGGTCTTCTGTCGTGGAAGCTCGACGGCCTGACGATTGTTCTCACCTATCGAAACGGGGCTTTGTTCAAAGCCGTGACCAGAGGAAACGGTGAGATCGGAGAAGTGATCACCAATAATGCCCGTACCTTTGTGAACCTTCCGCTCAGGATTCCCTATCAGGGCGAGCTGATCCTGCGGGGGGAGGCCGTGATCGGATACCGGGATTTTGAGGCGATCAACGCATCGCTTCCGGAGGCGGAGGCGAAGTACAAGAATCCGCGCAATCTCTGTTCGGGCTCTGTGCGGGCCTTAAACAATGAAGTGACAGCTGCCAGGCATGTCCGCCTGATGGCCTTTTCCCTGGTCAGGGCCGAGGGGGTGGATTTTGAAAACAGCAGAAGCTGTCAGCTTTCTTTTCTGCAGGAGCAGGGCTTTGAAACCGTAGAGCACCGTCTGGTGGATGAAGGGACGATCCTTCAGGCAGTGCAGGATTTCGCGGATGCCATAGAGCATAACGATATTCCCTCGGACGGGCTGGTGCTGACCTACGAGGATATCGCCTACGGGGAATCCCTGGGGCGGACCGCTAAATTCCCCCGGGGCTCGATCGCCTTTAAGTGGGCGGATGAAACGGCGGAAACTACGCTGACGGAGGTCGAATGGAGTCCTTCCCGCACCGGGCTGATCAATCCGATCGCTGTTTTTGAACCGGTGGAGCTTGAGGGAACGACCGTGAGACGCGCGAGCGTCCATAATCTGAGTATCCTGAAGGAGCTGCAGCTTGGGATCGGCGATCATATCACGGTTTATAAGGCCAATATGATCATCCCACAGATCGCGGAAAACCTGACCCGCTCCGGCAGCCTTCCGATCCCGGATGAGTGCCCGGCCTGCGGCGGGGGAACAATCGTAAAACGGGAAAATGACGTAGAGACGTTACTCTGCGACAATCCTGACTGCCCGGCCAAGAAGCTGAAAAGCTTTTCACTTTTCGTGAGCCGGGATGCCATGAATATCGACGGTTTTTCGGAGATGACCTTAGAGAAATTCATCGGGCACGGGTTTATCCACGAGCCTGCCGATATCTTCAGGCTTTCCCGCTATGGAGAGCAGATCCGGGAGATGGAGGGCTTCGGGGAGAAATCCTGTCAGAATCTTCTTGAGAGTATAGAACGGGCCAGAGAGACAGAGCTGCCGCGATTTTTATACAGCCTGGGCATTCCCAATGTCGGGCTGTCGGGCGCAAAGCTGATCTGCCGGTATTTTGACGATGACCTTCAAAGGATCCGGACCGCTTCGCCGGAGGAGCTTACCGGGATCGAAGGAGTCGGCGGCGTGATCGCCGGATCCGTTTGCGACTATTTTAAAAATGGGCGGAACGCCCGCATGGTGGATGAGCTGCTGCAGGAGGTCCGTTTTAAGAAGGCAGAAGCCGGAACCGAGAAGGAAGGCGTCGCCGGAAAGACCTTCGTCATCACGGGAAGTTTACATAACTTTACAAATCGGAGCGCTCTGAAGGATGCGATCGAGCAGGCCGGCGGGAAGGTGACCGGCTCTGTCAGTGCCCAGACGGATTATCTGATCAATAATGATGTCAACAGTAATTCGTCCAAGAATAAGAAGGCGCGGGAGCTTATGATCCCGATACTTTCCGAGGAGGATATCATCGGGATGCTGAGGTAGCGGCGAGCCGGAGGAGGTTTACATAAATCAGGACCGTGCGGTCCTCGGATCCATTGATATTTTGTATGATATCTGGTAAAAAAGAGGTACCCAAGTCGATATAGAGTTTACATAAATTTGAGACAATGGGATACTGAGACTCTGAAATAGAGTTTACATAAATTTCGTTTATCTGCCGTGGGGGATCAGATAATAGTACACACGTTTTGCGCCTAAGAATACTGTGCAGATTTCATATTGAAGAATGAATTTTAATTCCGGGAAATGGTTTACATAAACTGCAACCTTGAGAGTTCAAACCCGGACAGTCAGTTTACATAAATTTGTCCGACAAGGAATCGAAAACCGACGGGAAGGCCGGAGGTTTACATAAAATATTACAGGAGGTTGCTATGCCGATAAAAATAAGGGAATCCATGCCCGCACAGAAAACACTGGAGTCGGAAAACATTTTTGTCATGACGGAAAATCGCGCCATGCATCAGGATATTCGTCCGTTGAAGGTTCTGATCCTGAATCTGATGCCGACGAAGATCGTGACCGAAACGCAGCTTTTGCGAAAGCTGTCAAATTCTCCGCTGCAGGTTGATGTGGAATTTCTGCAGACAGCCAGTTATATTCCGCAGCATATTGATCTGGGGCATCTGGAGAGCTTTTATCATACCTTTGATGAGATAAAGGATAATAAATATGACGGTATGATCATTACCGGTGCGCCCCTTGAACATATCGCATATGAGGACGTGGATTACTGGGAGGAGCTCTGCCATATCCTTGACTGGACGGAGAGGCATGTCCACTCGACCCTGTTCCTTTGCTGGGGAGCCTTTGCGGCGCTTTACCATTTCTACGGGGTTCAGAAGTATGAATATGAGAACAAGCTGTCCGGCGTTTACAGCCACCGGATCTTAAAAAAGACCTCTCCGCTGTTCCGCGGTTTTGATGATATTTTTGACGCGCCGCATTCCCGCGGCATTTATATCCGTTATGAGGACGTGGAGAAGGTTCCGGGACTCGAGCTACTTTCGGATTCGGACAAGGCAGGCGTTACCCTCCTGAAAACCGAGGATTCCAAGCAGTTCTTTGCCCTCTGCCATCTGGAATATGACTGGGATACTCTGAAGAATGAGTATGACCGGGATATGGGGAAGGGGATGGATCCGTTAGTCCCCGAGAATTATTTCCCGGAGGATGATCCGGCGAAGCATCCCGTCGTCCGCTGGCGCGCCGCCGCACAGCTGTTCTATACGAACTGGCTGAATTATTACGTTTACCAGAGCACACCTTATGATATCAGGGAGGTTGGCAAGGAATAGCGGAAAATAAGGCTATTTTACAGGTGCTTTCGCAGGTCGGTAAGAGACAGAGCCTTCACGTAATTTAACGTAGTTTCACGTATTTTTTCAAAAAAATGGTGTAGTAATGGT
>JAILQQ010000185.1 GCA_024698885.1 Lachnospiraceae bacterium | reverse complement strand
AGTAGATCATGCTGGCATAACTGTCTTTGTTGAAAACAAAGTACTTGCGCTTGTCGAACTTCAGGATCTCGATAATGGCCGCATAGTCCTTTCGGTTCGATATCATAGGGACTATGTACGTGTTGCCGTTTGACGACATGATGCCCATAATTGTTGCCTCCGGTACAATTTATCTACCTGTCACTACCTGATTATTGTACCGGATGCCATACTATAATACAAGCGAAAAATGGCTAAAAATCAAGGAAAATCAGCAGTTTGTTTTGCTTTCAATGTACATGGCTTTATAGCTTAACTACCTAATCGGACTGATAGTGGTGTTCAATATATAGTAGCGAGATGACACCATACGGACTGTATGGACTATATGGACAGGATACTACAGGTGAGGCAATTGTCCGCGAGTACGTGTTGAGTAAATGGTATGATGAGAATACCAAACCGGGGAATATAACGATTGTTGTAGTTGCTTTGAATTTGAAATAATAAGGCGTTAACAACATCTATATTTCAATAAAGGCTTTACAAGTTGAAATAAGAGATATATTATGTATTTGTTATTTCAGATTGAAGGAGATTTCTATGGGCAGATCAGGCGAATTGGTAACAAATCTAAATGGTGAATCAGCATATCAATCATTTAAGCCTTCGCCGTTACCTCCGAATCCGGAGCTGAATATCAGCAGCGATATAGTCAAGAAGCTGGTGGAAGCCAACAGAGATCTGGTGAGGCTTGACACAGCGGCAAAGCTCATACCGAATGTAGAACTCTTCATTTCCATGTATGTAAGAAAAGAGGCGCTTATTTCCTCACAGATAGAAGGAACACAGTGTACGCTGGATGATGTCCTTGACCCCGGGGTTGACAGAAACGCAAATCTTGAAGTTGGGGATGTTATTAATTATGTGAGAGCTTGTACATACGCAATAGATAGACTGGATAAGCTGCCTTTATGCAACAGGCTTTTAAGAGAAATCCATCGCGAGCTTCTGGCAGGAGTCAGGGGACAAGAAAAGAATCCGGGTGAATTTCGCAGATCACAGAACTGGATTGGTGCTTCTAATTGCACGTTAAAAGAGGCAAGATATATCCCGCCGAATGTAGAGGATATGAACACTGCGATGACGGATTTGGAAAGATATATGAACGAAGGAGATGATTATGATCCGCTCATCAGGATTGCGTTGATCCATTATCAGTTTGAAACAATCCATCCGTTCCTTGACGGAAATGGAAGAGTAGGACGGTTAATGATATTGCTGTATCTTATTGAACAGGGATATATTTCCAAACCGATTATTTATATTTCCTACTTTTTGAAAAAGAACCAGATAGAATACTATGACCGTATTTCAGAGGTGAGAAGAAGCGGAAATTATGAGCAATGGGTTGTTTTTTTTCTTGAGGCAGTATCGGCAGCAGCGAAGGATTCATTGACTACGGTCGAAAAGTTGTCAGCACTTCATGAGGGCAACGTTGAAAAACTTCCTGTTACCGCGAGAAAGAATGATAATGTAAGAAGAGTTTTTGATTATATAGAGCAGTATCCTATCATTGATATTAAAAGAACAGCGGCTGACTTGGGAGTAAGCTATAACACAGTATCGTCTGCTGTGGGGAAGTTGATTCAGGCAAGTATATTGAGGGAAACAACAAATACGTCACGCAACAGGGTGTTTTCATATGAAGAGTATCTGAATATCCTTCGTAAAGACACGTGAAAAATGATTAAATGAGCTGAGGCTTCAGGAAGGATATTTAGATACGTATGCTCGAGTTTAAGAAGTTTACGGATTTCCCGAGAGGGACAATGTATAACATATTGCAGGATGCATATTCATATGATGCCAGGAATAAGGAAAGCTGGGAGGAAAACGGGAAAGAGTCAGATGATTTCTTTTATGATAATCCTGAACTTGCCGAAAAATATGGGCTGGTCACCTGTATAGATGGAGACCCCATAGGATTTATAACCTGGGACCCGCGAAATCGGCCGGAGTATGTCGAGATCGGGCATAACGGGATCAGGGAAAAGTATAAGAGACAGGGATACGGACACAGGCAGCTGGAAGAAGCTGTTCGCAGGATCAAAGAGTATGAAGGATTGAAAAGGATCATTGTGTGCACGAACAGCAATCTGGCTGCACCTAAGAATTATGAATCGGTCGGGTTTACTTTGTATGACAGAAAACCGAATGAAACGGAATGTGCCTATACAGGCGATTATCTCTTCTTTGAGATGTTGCTTTAACCGGTATAGGAAACGAAAGAAGGATTTTTAAAATGAACTTCGAACTACACTCAGATTACAAACCTACCGGCGACCAGCCGCAGGCCATAAAGGAATTAGTTGAGGGTTTCAAGGCGGGCAACCAGTTTGAGACCCTGCTTGGCGTGACCGGATCAGGTAAAACTTTTACGATGGCAAACGTGATCGCCGCATTAAACAAGCCTACCTTGATCATATCTCACAACAAGACTCTTGCCGGACAGCTCTACGGGGAAATGAAGGAATTTTTTCCTAATAACGCCGTGGAGTATTTTGTCAGCTACTACGATTACTATCAGCCCGAAGCGTACGTTCCTTCGACGGATACCTATATCGAAAAGGATTCGGATGTCAATGATGAGATCGACAGACTGCGGCTTTCGGCAACGGCGTCGCTTTCCGAACGGCGGGATGTGATCGTGGTAGCCAGTGTCTCCTGCATCTACGGTATCGGCAGCCCGTCGGATTATATCAATATGATCGTCTCCCTGCGGCCCGGGATGGTGAAGGACCGGGACGAGGTGATCCGGGAGCTGATCGGCATCAATTATGAGCGGAATCAGATGGACTTCGGACGGGGTAAATTCCGCGTCCGGGGAGACACCATAGACGTTTTTCCGGCGTGGGATGCCGATACGGCGGTGAGGATCGAGTTTTTCGGGGATGAGATCGACCGGATCGTCCAGATCGACCCGCTGACCGGCAGCAGCAAGGCGATCATGACGCATTTTGCCGTTTTTCCCGCGTCTCACTATGTGATCCCGCCGGAAAAGATCGAGCATGCGACCCATACCATCGAAGAAGAACTGAAGGAGCGGATCAAATATTTTGAAGATGAGGGAAGGCTCCTGGAAGCGCAGCGTATCGGGGAACGGACCCGCTATGATATTGAAATGCTGCGGGAAACCGGGTTCTGCTCCGGCATCGAGAATTATTCCCGCCATATCTACGGATCGGCACCGGGGGCAACGCCCTATACGCTGATGAATTACTTTCCGGAGGATTATCTGATCATCGTGGATGAGTCCCATATGACGATCCCCCAGATCGGCGGGATGTATGCGGGCGACCGGTCCCGTAAGACGACACTGGTGGATTTCGGCTTCCGCCTGCCCTCGGCCCTGGATAACAGACCCTTGAACTTTGCGGAGTTTGAGAGTAAAATAGACCAGATGATGTTTGTCTCCGCAACGCCCGCGCGGTATGAGGAGGAGCATGAGCTTTTACGGGTCGAGCAGATCATCCGCCCGACCGGCTTGCTGGATCCGGAGATATTTGTCCGTCCGACGAAGGGCCAGATCGATGATCTGATCTCCGAGATTCATAACGTTACGAAGAACAATAACAAGACGCTTGTGACAACGCTGACAAAGCGGATGGCGGAGGACCTGACGGAATATCTGAAGGAGGTCGGGATCCGCGTCAAGTACCTGCATTCGGATATCGATACATTGGAGCGGGCGGAGATCATCCGCGACATGCGTCTTGACCGGTTTGACGTATTGGTGGGCATTAACCTTTTGCGGGAAGGACTTGATATTCCCGAGATCGCGCTGGTGGCGATCTTAGACGCGGATAAGGAAGGCTTTCTGAGATCGGAGACCGCCCTGATCCAGACCATCGGACGGGCTGCCCGGAACGCGGAGGGCCGGGTGGTGATGTATGCGGATACGATGACGGATTCCATGCGGAACGCTTTGGAAGAAACGGACCGCAGACGCGCTATCCAGCAGGAATATAATAAAGAACACGGCATCACGCCGACAACGATCAAAAAGGCCGTCAGAGAGCTGATCAGTATTACGAAGGAGATCGCGAAGGAAGATCAGAAGCTGAAAAAGGATCCGGAATCGATGGACAGGAAGGAGCTGTCGGCGCTGATCAAAAAGATCGAGACAAAGATGCGCAAGGCTGCCGCGGAGCTGGATTTCGAAACAGCTGCCATGCTGCGTGACGAGATGCTGCGGCTGAAGGACGTGATGAGGGAGGGATAGTTTATGAGGATGGTATCGGTGGTAGTGCCGACCTTTAATGAGGCTGATAATGTAGGGACGCTCGCGAACCAGATCGACTATGCTCTGCGGGGGATCCCCTATGAGATCATTTTTGTGGATGACAGCAATGACGATACGCCTGACCGTATCCGTCGGATCATGGAGGAAAACCCTTATGTCAGGCTTGAGCACCGCATAGGCGAAACAGGTCTCGCAACGGCCGTGTTAAAGGGCTTCTGGCTTTCCGAGGGAGATTATATCGCTGTGATGGATGCGGATCTGCAGCATCCGCCGACAGTCTTAAGATCCATGTATATAGCGCTCGAGCACGGTGCCGAGATCTGTATTCCAAGCCGGTTTATCAAAGGGGGCAGTGACGGCGGACTGGGTCCCTACCGGAAACTGGTTTCCGGGGTGGCCCGCTATATCGGAAAGTTCAGCCTTCCCTGCTTACGGCATATTTCCGATCCGACCAGCGGCCTGTTTATGTTCAGACGGGAAGTGATCGAGGGCGCTCCGCTCCAGCCGATCGGCTGGAAGATCATGGTAGAGGTGCTGGCGCTTGGCAGTTATACAAAAGTTATAGAGATCCCCTATCAGTTTCAGGCGAGGCCGACCGGTGAATCGAAGCTCAGCTCCCGGGTGACGATCGAGTATCTTGCGCAGATCAAAGGACTTCGAAAGAGGGCGCCTTCCCACAGGGAGACCAGAGTCATACGCTGGACGGTTGATAAAATGAAAGAGGCAGAGGAAAAATATGGTTTTTAGTTCCGTCATTTTTTTGTTTTTTTTCCTGCCTGTTATGATAATAGGTTATTATATCCTTCCGAAAAAGCTTTCAAACCTGTTTTTGGTTCTTGGAAGCTTGTTTTTCTATGCCTGGGGCGGACCGGGCTATATTTTTATTATGCTGGCCTCCATCGCCGGCAATTATCTTTTCGGACTGCTGATCGATCTTTTCGGAAGCAAAGAACGCTTTTGCGCATCTCTTCTGCCCCGCAGAGTGACGCTTGTCGTTTCGGTGTTCTATAATCTGGGGATCCTTTTTTATTTTAAGTATTATACCTTTCTGCTGACGACGGTACAGGATATTACGGGAAAGGAGCTTGTCATTCCGGAGATCGTGCTGCCGATCGGTATTTCCTTTTATACCTTTCAGGGAATGTCCTACGTGATCGATGTATACCGGACAAGCGTCGGCAGTCCCCTGATCACGCCCGGCAAGGAGGCACGGGTTCAGAAGAACCCCCTGAATCTGGCTCTTTATATCTCCATGTTTCCCCAGCTGATCGCCGGCCCGATCGTCAGGTACACGGATATCCAGAAATATCTGCCGGCCGGGGAGCGGAAAAACAGTCTTTCACAGTTTACCGGAGGGGTGGAGCGTTTTATCATCGGCCTTGCCAAGAAGGCGATCTTAGCCAATTCGATCGGCGAGGTCGCGGATAAGATCTTCGGCGCCGACGTCCGGTACCTGGGGGTTCCCGTGGCGTGGCTGGGCGCTGTCTGTTATACGCTGCAGATCTATTACGATTTTTCCGGATATTCCGATATGGCGATCGGACTCGGAAAGATCTTCGGCTTTGAATTTATGGAGAATTTCAACTATCCCTATATTTCCCGTTCGGTCCGGGAGTTCTGGCGCCGGTGGCATATTTCGCTTTCCACCTGGCTCAGGGACTATCTGTATATTCCGCTCGGGGGCAGCAGGAAGGGAAATGTATACTGGCACCTTCTGATCGTCTTTATCGCGACAGGCCTCTGGCACGGCGCTGCCTGGGGTTTTCTCTTCTGGGGGCTCTGGCACGGACTGTTCCTGATCGTGGAGAGAGTATTGCGGAAAAACCGCCCCGGTTTTCATCTGCCGCCCGCCATTGACTGGCTTTATACCATGCTCGTTGTCATACTCGGCTGGGTATTGTTCAAGCTGGAGGAGCTGCCGCTTGCGCTGTCCTATATCGGCGCGATGTTCGGCCTTGACGGAGAGGAATTCGTGGGATTTTCTCTGCGTTTCTACCTGGATAACCGCATGCTCTTTATCCTGCTTGTGGCAATTCTTGCCGCGATCCCCTGGGCCCAGGTCTTACCAAGACGGGCCGCGAATTCCCTGGCTTCTTTTACGATGGAGGGAGACGGGGGCTCCAAAACGGTTCTCCGAAGGGCCCTGCTGCTCCTTCTGCTTCTGGTTTCGATCATGTTTGTGGTAAACAGTACTTATAATCCGTTTATTTATTTCAGGTTCTGAGCGATGAAAAAGAAAGTAAGCGATATTGTATTCATAGCGTTTTTTCTGGCGGCCCTGATCGTGCCGGCAGTGTGCATCAATACGAAGGCCTTTCAGGTCTCGGAGATCGATAATGAAATGCTGACCGAATGGCCCGGGATCGATCTGCGTCTTTCGACGGTGGAAGAGCTTGAGGAGTATGCGGACGACAGGATCGGCTTTCGCGAGCAGCTTGTTTCCGCGTATATTTTTCTGAATGACAAGCTGTTTCATGTAATGACGCATCCGCTTTTTATGTATGGCGAAGAAGGTCATATATACTACAAGGATCCGTCCTACATCACGGCGTTTCAGCGAATGAATACCGATAAGCACTGGCTTGACGGCTTTGTGAATTTTATCGACAGTACAAACGATTACTGTAAAAGCAAGGGTATCGATTTTCTGTACTATTTATGTCCCGATAAAAAGACGATCTATCCGGAATTCTTTCCCAAAAGCGTCCATGTGAATACGGAAAACCAGACCGTGCCCGGCTATATCGAGGAAAAGCTGCAGGAAACGGACGTGAACTATATCATTCCGATCCCCGAGTTGACCGAAGCCAAAAAGGACCAGGTTGTTTATAACAAGCTGTATGACGCGACGCACTGGAACGAGGACGGAGCGTTTATCGGGCATGAGCTGATCGACCGGGAGGTACAGTCGTCAAAGGATGATGTCCCACCTTTAACGAAAGAGGATTTCAACCGGGATATGAAGCTGATGGAGTCCCTTGACATCGCCCGGTTCCCGATCCATGAGGAGGTGCCCTCCTATACGCTTAAGAACGATACCAGCAACAATATGACGACCTATCTGCTGCCGGTGATGGAATTCAATACACCTTCGTTCTATCTGCACTATAACAATGCCGAATGCGGCAACGGTCATATTCTGTTAATATTTACCGACAGCTATTTTGCCACATATTCAAAGTTTTACGTGGACCGTTTTTCGGAGGTCTATTTCATTCACCGGCAGAACCTGGATTACATCCAGTACTACGTGAATCTGATACAGCCGGATATGGTGATCTTTGAAACAGCGGAACGGAGTATCACGGGAGAAATGATGCCGCAGCTCGTATTTGACGAGGAGGATCTTCTGACAGAGCCCGTGGATCCGGAGAATCCGAAGCGGTATATCTCGGATTACTATGAACCACCGTATGACAATGACCTGTCGGAGACCCTTCAGAAAGACGGCAGTCCGGATTACCTGATCACCGAGGCTAAGGGGATCCGGCTGACAGGGGAAACGGAAAATGACAGGAAGATACTCGGCCTCAATGTGAACGAAGGCGACAGTATAGTGAGCCTGAACGGGATCGTCTATAAGGAAGGGAAGAACCTGGATATATACGCGAGGCTCGGGGATGAGGTGGTGCTGGAAACGGATTATGCCGCTCTCGAGACGCAGAACGATACCCCCGAAGTAAGACCCTTCTCCGTTAACGTGCAGAGAAGATATCTGAGCGAAATGGATATTGAACTGATCGCCGCGGACAGGGATAACGATATATACTATTTATTGGACACATATTCGGTTCGATACGAGGATAACTAACATTTATGGCGAAAAATACGGAAAAAGATTATCGGAAATTCATTAAGATACGCGGCGCCAATGTCAATAATCTGAATCATATTTCTCTGGATATCCCGCGAAATCAGATGGTGGTGGTGACGGGACTGAGCGGTTCCGGAAAATCATCGCTTGCTTTTGATACGATCTACGCGGAGGGGCAGAGACGGTATATGGAGTCGCTGTCTTCGTACGCGAGACAGTTTCTCGGACAGATGGACAAGCCTGAGGTAGACAGTATTGAAGGCCTGCCGCCCGCTATCTCTATTGATCAGAAATCCACCAACCGAAATCCCCGTTCCACGGTGGGCACCGTCACGGAGATCTATGACTATTTCAGACTGCTCTTTGCGAGAGTCGGTATCCCGCACTGCCCAAGCTGCGGCAAGGAAATAAAGAAGCAGTCCGTCGATCAGATGGTCGATCAGATCATGGCCCTGCCTGCGGGAACAAAGCTGCAGCTTTTGGCACCCATCGTCAGAGGCAGAAAGGGCCGGCATGAGAAGGTGCTTGAGAGCGCGTTAAAGAGCGGCTACGTCCGGGTCCGTATCGACGGAGAGATGTATGAGCTTTCGGATGAGATCATACTGGAAAAAAACAATAAGCATAATATCGAAATAGTTGTTGACCGGCTGGTGGTAAAGGAAGGGCTTGAAAAGCGGCTGACGGATTCTCTGGAGACCGCCCTGAACCTGGCGGAGGGCCTGGTTTACGTGGAGGTGCCGGGAGAGGAGCTTTTGACCTTTTCGGAGCATTTTTCATGCCCTGACTGTAATATCAGCATTGACGAGATCGAGCCCCGCAGCTTTTCGTTCAACAATCCCTTCGGGGCCTGTCCTGTCTGCTCGGGTCTCGGCTATAAGATGGAATTTGATATCGATCTGATGATCCCGGATCAGAGCATGAGTATTTCGGAAGGGGCCATCCGGGTGCTCGGATGGCAGAGCTGTACGGACAGATCGAGCTTTACCTACGCGACGCTGCAGGCACTGATGGAGGAATATCATTTCAGCCTTGATACGCCTTTTGAAGACTATCCGGACAATATTAAAAATATCCTGGTGAACGGCACGGGCGGAAAAGAGGTAAAGGTACGTTATAAGGGACAGAGAGGCACGGGCGTCTATGATGTTCCTTTTGAAGGGATCGTGCGGAATGTGGAAAGACGTTACCGGGAAACCGCTTCCGATACCATGAAGGCGGAGTACGAATCCTTTATGCGGATCACGCCCTGTAGTGAATGCGGCGGCATGCGGCTGAAAAAGGATGCTCTGGCCGTAACGGTCGGTGACAGGAATATCTACGAACTGACAACGCTTGCGGTGGGAGAGCTGAAGGTTTTTATGGAGGAGCTTGCCGGTAAGCTTTCGAAACAGCAGCTTTTGATCGGAAAGCAGATCTTAAAGGAGATTACCGCAAGACTGGGATTTCTCGTCGAGGTCGGGCTGGATTATCTGACACTTGCAAGAGGCGCGGCTTCTCTGTCGGGCGGAGAGGCTCAGCGGATCCGTCTGGCAACCCAGATCGGCTCGGGGCTCGTGGGTGTTGCCTATATTCTGGATGAGCCCAGCATCGGACTTCACCAGCGGGATAATGACAAGCTGCTCGGCGCCCTGAAAAATCTGAGGGATATGGGGAATTCCCTGATCATTGTCGAACATGACGAGGATACGATGCGGGCGGCGGACCATATCATTGATATCGGCCCCGGCGCCGGATCCGGGGGAGGCAATGTCGTGGCGCAGGGCATGGTTAAAGATATCATCAAAACGCCTGCTTCCATCACAGGTCAGTATCTGTCGGGGAAGCTGTCCATTCCGGTGCCGGAAAAAAGACGCAAACCCAAGGCGTTCTTAAAGGTACGGGGAGCGGCGGAAAACAATCTCAAAGACCTGAATGTGGATATTCCCCTGGGTGTCTTTACCTGTGTGACCGGCGTGTCGGGCTCGGGAAAAAGCTCGCTGATCAATGAGATTGTATATAAATATCTGGCCAGAAAACTGAACCGCGCCAGTACGATACCGGGACGGTTTAAATCCATCACGGGGACTGAGTACCTCGATAAGGTCATCGATATAGACCAGTCGCCGATCGGACGGTCTCCCCGCTCAAATCCGGCTACCTATACGGGAATATTTGACGAGATCCGGGAGCTTTTTGCCCAGACCGCGGAGTCAAGAAGCCGCGGCTACAGCAAGGGCCGGTTTTCCTTTAACGTGAAGGGAGGACGCTGTGAGGCCTGCGCCGGAGACGGCATTATCAAAATAGAAATGCATTTTCTGCCGGATGTCTATGTGCCCTGTGAAGTCTGCCACGGCAAACGCTATAACCGGGAGACGCTGGAGATCCGCTATAAGGACAGAAACATCGCGGATGTGCTGAATATGACAGTGGAAGAAGCACTTTCGTATTTCGAGAATATCCCGAAGATCCGGGACAAAATTCAGACACTTTATGACGTGGGCCTTTCCTATATCAAGCTGGGGCAGCCTTCCACAACCCTTTCCGGCGGGGAGGCGCAGCGGATCAAACTGGCCACGGAGCTCTGCAGACGGAGCACCGGCAGGACGATCTATATTCTCGACGAACCCACAACGGGACTGCATTTTGCGGATGTGCACAAGCTGATCGAGATCCTTACGCGCCTGACGGAGGGCGGTAATACCGTGGTGGTGATCGAGCATAATCTGGACGTGATCAAAACCGCGGATTACATTATCGATCTGGGACCGGAGGGCGGAGACGGCGGCGGGCAGCTGATCGCCAAAGGAACGCCGGAGGAGGTCGCAAAGGAAGAGAAATCCTATACGGGAT
>JAILQQ010000177.1 GCA_024698885.1 Lachnospiraceae bacterium | reverse complement strand
GTCAGGGAACCTGACTGGATCGGCATGAACAGGTTCATGCCTAATCGCACGATCTGCAAGCAGATCGGCGCAAACTCAAAAGCTCTCCAGAAGCTCGATCCGGCACTTCAGCTTATCATGCAGGGACAGGTAGATATAGCGGCCGCTTCCGTCCGCGTAATTCCCGATCTGCTCCACTACCGCGCCGAATTCCTCCTTGAGCTTTTCGATCACCGGATCAGCCTTGTCCACATAGAACGCGATATGATGGATCCCCTCGCCGTATTTGTCCAGATGATCCCGCCAGACCGAACGGGCCTTATTCGGCTCAATGAGTTCAAGCTGTACCCCGGGCGTCAGATCAAAAAAAGCCAGCTTGCAGTTCGCTTCCGGCGCAGGCTCCCCGTAAACCGTGGTCTGCGTGATCTTGTAATCCCCTTCCGGCTGCGTCTCCGGCTCCGCGGTATCAAATAACAGCGCGTACAGCTTCTTTGTCGCCTCGATATCATGCACAACATACCCCACCTGCGCAAATTTCGCCTGCTCTAAAATTGCCTTCATTCCCATCTCATTGTTCCTCCTGTAATCTCTTGATCGTTTCCCGGTAGTCCCCGTTCACCTTTATATTCAGCTCTGTTTTCAGAGCGTCGAAGGTATCAAAGAACATATACTTCTGCTCCGGATAATAGCCAACATGATATTCCTGCTCCGCACCGCAGACATCCCGTATGGTCTTGCGCGCCTCCTCCTCGTCGGGCGTCAGAAAAGCGATGTGCTGGAAGCCTTCCCCGTGCTTTGCGAGAAAAGTCTTCCAGGGGCTTGGCTCCTCCCCCGGCTCGACCATTTCGATCACCAGGTTGTCAAGCGGAATAACACTGATCCTGCAGTTATGATAGACCTCCGACACGCCGTTCGTTAACGTCGGCGCCACATCCGGCCCCGGGATATTCCAGATTTTCGGCTGCTCCGTAAGTCCGAGCAGCCTCGCCCAGGTCCCCGCGGTCTCATCGATGTTCTTCACCACAAAGGCAATATGTACGACACTTTTTGTTCCGATTCCCATTTTCTTTTTCTCCTGTCTGCGTTTATAATTACAATCCGTTTTCCGCCATGATCTTTTTCACATAGGCAAGGCTCTGCTCATATTCCTCATCCGTCGTCAGGTGCTCGATGATCATCGGCATGTCCGGATCCGCCCGATGCGCCAGGCTCATATATTTTCCGATATTGAACGTCCCCTGTCCGCAGGCGACCTCCTCAAGCTGGAAGGTCAGCTCGTCCCGTAAGCGGATATCCTTCAGGTGACAGCTTCTGACATAAGCCCCCAGCTTCTCAAAGGTCTCCTCCAGAAAAGCCTCCGAGAAAAAATATCTTTCGGGACAGTTGATCATATTGATCACGTCCAGATGACAGGAAAAGGCCTCTCTGTCAACCTCACGCATCATTTTCAGATATTCGTCAGGCCCTGTCGGATACATCCACGGCATCGCCTCGATGCTGTAGGTCGTATGCTTCGGTTTTACCTCATCGATCAGCTCCTGAATATACAAAACGATGGCGTTCCAGCTTTCTTCGGAATAGTTTTCCCGATAGCCGCCGTCCCAGATCGGTCCGCCGGAGGTTCCCGCCACATTGACCACGCAGTCGGCGCCGATCTCATCCGCCATGCGAAACTGCAGGACAGCCCGTTTTCTCGCTTCCTCGCGCTCCGCCCGGTCTGTCGCAAAGACATTCCGCCATATCCCGACCTCGGCGATCACAAGATCATGTTTTTTTGCCTGGTCCGCGTAATCGGCGATCTCGCTGTCCCCCGCCGTATGATCAACGGGAAAGACCACCGAGCGGCATCCGAGCGCCGTCATTTTTTCCGCCCACTCCGCCGGGCTTTCGTGCTTAAGCGGGGAAGAAATCCCGATCCTCATTGTTTCCCTCCTCCATAGCTCGTGCGCAGTCTTACGTCCTTATCCTCCGCCGCAGATCTGAGCACGGACGTCATGATATCCAGGACATGCAGTGCCAGCGCGCCGTTTGCGGCAGGCTCCCTGTCCTCCCTTACTGCTTCTGCCAGATCATGCACCCCGATCCCTCTGACATATTCGCCCACGTTCTGAAAAAGCTCCGGCAGCTCATAGGCCGTATCGCCGTGCAGGATTTCGTTTCCGAAGCACTGCGCAAGTTTCTGCTCCTTCCGGTAGATCCGGGGCGTTCCGCCGTGCATATTGGGATCCGGCACATAAAGCGTCCCTTCGGTACCGTAGACCTCAAACATGGACATCTCCGTAGAAAAAACATCAAAGCTGAAGTTCATATTGGCTAAAAAACCGTTTTCAAACGCCACCAATACCGCGTAATGCGTCGGGATATCCACCACGAAATCCTCTCCCGCCCGTTCGCCCTGCCGGATCGTCCTTTTTTCAAAGCCCTTGCGGCTCATGGCCCTGACGGAGCTGACCGGCCCGAACATCGTGACAAGGGCCGTAAAATAGTAGCCGCCCATATCGTAGATCGGTCCGCCTCCCTGCCGGTAAAAGGGTTCCGGTCTCGGATGCCAGATCTCGACTCCCGCGTTCAGCATATTCGTACTGGCGTACAAGGGTCTTCCGATCCAGCCGTCGTCGATGGCTTTTTTACAGGTGCGCAAAGAGCTTCCCATAAAGGAATCCGGCGCGCAGCCAAGCTTTAAGCCCTTTTCCCGCGAAAGCTTCACGACCTGCTCTGCCTCCTCAAGATCAAGCGCCAGGGGCTTTTCGCAGAAAACATGCTTTCCGGCCTCTAAGCTCCGCCTGTTGATCTCCGTATGAAAGGCCGGCGGGGTCAGATTCACAACGATCCGGATCTCCGGATCACTGAGCAGCTCGTCTGCCGTACAGGCCCTCGGTATTCCGTACTTTTCCGCCGTCTCCCGTGCGCGCGCGTCATCGCTGTCTGCCACCGCAAGGATCGAAAGATCGCGGTACAGTCTGTTGATATCCCGGATATAGGTATTGCTGATCACGCCGCAGCCGATGATGCCGATGCCGAGCGTTTCTTTCTGAATTCCAGTTCCCATATTATATCTCCGTATCGTTGAATCTGAACACCTTGAAGAGCACCAGGATGATGACCATGGCGACAAGCAGCATGATCCAGGCCTGTGCGGAAGCAAAGCCCATCTTGAAGAAGGTAAACGCGTTCTGGTACAGATACAGCGAATAGAACATGGTCGCGTTGCTCGGTCCGCCCTCCGTCATGATATAGGGCTCCGCAAACCACTGGAAAACGCCGATGATCAGGATCGTGACGTTATAAAGGATCGTCGGCCGGATCAGGGGCATCGAGATCAGCAGGGACTGCTGCCAGAAATTCGCGCCGTCGATCGCCGCGGCATCATATAACGTCTCCGGAACATCCTGGAGTCCCGCCAGATAGATGATGACCGCGTTGCCGCAGGTCCAGATCATCATCAGGATAAAGGCCGGTTTTGCCCAGGTCGGGGAACTGAGCCACCCCGGGCCGGGGATATGCAGATAGGAAAGGACCGTATTGACGATACCCGAATCCGGCTGCATGACCCAGATCCAGAGAAGGCAGGCGACCACCGTCGGCACCAGCGTCGGGATAAAGAACACGACCCGCATCCAGCCCGTTCCCCGGAGCTTTTTATTGTTTAACAGGAGGGAAACAAGCACCGCGATCAGCGTCGTCAGCGGAACACCGATCAGGATCATATAAAGGGTATTCTGGCACGCCTTGATGAAGACCTTGTCCTTGAACAGGTTTACATAATTCATGAAGCCGATAAATCTCGGCCGGCTGATGACGTTATAATTGCAAAGTGAGTAATAAAACGAACTGATGATCGGATACAGCGTAAACGTAAAGAAGCCTATGATCCACGGCGATACGAAAAGCAGACCGTGCAGGGCTTCTTTTTTCCGCATCTTTGACTGACTGTATTCCGAAAGCTTCCCGGATCTGTTTTTCTTCATCCCGCATCCTCCCTGCGCCGACTTGCATTTCAAGTCGCGCGCTTATGCATGAACCTGTTCATGCCGATCCGATCAGGTCCCCTGACCGGATCATTTCCTTATCTGCGCCGAATATTTTATCCCTTGATGCCGCTCATCGTGATCCCCTGTATGAAGTACTTCTGCAGAACGAAGAACAGGATCATGACCGGCAGTACCATGACAACGCCAAGCGCCAAAAGCAGCTCCCAGTTCGGATTCAGATTGGAGCGAAGCATCGAGGCCGCCAATGACAGCGTATAGAGCCTGTCACTGCCCAAAAAGACCAGAGGACCCAGAAAATCCTTCCAGGAATTCATAAACGACATGATGGCCACCGTGGCCAGAGCCGGTTTGGAGATCGGCATGATCAGCTTTAAAAAGATCACAAACTCGTTTGCGCCGTCGATCCTCGCGGATTCCGTGATCTCCTTCGGGATCCCCACGAGGAACTGCCGCATCAGGAAAATGAAGAACGCGTTCCCGAAAAACCCGGGCAGCGTTAACGGCAGGAACGTGCCGACCCATCCGATCTTTGTATACATCAGATACAGCGGGATCAGCGTAACCTGATAGGGCAGGATCATCGTTGCGATGACGATCATGAACACCTTGTCCCGGCCAGGCCAGCGGAGTCTTGAAAATCCGTAGGCGATCAGTGAATTGGAGATCAGCGCCCCCACGATATTTAAGACCACAATGATCATCGTATTTGTCAGATAACGGAAAAACGGGATCTTCGTAAATACCTGCTCATAATTTTCCAGCGTAAAGTGCTTCGGCAGCCAGTGGAACGGGACCGCAAACAGCTCGCTGGAGGTCTTGAAGGACCCGGTCAGCAGAAAAAAGAAGGGAAGCAAGAACGCCATGGCAAAAATAACCAGAAACAGATATATGATCCCGTTTTTTATCATGGCACCCAGCCGGTACCGCTTCATATCCTTTCCCATAATTCGTTTTCTCCAATCTGGAATGAACCTTCCCCGGAGGATCACCTCCGGGGAAGCCGCGCGAGTTTATTTCGAATCCATTTCCGCCTGCATCTGCTCCTCTAAGGTCTTTAATTCCGTTGCCGGATCCAGAGAGGTATCATAGATCAGGTTTTCACGGAGCGTCTGGAACTGCGTCGAAAGCTCTGCCGATACGGAGCAGAGAGCCGGAATACCGTTCTCCGGAGAAGCTGCGATCTCACGCTCCATCGCGTACATCGGATCGCCCTCCTTGGTCAGCGTCACGTCGTCAAACGCGGCGTCGATAACCGGGATCGATCTCCACTGGCAGAAGTTATCATCATTTACACTGCCCTGCTCACAGAACTTGATATACAGCGCCGCCAGGGAAGCCTTTTCGGGATCCGTACCATTAGGGATCGCGAAAACATTACAGCCGAAGGTGGAACTCTTTGCTCTGCCGTATTCCGGAACCGGAACCGGAACAGCCGTATATTCCACGTCAGGCGCGTAAGCTCTTAAGGCGCCCGTAAACCAGTTGCCGGTGAAGGTCATGCCGACCTTGCCGGTCATGAACGGATGATCCGGAGAGAACATGCCGCCGAGGCCCGAAGAGAAGGCATTGATCTTTTCGGGATCATACTTCTTCGCATAGCTCTGGATCCATTCCATGTAGCTCACCATGTTTTCACTGGTCAGATTGATTTTTTTGTTTTCCTTATCATAGGGATCCGCCCCAAAGAAGAAGGGTAAAACGAAGGCGTCGTCGCCGGAATCCAGCCAGGGGATAATGCCGAGTCTTGAATAGTTGTCTCCGTCGGCGACTGTCATAGCCTCTGCCCAGGCATCAAGCTCATCTAACGTTGTCGGCGGGTTATCGATATCCAGCCCGCATTCCTTTGCGATATCCGGCCTGAAATACAGCATGATCACATTGGTATCCTGCGGGATCAGGAAGCACTGGTCTTCGTAATACATAACATCCTTGCAGCCGTCATAGAAGGAATTCACATCCAGATCGATCTGCTTTAAGATCTCATCAAGGGGCATAAAGGAGCCCTCTGCCACATACTGATAAGCGCTTGTCGGATTATCCGTGATCAGAAGATCGGGAGCGGTTCCGCCGGCGATCGCGGAAAGAAGCTTTCCGTTATTGATCCCGGCACCGTCGGGAACGTACTGAACTTCGCAGGTAATGCCGAGATCCTTGTAAGCCTCGTTGAAGGCATCCACTCTTTCCTGCTCCCAGGTGGCGGAATCACCGGTAAAGGCCGACCAATAGGTAAAGCTGCCGGATAAGCCGATGTCAGTCACCTCCACATCGATCTGGCGGTCGCCCATCGCTACCGTCTTCGATGTCGTATTGCTTTCGGTGGTTTCCACTGAGACTGTCTCCACCGGCGCGATCTGACCGCCGCAGCCGGCCAGCAAAGACATTGTCATGGCGCCTGCTGCCACGACAGCCAGTATGTTTCTGCGTTTTCTAATCATCTCGTAACCTCCGTATATCAGAAAAAGAAATATTGACTACAGGCTAAGAGTACTTCTGTATCACAAATATTTCTCATATTATTTTGCTTTAAACCTTTCCTTTTTTGTCTGTTTTTTGTTCATTTACCCTAATAAAATCGAAAATAAACTTGCATATTTGTCAATTTTATGATAAATTCGCTATAAAAGAGGCGCAATATTCGCCTATTATTGTTACCATACGTTTTCTCCTTTTTTGTCAGAGAAATGATCCGGCCGGAAAACCTGACCGGATCGGGAGGTATGTCTATGCTGCAGTCCGGAGAAGATCGGGAGATCATTCAGTTTACAGATTTTAAGGATGTGGGAATGTCCTACGAAAGCTCGCCCTGTACCTTTCCGACGCATTGGCACCTTTCGGCGGAATTTGTGCTCGCAAACCGGAATCAGTGCGTCTATGAGGTCAAGCGGACCAGATATACGTTAAATGAAGGGGATATTCTTCTTGTGTGGCCGGCGGAGGTGCATGCCGTCGTGGAAACACCTCCGAAGGCTTCCATGATCCTCCAGTTCTCCTCCGAGATCATCACGCAGCTTAAGGATATCGACCGGATCTCCAACCGGCTGAAAAAACTGCATCTGGTGAGAAAGGAGGACGGGGCGTTATATGATGTGTTATCCGGCAGGATCAGAGACTGCTACCGGCTGTATCATTCAAACGAAATGTTTGTGGAAACGCAGATCAAGATGCATATCATCGAAATGCTCTACCATATCGCCGTAAACGCGGTCAACAGACAGGAGGCGGAAAGCCCCGGCGCCGGCAGCGGCGATGCCTATTACAAGGTCCAGCAGGCCTGCAGCTATATCATCGAAAACTGCACCCGCGACCTCTCACAGAAAGAGGTCGCGGATCATGTGAATTTTTCCGTCTATTATTTTTCCCGCATCTTCAAGGAATATACCATGGAGACCTTCAGCCAGTTTCTGACCAGGCATCGTCTTGAACACGCGGTAAAGCTCTTAAACTCCGATACGATATCCATCACGGACGTGGCCTTTCTGTCCGGTTTTCAGAGCATCTCCAATTTCAATAAGGCCTTTTTAAGGAACCTGCACTGCTCTCCCAAGGAATACCGCAAGCTCCGGCAGCAGTCGGAATAAATCTGCAGAGCAGATCGGCGCGGAGTTACCCAACCGGGACCGGAACGTCGAATACCTCCCAGGGATCCTTGCCTAAGAGTGTATAGCCGCCTTCTTCGTCCTTATCGAGCCTGATCCGTAAAAACGTATCATCCGCGGTCTTTACGATCAGGATGCCCCAGTCATTGATCTTCCAGGGTTCGACTGTCTCTCCCTTTTTCAGGACCTCGTCCTCTTTGATCAAATTACCGTTCTCCTCCACGATCTCCACGGGAATGTCCTGTCTGGCCTTGATCGTCATCCCGTTGCTGTCATACTTCAGGGAGTAATCCTTCTGATACGGCATTCCGTTCCAGCCCACCGCATAATCGCCCGTGACATAGAAGCCGCCGACGGTCCACTCCCGGCTGCGGATCTTAAAATCCCCGGGGTTGGTCATGCAGTAGCCCGTCAGGGCCTGCGCTTCATCATCCCAATGCTCAAACCGAAAATCTCCCGTCTGAGATCCGATATAACTCGGTTCCTCCATGAGGGAATATACGGAGATATATTCATTGTCGTCCTCCCCCCTCTGATAAAGGTAGAGGTAATCTCCCGCGTCGTAGGTATGGACGACATAGGCGGCTGCCTGATAGCCGCCGATCCCCTGGGACTGGTCAAACGCATAAGGTGTCCCGTTCCAGGTGATCGTAAGACTGTCGAACCATTCATCCGAATTCTTTGTAAGAATGACGGAAACCTCATCCGGCGCTCCGTCTTCGTCCGTATCGACATAGGCCTTTTCCGGATAGCGCGTTATCTCCAGATCATACACATAGGCCCCCGGAACAGCCTTCACCGCTTCCGTGAACAGTTCCGGATACGCCGCGAAGGAAATGAACAGCCTGACCGGTCCCTCGAAATCCCCGTAGAAATTATAGTTGACCTCAGGATTCAGGTAAAGATCGAGTCCTCTGTATCCGATGCACCAGGAAAACTCGGGGCTGCTGACAAGCGGCGGCACGGCGCCCCCGTCTCCGTCCACAAGCTCCTGCAGCGTATACAGCACAGACGCCCGCAGTTCTTCATCCGTATAGATCTTCTTCAGCTGATCGCCTGCCGCCGCAACGAGCATATCCGTATCCGTGATGACGTCGCAAAGCTCGATATCCTCTCCGGTTTCTGTATACAGGTTCTTTCCTAACGCCACACAGCCGGCAGGAACGATGGTTTCATTCTCCTCATAGGCAACAAACGAGGTGATCCTGTCATCCGCCCGGCGTAAGGACAGGCGGAAACCGGCCGTATAGAGCGGAAAGTCCTTCCGTTTCTCTTCCTCAAAAAGCTTTTTCGCATCCTCAAGCAGGTTATCGGCAGCCCGTTCCGCAATGCTCTCACTGGATTCATTAAAGCTCTGAAGCGCCCCGGCCAGTGCCGGATACGCCTCCTCATCCGCCTTATATTCCTCCGCGTAGGTCATAAGATCAAAATCCCCGCCGGTCTTTTTCTCCGGAAGGAAGGATTCGTAATGATAGCTTAGCGGAATGGTATGGATCGCATGCTCCTTGCTTTTGAGCGTCTCGGTCCTTCCCGTTTTGATCGTCGCCTGCTCGTTTATATCAGGCGTTTTCCCGCCCTTCTCAGGCTGCCAGGCATCCGTAAAGACCTCCGGATAGTCGGCAAAGCGGATCACCTCTTCTCTGGCGCCGGCCACATAGGAGCCCATCGCGTAATCCTCATAGAAGATCCAGAGCCCCTCATAGCCAACCGCAAAGCAAAGCGCCTCCCCGTCATTTTTCAGGCGTTCTTTATTGTCCTCTTTCAGAGAGTCAAGCAGCCCCTCCGCTTCCTCAAAGTATTCCGGCAGATCTTCATTCTGCGCAAGCAGCTCCGGGATCATGGCCTCCTCAAGCGCATCGAAATCCTTTACGATATCCGTAAGCGCGATATCCCTGCCGGTCTTCGGATCGATGGTTTTTCCCAAAGGATAGGAATAGCCATGCACGCCGCCCATATATTCATAGACCCAGTAAACATAGGAAAAGGCCTTTTCATCCGCCCGCAGGGGGATAAAGCTCTTGCTTCGTTCAAAGCACATCGCGTAGGAGGTGGTCTCATTCATGTAGCGGGAATCCTCCTCCATGTCGGCGACCGCTTCCGTGACCGCTTTCTTCTCCTCCCTGTTGAGCTTTTCAAGCGTTTCGGAAAGTGCCGGATACGCCTCCTTAGCGTCCTCGTCCGGCGTGAGCGTCCAGTAATCCCCTCTCGCAAGCTCGACCGCCTCATCCCGAAGCGTAATCGGGTTATCAAGCGCCGTGAAGCGGATCAGTCCGTCCTCCTCTTTGGTATCGTCCTCTTCCGCTCCCCCCGTATTCTTCAGATATCCGCCCTTTTCAAGCTCCTCCCGGACCTTTTCGTCAAAGGTGCAGCCGATAAACGTATATTCAGCGCCCTCCTGCAGAAGCTCCCCTGTCAGATCCCGGAAATCGCAGGCGATAAAATCAGTTTTTCCGCCGTAACAGTCAAATAAGGTAAACTCTTTGCAGTCATGGAAATCGCAGCGGATAAAGCGAAGCTCATCAGACTGCACGGAAGTGATGCAGCCATAGGTACAATCATGGATCTCACAGCCGATCGCTGTCAGAGCCTGAACCTGATACAGCGAAAACGCGTAGGTGCCGCAGCCGTACAGATCACATTTCGATACGATGATGTCCTCGCAGTTGTCAAAGCAGAGCACCTCCCCCGTACAGAATCCCGGCTCCTTTGTATGGCCGACCGTAAGCCCGTCAAGCAGGACGTCTTCGCAGTTCACAAAGGAAAGCACATCCGCGTATCTGGGTTCGCAGACGATCTCGGCGGGGCTCTCCCGGTCCGCCGAAACCAGAGTGAGATTCCGATAGCCGTATATGACAAGCTCAGGGCCGTCCGACTCCGGATTAACATACATCCCGCTTTCGCTCACTTCATTTGCCGCCCACATATCCGGCTCCTTCAGCGAGTCCATATAGTCCGTGACGTTGTAAACACCGGGCGCTAAGACAATCGTGGTATCATCCGCAAAGGCAGCAAACAGCTCCTCCTCATTTTCCACAAAAACCGCGTCCTGCGGCTCTTTCTCCTTCTCCGCGTCAGCCCCGAAAACCGGCGCAGTAAAAACGAAGGCCGTCATAAGCGTCCCGGCCAGTACCGCCGTAAGTCCCGCAAAAAACCTGTTTCGTCTCATTCCTCTGCTCCTTTTCCTTGTCTTCCTACGCCCCGATCGCCTGAAGCAATGCGTCAGAGCGTTTTTTTGCCGATATGATGTCAAAATCCGAAAGAGCCTCCAGGATCCCCCGGAGAGCTTCCGAAAAATCCGTGCCGGAAATGCCCGCCGGAAGCATGGCGGACAATTCCTCGGCCGCAAGCGCGGAAAGAGGCTTTAAAAGCTCCTCGGCGCTTTCTGCCTCATACCGCCCGATCCGCTCCTTTGCCTCTGACAAAATCCCGCGAACATCCGGCTTTTTTGCTGTATCGTCCGCCATCTCAGGCGGCATTTCCTCTATGATCTCAAGCGGCATTTCCTCTACGATCTCAAACGGCATTTCCTCTGAAACCTCAGTCGGCTGCCCGGGCCCTTCAGACGCCAGAACACTACGGATCCGGGAGCATACCTCCTCATAGCGCCGAAGCAGTTCCGCTACGCCGGCCCGGATCGTCTCTTCATCCTTCTCCTTAGCCGCAAGCTCCTGTTTAAGGGCCAGATCGGAAAGCTCCATGGCGCCGATCTGCCTGGCCGTACTCTTTAACGCGTGAACCAGGATCTGGTAATCCTCCCAGTCCTCCCTCTGAAAATCCGCCCGGATCGCAGGCAGCTTATCGTCACAGGCCTCCGAAAAGCCTGCGGCAAGCTCCAGATAGAAGTCACGGTCTCCCGCCGCGTAGCGCAGGCCCGCTTCGGTATCAAAGCCTGCAGCAGAAAGCGCGGATACGCCGTCGGAATGAGTATCCGTCTTTTCATCTTTCACCCGGTCGCTGCATAATTCTTTTGGCAGGTACTTTCTTAACAGCTGTTCAAGCTCTAAAACCTCGATGGGCTTTGAGAGATAATCGTGAAAGCCCGCGGAAAGATAAAGCTCCTTCGCGCCGTTGATCGCATTGGCCGTCAGCGCGATCACGGAACTATCCGCAGGCAGAAGCGCTTCCTCCTGTATCAGCTTCAGGGCTTCGATGCCGTCCATTTTCGGCATCATATGATCGAGAAAGATCATATGGTAGCGGGCGCCCTCCCTGAGCAGCCTGATCGCTTCAAACCCGGAATCCACGAGCTCCGGCGTAATATCAAAGAGCTTAAACAGGTTTTTCGCAACCTTCAGGTTCATTTCGTTGTCGTCTACCACCAGAATACGGCTGTCCGGCGCGCGCAGCGTTTCGCCGCCGGCCGGGCGCTGAGCGGCATCCGTCTGCAGCGTATAATCCCCGATGGGGGTCTCATCGGCTATTTTCTGCCTGAGCGCAAAGGAAAAAACAGAGCCCTGCCCATAGACGCTTTCGACCTTCAGCCGGCTTCCCATCATCTCCAAAAGCCTGGTCACGATCGACATCCCGAGGCCGGTCCCCTCGATGTTGCGGTTCCTTACCTCATCCAGGCGCTCAAAGGATTCGAAAAGCTTCGGCAGCTCCTCCTGTTTTATCCCGATGCCGGTATCCTTTACGGAAACCTCCAGCGTGATCTCCCCGTTACTGCGTTCTCCGCCGCGGATACAGAAGCTGACGGAGCCTTTTTCGGTATACTTGACCGCATTGGTCAGTAAATTCGCGATCACCTGTGAAAGACGGACGTCATCTCCGACCATACCCGACGGAAGTTCCGGATCGACCTCGACCGAAAGCTCAAGCCCCTTCTGTCTGGCGCGCTCGGAGACGGAAACCACCAGATTGCCGATAAACGACGCGGTCTCGTACTCCACGGGAATGATCTCCATCTTCCCTTCCTCGATCTTTGAGAAGTCGAGAATACTGTTGATCAAAGACAGCAGGGTCCGCCCCGCTGCCCGGATATTCGAGGAGTATTCTAAGATCGACGGATCCTCTGCGTTACGTAGGATCATTTCATTCATGCCAAGCACGGCGTTGATCGGCGTGCGGATCTCATGGGACATACTGGCGAGGAAGCTGCTCTTTGCCTTGTCGGCGTTTTCGGCACGCCTCTTGGCCTCCACGATCTCCGTCATATCGGACAGAATGATGCAGAGACCCTTCGCGTCCTCGTTCTGGGCCAGATAATAGCTGATGTCAACCTGGTAAAAACGGTCTTTTTCTTCCCCGCGGCAGGTCAGCAGATAAGAATCCGTTCCCTGGCTTTCCACGACGCCTTCGCACTGCCGCAGAAACGAATCCATCTCATCCTCCGGCAGAATACGGGAAAACGCCTCCGTTAACGGCATCCCTTCCTTGACGGCATCCCTGCTCACCCCTGACTTTTGAAAGAAAACATCCGATGCCATGACTGTTTTCAGGTTTTCATCGACCATCACCAGGATATAGGGCATGGTTTTCAGCAGCTGGTTATTGTAACAGAGCTGGCGCTGGTTATCCCGGTGAAAAAAGAGCTGCGTCCTGCTGATCTTGTCGTTCATATCAGTCAGGACATCACATTCCTTCTGCAGGCGGCTGTTTTCCCTGAGCAGCTTTTTATTCTGCAGTTTCAGTTGCTTCAGCAGATCTTCCTGCGTTTCCTGAGTTTCCATTGATACTCACCAATTATAAACAAAGTATAGTAAACGTAGAATTATGAAAGACATTGTACCATTCTTCTTCCTCAAACGGACAGTATTCCCCGTAGGAATACATACCCATCAGGGAAACGCCCTCCGGAAGCCGGCCCTGATAGCTTTCCGCCTCCAGCGTGCCGTCGTTGCCGATCGCTAAAAAGCGCGCGGTACAGGAGCAGCACAGGATCGTGGAACAGTTCTTTCCGTCGTTCTTCAGCCATTCCAGTATCTCGTCAAAGGCCTCTGACACCGAAGTCTTTACATCTTCCTTATTGAGCAGCCCAAGCTCTAACGAGGAGCCCTCCGGGATACCGCCGAGGAACAATCCGCTTCCCGTTTCATGATCCAGACGGGTCAGATTCCGCAGTGCCTCCACGCGGACCCCGCCCGGCTTTTCCAAAACGGTGACAAACGGCGTCTGGATATACTCACCGGCAACGATCACCTTGTCAGAGCCCAGGCCCGATTTGTTGAGTGCCTCCAAAAAAGTGCCGTTTCCCAGCCGGTATACCAGATTTCGGTCGGATCTTGTCACCTCATAGCAGAAATTTGCCTTCCCGGACAAGGACTGCACCTTCAAAAACTTCGGCTCCACATTCCCCGTGATCAGGATGAAGATCTGCGCGTGCCACTCGACCCGGTCATTGAACGCGACCCGGAAATCCGTAAAGGAAAACATATCCGAAGCCAGGGCACCGAAGACCTTAACCCTCTTTCCCATGTCGTCCAGAACACTGATAATGTCATCTCCTGCCATTTCCGTCGGTTTCGCACCGAGGGTAAGTACGAGCTTAACCTCCTCTCCCCCGGTTTCCTTCTCAAGCGCCTCATAGGTTTCCCGGATCACCTGCGGATAGTTGTCCACGGACAGGTCATGGGTCATACCAACCGTAAACCCGCAGTCGGATGCCGTCATAAGCATCAGGGAGATACCGCTTCTGCAATACCCTTCCCGGGCGGTCAGGATTCCGACCGTCGTCGCGGCAACGATCGGGATGTCCCATTTTTCGTGCAGCAGTTCATAGAGCTCCGGATACTCCGTGTCCAGATCCATGAACATGATCGCCACACTGTTTTCTTCAAATTCAAATTCAGCCGCCTGCGCAAACAGTTCTTCCGCGGCAAGCTCCAGATCATCAATTTCTTCTGTGTATAAAACTATCGATCGGATCATTTCAAAACTCCTTCCTGACTACCTGTAATTACAGTATATTAAAGCATTTATCCCCTTTTTTCGCAAGAGTCTTTTCGAGGTTCCTGACTGCGCCGATCCGCCTGCGGGTCGTGCGCTTAGGCATGAACCTGTTCATGCCGATCCGGTCCGCTTTTCGGACCGGATCATTTCCTTTTATGAGCCGGGCTGCCGGCAGCCGGACCGATTGACGAAAAAATACGCTCTTATTATACTGTAATAAACGACGCAGTAAAGAAGGCAAAAAAAGTGAACATTCATGATATTCTTCTCGCAATCCAGTACATAACCATCGGCGTTCTGTTTATTGAAATACTGATCGTATTCCTGAAATGGAAGAATCCGATCCATTCCTATCTGCTCTTAGCCTGCATCTCTTCTTTCATCAGCAATCTGGGATACCTGTTTGAAATGCAGGCGGTATCGGAGGAAACTTATCTGGCCGCTTTTAAATTTTCCTATGCAGGAAGGATATGGATCGCGTTTGCGTTTTTTCTGTTTGCGGCCAGAATGTGCCGTCGGAAGCTGCCCCGGGTATTGATCCCTGCGTTAGTGCTTGTCCATGTCTTCGTTTATATTTCCGTCCTGACGGTCGGAAAAAACAGCCTTTATCAGCGCGGCATCATACAGGACCTGTTTGCAGGACTGAACGCGGTCTATATCGTCTTCTCGATCGTCTGGGTCGTCATCGCTTTTTGCCGGGAGAAAAACCGGATATCCAGGCAACGGTATTTTATGCTGATCCTAGCCTTCGGCGTACAGGCTTTATCCTCGATACTGCAGTACGCCCATGTTTTTGCGGCATCAGAGTCCTATGACCTTACCATGCCCGGCACTTTGCTCGGAACCGTCTTCCTGCTCATCGGGATCTTCCGCTTTGACCTGATGGGTACCAGAGAGATCGCGAGAGATTTCGTGATCGACAGGATATCGGAAGGGATCATCGTCGTGGACAATGACGGAAGGATCCAGTATTACAATGAGCCTGCCGCAAAGCTCTACCCGGCATTTGACAGCTTTTACGCCCTGAAGCCAAACGGGAAAAGCACGCAGACGCCCTATGACGTTGTCTCCATGATACGCGACGCGGTCCGCACGGATAAGACCCTGACGGTAGACGGACGCATCTACACGCCGGAAGAAAATGAGCTTCTGTTTCGGGGGGAAAGCTACGGCAAGCTTTATGCGCTTGTGGATGATACCGAGCACTACCAGTACATGGAGGAGCTTCAGAAGCAAAGGGATATCGCCGACAGTGCAAATGAAGCCAAAAGCCGCTTCTTAGCCAGCATGTCCCATGAGATCCGCACGCCCATCAATGCCGTGCTCGGCATGGATGAAATGATCCTGCGGGAATCGAGCGAAAAGGGCATCCGCTCGTACGCAACGGATATTAAGTCGGCAGGCCGGACGCTTCTTTCTCTGATCAATGATATCCTGGATCTGTCAAAGGTCGAGGAGGGAAAGATGGAGATCATCCCCGTACAGTATGATCTGTCCTCCCTGATCAACGACCTGATCAATATGACCCGTGACAGGGCTGCAAAAAAAGGGCTGCAGTTTCATGTCACCGTAGAGGAAAGCATCCCGCATCTTCTGCTTGGCGACGAGATCCGCATCAGGCAGTGCGTGATGAACCTTCTGACCAATGCCGTCAAATATACGGAGGCCGGCGAGGTATCTCTGGGGGTTTCCCACGAAAAAAAGGATGCGGAGCATATCCTGCTTCGCATAAACGTAAAGGATACCGGCATAGGGATGAAGGAGGAGGATATGGAGAATCTCTTCTCTCCTTATAAGCGGATCGAAGAAAAGAGAAACCGGACCATCGAGGGAACGGGCCTTGGCATGAGCATCACCAGGCAGCTCCTTCATCTCATGGGAAGCACGTTACAGGTAAAGAGCGAATACGGAAAGGGATCGGAATTCTCCTTTGCCATCGACCAGGAGGTCGTCAGATGGGATGAGATCGGGGACATCGCGGACAGGTTTCAGGATATGTCAGCGGCCGCAAGAGAGTATCATGAGCTGTTCCATGCGCCGCAGGCGCGGATCTTAGTGGTCGATGATACAGAGATGAATCTCACGGTCATACAAAGCCTTCTGAAAAAGACAGGGATCCGGATTGACACAGCCCTGTCGGGAAAGGACGCTCTGGCGCTTGCCGGGGATACGCTTTATGATGTGATCTTTATCGATCATATGATGCCGGATATGGACGGCATCGAAACGCTCAGGCGTCTTCGCGCGGCGGGAATGAGCAAGGATGCGCCGGCTGTCGCGCTGACCGCTAACGCCATTTCCGGAGCCAGGGAAATGTATCTGAACGCCGGTTTTGACGACTGTCTGTTCAAGCCCGTGGACGGGGAAAGGCTCGAAAAAATGTTAGCGGATATGCTGCCGCCTGAAAAGCTCTTAAACCCGGCAGACGAAGACGATGGCGGCGAAAGCGGCAGCAAACAGGAAGGGGACGCGTCCCTCCTGCTCCTAAAGAATCTTGAGACAGTCGATGGGATTGACGAAAACGCGGGGATCGCAAACTGCGGATCGGCGGAAGGCTACCTCTCTGTCCTGTCGGTATTTCACCGCACGGCGGCAGCGAAGGCGGATGAGATCGAGACGTTTTATCAAAATGAAGATACAGAAAACTATACCGTAAAGGTCCATGCGTTAAAGAGCTCTTCCCGTATCATAGGTGCGGCGGCACTGTCAAAGCTTGCGGCAGAGCTTGAGGATGCCGGAAAGCGAAAGGATACCGGGCATATCCGCCGTCTGACAGACAGACTGCTTGCCATGTACCGTGAGCTTGACACAGGGCTTTCTTTCCTTGACCGGGCGGATGAAAGCCTGCCGGAAATTGAGGAGCCTGCGCTGCGGGAAGCCTATCAGACGGCCCTGGAGATCGCCCAAAGCATGGACTACGGGATGATGGAGGATCTGCTTAAGTATCTGCGGGAATACAGACTTCCCGCCCCGGATGAAGAGAGGGTCGCCGCGCTTGAAAAGAAACTGACGGAGCTTAACTGGGACGGGATCATACAGATCGTGGAAGAAGCAGGCAGATGAACAGAACGGGAGACCATATCCATACGATGAAAGAAGCGTTTTTTAAGAGAATATCCGTTATAACCGCTACGATCAGAGTCAGCCTGGCCATGGTGATCCCTGTTCTGTTCATAGGCAGCTGCACGGTTTTGCTTAACAGCTTTCCGATCCGGGCCTATCAGAGCTTTTTGGATTCCTATCTGAACGGGGCGCTGCGAAGTATCATCCTGACGGTCCAGATGGCTACGGTCGGGCTCTTAGCCGTATACATCACGATCGCCCTGAGCTTCAGCTACCGGAATCAGACCGAAAGCAGGGTACGGCCGGTATCCCTTTTCGGAAGCCTTCTCGGCTGCCTGACCGGTTTCTTTATCCTGTCCGGCTTCCTTTCCGGGGAGCCCGATCTTTCAATGTTAAGCGGACAGGGCGTTTTCAGCGCGCTGCTGTCCGGTATGATCGGCTCGATCCTTTTTGGAAAGTTTGAAGCAGTCTTTAAAACGCGCCGGACAGTCTTTGTGGAGGGTGCGGATTCCGCCTTTAACGCGGCGCTGCGCGTTATCCTGCCCTTCCTGTGCGTAACGCTCTGCTTTGCCTGCGCAAACTATCTGATCACGCTGTGCTTTCACGTTCAGAGCGTCCAGCATCTGTTCATGAAGGCGATGGCAGCCATCTTTAGCAAAGCCAGCCGGTCATACGGGAGCGGGCTTCTCTTCACGACCCTGATCAGCATCATGTGGTGGTTCGGCATTCACGGAAATAATGTTCTCGACCAGGTAGCGACCGATATGTTTGCGCAGATCATTCCGGGCCAGATCGTCTCCAAAAGCTTTATCGATACCTTTGTCAATATGGGCGGAACGGGCTGCGCGCTCGGACTGCTTTTTGCGATGATGCTATGCGGAAAACGGAACTCGACGAAAAAGCTGTCGGGCATGGCATTCGTGCCGGGTATTTTTAATATCAGCGAGCTGCTTGTCTTCGGATTTCCGGTCATCTATAACCCGGTGATGGCGCTTCCGTTCATCCTGGCCCCGACGCTCTGCTTCAGCAATGCCTTCCTGCTTACGCAGGTCGGATGGTTGCCGCCCGTCACCACCTCCGTCACATGGACCACCCCCGCCCTCATGAGCGGTTATCTGGCAACCGGTTCCGTAAGGGGGATCCTTGCGCAGGTCCTCAACATCCTGATCTCCACTGCCTGCTACGCGCCGTTTGTGATCCTCTGCGAAAAGAAGTCACTGAATGAATTCTCCGCCGAGATGGACGGGCTTTTGGAAATCCTGCAAAAGAGCGAAACGTCGGGAGAGGAAGCCGTCCTGACCGAATGGGCGGGGAATACCGGACGCTTTGCGAGGCTTCTTGCGATCGATCTCGAAGAAGCGCTGTCTTCCGGAACGGACAGCCCTCTGCTCATTAATTACCGGTTTCTGACTGACGATGCCGGACACCCCGTCCGCGCGGAGGCTTTACCTGAATGGAAGCATATCCGGCACGGCATCATTTTTCCGCCGCTTGTGATCAAACTGGCGGAAGAAAGCGGTGATCTCTACAGCCTCGAAACCTTTGTCCTGAAAAAAGCCGTCAGTGATGCCGAAGGCTTCCGGCAGCGCTTCGGAGAGAAGTTTGTCGTGAGCGTCCCCCTTGCAGGAGCTGCCTTCCGGGATAAACGGTTTATTTCTTTTTTACAATCGACAGCGGATCATTATAAGCTGAGAGCGGGAAACATATGTCTTAAGATCCCGGCGGAAGAACTGGAAAAGAGCGAAAATGAAGAGCGGCTTGCGATCATCCGGGGTCTTGGTTATGAAGTTGACCGGATCATTTCCGTGTCTGCGCCAATTTGCGAAGCAAATTGTGCGCTTAGGCATGATCTTTAGATCATGCCGATTCGGTCAGCTCGCTGACCGGATCATTTCCTTTTGATCCCCACCACGACGAACCGGCCGTTTCTGACCTGATAGCTGCAGGTGGAAAGCGTGATGAACTGATCTCCCCATTCTGCCTCTATCCCCGTATCGTAAAGGGACCTTTCCTTTACGCTTTGCGCAAAATAATAAAAATCCTCCTCATCGGACAGATCGGTATAATAGTAATACCGGAAGCGGCCGTTATCCTCGTCCTTTTCCTGCCGGTAGATATCTTCGTCCCCGAAATCCCGGGAAAGATCGATATCAAAGAGCGTCAGCTCTTCAGGGCTTAACGCCCCCTCCTGCCCTGCCAGGGCGCCTTCCTCTATATTCCGGTCAGCCTCAGCCCGGTCTTCCTCGGTCTCAAGGTCTTCCTCGTCGATCTGCGAATAGAAAGCCCCGTAAAGCGCATATTCACTTTCCTCATAAAGGGTATCAAAACGGATCACGGAATGGCTCCTGCCGTAGGCTTCATCCGCGTATTTCTGCAGAGAACCGAACGCGCTGCCATCCTTCATATTATGTCCGTAGATCATCGTCTGATCCGTCCCCTCATGCCAGGCGACCGCGATGAACAGAGAACCGGCGTATGCGTCACTGCCGTCGATGGCTCTGTGCAGGAAATAATTCTGGCTTAACGGCGTATAGACAACGGGATAATCTATCACAGTATCGTCTATCCTGAGCCAGCCGGAAACGTAGGGGTTTACCTGTAAAAGCGCGTCATATTCAGGCAGGGGGCTCCGTACCTCTTCCTCCTCAGGCGGTGTCGAGGCTTCCGGGTTCTCCGAAGCTGCCGGAACCTCCATGGCTTCCGGGATCTCCGGTTCCGTAAGGGCTTCTTCCGCCGGCGCCTGCCCCCCACTGTCCTCCTTCCGGAGCGCTTCTTCTTCGGAAGCCTGTGCCGGTTCCTGCTCTGAGAGGCCTTCCCTGCGGTCCCTGAGGCTCCCTTCGCAGCCCGTAAGGATCAAAGCCGTCAGGCAGATAAACAGGGCAGTACGATATATTCTCTTATCTTTTTTAGTGCGAACAATCATGCGCATCGTTTTCCTTTTTATGTTATAATCAATGCGGAAACACTTTACCGGTCTGCTTGCGGATCGGCGCAGAAGGGAGAAAAAACTATGGCGGACAATATAGAGGTTATCACCCACAGCAGCATCCGGATCACGGGGAAGGAGGGCACCATTTACATCGATCCCTTTCAGTTGAAAAACGCACCGCATGACGCGGATTTCATCCTGATCACTCATGATCACTATGACCATTATTCACCGGAGGATGTCGCAAAGGCTGCCAAGAAAACGACCGTCCTTGTGGTGCCGGAGAAAATGAAGAATAAGGCAAAGGAAGCGGAAAATTCCGTAGATCATATCGTAACGGTGACGCCGGGAACCGCTCATACGATCGACGGGCTTAAGCTTGAGACAATCCCCGCCTATAACAGCCTGAAGCCCTTTCATCCAAAGAGCGCGGGATGGGTGGGTTATGTGATACTCGTAGACGACAAGCGGATCTACATCGCCGGCGATACGGATGCCACAAAAGAAGCAAAGGCGGTGAAATGCGACATCGCCCTTGTTCCCATCGGGGGTACTTATACGATGGATGCAAAGAAAGCCGCGGAGCTCGTTAACGCCATCCGGCCCTCTGTTGCCATTCCGACCCATTACGGGAACATAGTAGGAAAGAAAGAAGACGCGGATGACTTCTGCGCAAACGTGAACGAACCGGTTCAGGTCGAAATAAAGATCAAATAACACGCCGCGTCACGAAGCCGTCCTGGTCCTTTCCGACTTTGAGCACAAAATCAAACCGATCGTGATCGATGCACATAAAGAAATCCGCTTCGGGAAATATTTCCTGTTTTTCAGGGATAAAGAAATGCTCTCCGCCCCTGAAGCGGAGGTCACTGAGCCTCGTTTTGAAGTCCGTCATCGGCTCGCCTGTCAGCATGCTTTTTAAATATCCGGCGCAGAGCTCGTCCTCCGGATTTCTTTCCACCCCGGCATTTCCCATGCAGACGAGAGATACCTTCTCCGGTTTCCGCCCTGCGATATAGCGCGCTGTGGCCGAGGCGTTGACGAGGCTTCCGAGCAGCAGTTCATCGGCTTTTTCCGCGTTGATGATCCCCTGTGTCCCGGCGCTTGTCGTATGAATGATCCTTTTCTGATAAACCGCTTCGGGGACCACTGTTGACGGCGAATTTCCGAAGTCAAAGCCGTCACACCTTCTGCCGCCCCGCTCTCCGGCCAGAATGCACGCCGGGTCTCTTTCCCGCCAGGAAAACGCCTCCCCGATCGTTCCTACCGGACGGATCTCGCGGACCCCCATCGAATACAGATAGCATTCCAGAGAAGCCGCCCGGAACACATCGATGATGACTGTCAGCCCTTCAGCCTGCTTCGCTCCCTCGATCAGGTGGAAGATACGTATATCCATACCTCTCTCCTAGCGGAAGGTTATTGTTCCGTCCTCGGACATGCTCTCGATGACGGCAAGAGACATCACCTCATAGCCCATTTTCCTGAGCTCCTCACCGCCCTGCTGAAACCCCTTTTCGATGCATATCCCGATACCCGCGATCTTTGCTTCCGCCTGTTTGCAGATATCGATCAGCCCCTTCATGGCATGGCCGATAGCCAGAAAATCATCCACCAAAAGCACCTTGTCCGAAGGGCCGAGATAGCGCTTCGATACGGTAATCTCGTATTCCTTCTGGTAGGTAAAGGAGGTTACCTTGGAAACAAATACGTCCTTGCCGATATTGAGGCTCTTGGATTTTTTGGCAAACAGAACGGGAACGCCGAAATGTCTGGCCGTGGAGCAGGCAATGGAAATACCCGAAGACTCTATGGTCATGATCTTCGTAATGCCCTGATCCTTAAATCTCTGATAAAACTCCTCTCCCATCCGATCCATCAGCGATATATCCACCTGATGGTTCAAAAAGCTGTCTACCTTAAGTACATTGCCCGGATAAACGCGTCCTTCTTCCGCAATTCTTGATTCCAGTAATTCCATAGATCCCTGAGCCTCTCCTTCCCGCATGAATTCATTTTCGTTTTGTTACCTGATATCATTCTATACTTTCCGCATGCCCTTTTCAACTCTGTTTCCGGCAGACCGGATCATCTCTGCGCCGATCCGCTTCTGCGCCGATCCGCTTGCGGATCGTGCGCTTAGGCATGAACCTGTTCATGCCGATCCGGTCGGTTTTCCGACCGGATCATTTCCGTACTGCGCCGACCCGCCTGCGGATCGTGCGCTTAGGCATGAACCTGTTCATGCCGATCCGGTCCGCTTTTCGGACCGGATCATTTCCTTATTTCATAGATAACCGCCTCAAGCGGCCTTAACAGCCCCTTCTCGCTTTCCCCGTCCGTGCCAAGCAGAAGCTCTCCCTGCTCCACGCAGGAGGCATCGTAAGCAGCGCTCTCCGTGGACAGATTGATCAGCACAACGGCTCTTGCCTCATCGTTTTCCCTGACATAGGCAAAGATCTGCTGATCCTCCGGGAAGAGCTCCTCATAGCTTCCGTCCACGAGCTCTCTGTGCCCGTCACGCAGCTTCACAAGGGAATGGTACCAGTTTAACACCGAGTCCGGATCCGCTGTCTCTTCCTCCACATTGCAGGCCGCGTAATCGTCATAAACCGGCAGCCAGGGCTTTCCGGCCGTAAAGCCGGCATTTTCCGAGCTGTCCCACTGCATCGGCGTGCGGGCACTGTCCCTTGCGAACCGGTGCACGCCCGCCATCGCCTCCTCCTCTGTATATCCTTCGTCAAGCGCAAACTGATAATGGTTCTTTGTGGAAATATCGTCATAGTCATCAATAGACGGCCAGTCAACATTGATATAGCCAAGCTCCTGCCCTTCCATGATAAACGGCGTTCCCCGCATGGTAAGCAGAAGCGTTCCCAGAGCCTTTCCGCCGGCAGCGCGGTCTGCTCCCGCCGGGAGAAAATGGCTGATCGAACGGGGCTGGTCATGGTTCTCCAAAAACATCGGATACCAGCCGCCCGCGATCGTCCCCGACGTCATCTCCTCGCTGGCAGTGAAGATCTGCTTAAATGCAGGCAGCGTCCACTCCCTCGTCTCGCACCAGTTGCTCTCATCCGGAAGGTCAATATCCACAAAGCCGAATTCAAAGACCATGTCGAAAACGCCGTCCGCGCCGACCCAGTCCGGCAGGTCTTCGGCCGAGACCCCGTTTGCCTCGCCCACGGTAAAGATATCGGTTCCCGTCTGCACAGCGCTCTTAAATTCATTCAGATAGTCAAGGATCCCTTCGGTATTGGCGGTCATGGAATGAATGCCCACCATGCCGTCGCCGGCGTCCGGTTCCCCGTCCAGGAATTCAGCCGGTTTTTTGATATAGGTGATCGCATCCATCCGAAAGCCTCCGACACCCTTTTTCACCCAGAAATCCGCCACATCGATCACAGCCTTTCTCACATCCGGGTTTGCCCAGTTAAGATCCGGCTGCTCCGGGAGAAAGGTATGAAGATAATACTGGCCGCGCGCTTCATTGTATTCCCAGGCCGATCCGCCGAAAATGCTGCGCCAGTTAGTAGGCGCGCTTCCGTCTTCCTTCGGATCGCGCCAGATATACCAGTCGCTTTTGTCATTGTCCTTTCCGGACGCGGACGCGGTAAACCATTCATTCCGGTTGGAGGTATGATTGAAAACCAGATCCATGACGATGCGGATGCCGCGCTTATCTGCCTCCGCGATCAGCCGGTCCATATCCTCCATGGTGCCGTAGGCGGGGTCGATATCATAATAGTCCGCAATATCATAGCCGTTATCCGCCTGCGGAGAAACATAGCAGGGAGTGAGCCAGACGGCACCGACTCCCAGGTCTTTCAGATGATCGAGCTCCGAGATAATACCCTTCAGGTCTCCGATGCCGTCCCCATCCGAATCCTTGAAGCTCTTTACATAGATTTCATAGGCGATGGTCTCCTGCCACCATTTCAGATCCTGCCGGGCAGCCGGTGAAGCCTCCGCGCTTCCCGGGCTCTCACTTCCCGCTGCAGGGTACTTTACATAGCCGCAGGATACTAACGTAAGCGAAACCGTAAGGATCAAAAGCAATAAAGCCGCCGTCTTTCTGTTCTTCATCATAGAATCTCCCTTCTGCGCCGATCCGTTTTTCCGGCCGGATCATTATCAATTTTAACCCCTGCCCGGTGTTTTGGCAATATTTCCACCTGTGCGGTTGCTCGTGTATGATCATATCTGCATGCTGCTTGCAGCAAGGCAGATATGATCATACACGAGCAACCCACCCCAAAATGAGCAAAA
>JAILQQ010000171.1 GCA_024698885.1 Lachnospiraceae bacterium | reverse complement strand
TCAGCAGATGGCATATGCCTTGGAACAGATCGCAGATGCCCTTGGAACCAAAGCAGACGCCAACAAGGTTTATGGTATTGAGATCGATAAGAATGACAGCAATCCGGCAACGAGAGTCCATTATATCGATGATGCTCAGGGATTCACTCCAATGCAGATGAATCTGACCACAGGCGTTGTCAGCATGAATGACTGGGAAGGATCCTTCCCGATAAAATCATTCCGGCCCGTCATGCTCAAATCAGACGGCACTGTGGATTATGAGCTGCATCACGAAGATCAGCGTTATAAACTTGACGGCGTGACTGCTTCTGACATATCAAATACCGCATATGACGGGAACGCGATGGTTGGAAGAAAGCCCATCTATGTTTACCGGCATGAGAACGAAAACTATATCTATAAGCACTTTTCCAAGAAGAAGCAGACAGATGACTTCAAATGTTTTGCGAATCTTGCTGATGATGGAGTTACGGTTCTCGACGAATGTTTCTCGCAGATGTTCGAGGGCTGCAACGTAAATAACGTTGTCCGGAGCCTTGCGGGTCAGACACCTATGAATAATGTGGCCGGAGCAACCGAAATCTCATATGCGGAGGCAAATGGAAGCGGTTGGACACTTGACGATTGGTCTCACAGGAAACTGATAGAGGATCTGTTGCAGCTCCTTTACCGAAGCACTGACATTCAGGCAGCGAACGGCAATGGCCATTATTCCGGGGGGTCTCAGGCTTCGCACCTGCTCCAGACCGGATCCCTGAAGGATAAGGGGATGTTCTACGGAACCAGCGGGAATGTGGCCAGCAAGGTCTTCTGGATGGAGAACTTCTACGGCGATCGCTGGGATCGGATCCACGGCTGTGTACTGATCAGTGGAGAGATCTGTATCAAGATGCGTCCGCCGTATAACCAGACAGGGGACGGCTATATCCATACCGGCGTGACCTTATCCGGCACATCCGGAGGATATATCAGCCAGATGAAGGGCACGGAGTACGGAGATCTTCCGAAGGTTGTTTCGGGAAGTGATTCCACCTACTGGCCGGACGGCATGTGATGGAATAATAGCGATACGCGGTTCGCGCTCGCGGGGGGCGCCTGCGACGATGGGTTGCTTGTGGGCCCGTCCTGCTTGGCCCTGAACAACGCGCTCTCGCTCGCGTCCTGGGGCATCGGTCCGTCCCTCTCTTTCAGAAAGCCTGTAGCGGCGTAGCCGCAAGCGGGGGATGCGGGGGCGCAGCGCCCCGCCAGTAAAATTTTTTTAAAAATTGCATATGGAAAGTGATAACTGATCGGCAGAAAAATTACAGGGGCTTCAACGCACGACGCTAGGCCCGGCTGTTTCCAGGCGATCGCGGGGGGCAACTGCAACAATGGGTTGCATGTGGGCCCGTCCTGCTTGAACCTGAACAACGCGCTCTCGAACGCGAACTGGAACATCGGTCCGTCCCACCCTTATCATTCTCAGAAGAATCACCTAATGTGCGGGGCTGCCCTACACCACAGACGGTTGAAATACCGTTACTGGCGAAAGCCTAACAGTGGAAATTAATCCGATGCAGGCAGGGCTCAGTAGATTCCGAAAGGCCTTGAGGAGATAAGAGAGAATGAAATCGTACAACCACCTGTTTGAGAAGGTCGTTCAGACAGAGAACATCAAAAAGGCTATCATGAACGCCTCGCGGAGAAAAAGAACCCGGAATGATGTGGCGAAGATCCTTGCAGACATTGACAGGGAAGCGGAATTCATCCGGGAAATGCTGATCAAAGAGAGATATATCCCGGGACACGGGAGGAAGCACATTATCAATGAAGATAGCAGTAAGAAGAATCGGGAGATCGTGAAGCCGCATTTTGCTTACGATCAGATCATCCATCACGCCGTGATACAGGTGATGGAGCCGATCTTCCTGCACGGAATGTATGAGTACGTTTACGGAAGCGTACCAAGGCGGGGATCGCATAAAGGAGCAAAGCGGATCCGGAAGTGGATGATGTCGGACCAGCGGGGAACGAAGTATTGCTTCAAGTACGATATCCGCCATTTTTACGCTTCCGTGGACAAGGAGATTCTGAAGGGGAAGCTACAGCGGATCATTCGGGACGATAAAATGCTGCGGCTTTTGTTCCGGATCATCGATGGAAACGATCCGGGGATTCCGTTGGGGTATTATACGAGTCAATGGTTTGCGAACTTCTATCTGCAGGATCTCGATCATTATATCAAACAGGAGCTTCACGCGAAGTATTACGTAAGATATGCTGATGATATGGTGATATTCGGCCCAAACAAAAAGGATCTGCATAAAATGCAGGCGGCTATCGAGCTGTACCTGAATGAGCGGCTGCATCTGAGGATGAAACGGGACTGGCAGGTCTTCAGGACGGAGTTTATGCCAAAACCATCCCGGAAAAAGCCACCGAGGCTGAATCCGGACGGGTCATTCAAAAAGAACGACAGAAAGCTTGATTATATGGGGTTTCTGTTCGATCACGAACACCTGACACTTCGCAAGAGCAGCATGATAACGGCAACACAGAAGGCGGCCAGAATCAACAGGAAGAAAAAGGTCAACTGGTTTGATGCTACTGCAATGCTGTCACATCTGGGGAAATTCAATCATACGGAGACTCGGAAAGTTTACGAAGACAGGGTGAAGCCTTATATCGATGTAAAGAAACTGAAAAAGATAGTCAGCGTACATCAAAGAAAGGAGAACGACATTGAGAGAGCTAAACTGGAAAGTGCACGAAGGATTTCAGACGGAAAGACCTCTGGAAGAGGACACCGTATCGAGTCCAACGACGGTATACCTTCGCCGGAACATTGAAGAGGTACCTAACGTGGATCCGGATGGAGAGGAAACGGAAGGAACCCATTGGAGATATGAGGAAGCAGAGCTGACCCATGCCGAGTATCGGGAGTATTCAGTGGACGAAACCCTTGCGGATCAGCAGTGCCAGATTGATTACATCGCCATGATGACCGGCGTTGATATGGATATGTAAAGGAGGGCTCTATGCACAGCGATAAATATGAGATAGTAAAAAGCTACTATGAGATGTATGTCAACAGCGGCGGCAAGCGTGGATGGTCAGTTGCGAAGGTCCGGAACGCTGTGGCGAAAGGATGGATCACGGAGGAAGAGTTTGAAGAGATTACCGGGGAGCCATACGGGGAATAGGAGGCCTTGATCATGGACGAGAATGACAGCATGCTTGAACTGCTCGATACCCTGATGGATATCATAGAAAAGCAGGACGAGATCATATATCGCTTTGGCCGGATCGTGAAACGGCAGGCGACTGATCTCGCGCTCCTTCGTAACGATGCGAAATTCTCTGACGAGGAGTTGGATCAGGACATGGCGGTGGCAGATGAGGTCATGGAGGACTATAAGGACTCCAAGAAAGGCCTCGAGGATTACTTTAGAACCTAAAAGACAAGATATGACAAGGATGCGGCAGGCTTTCGAGCCTGCTTTTTTATTGCTAAAGGAGGGGACATTGAACGAAGAATACATAACAAGAAAAGAGCATGAAATCTTTGAGGCTAAGATCGAGGCAGAGGATAAGCGGCAAAATAAAAGAATAGACGTACTCGAGGAAACCGTGAAGCAAATACAGGATCTTACAATATCCGTAAAAGAAATGACTGTCAGCATAAACAATATGGCCGCAACACTGGAAAGACAAGTCAACAGGCTCGATGCCATTGAGAAGGAGCCTGCAGAAAACTGGAAGAAAGCGGTATGGATCGTCCTGTCAGCTCTGATCGGAGCGGCTGTCGGGGCTCTCCTGAGAGGAGGTATAGCTTCATGAGCAAGGAACTCCATTCGCTGACGCTTTACGTGGTGTTCAGTATAGCGGTACTGATCATTTATACTATCGTGGAGCAGGTGATTTCCACGGCGACCGGTATGTCGCACGATACGCTTACGACCTGTTTTTATGCGTGTTTCGGAGGGGAGATCCTATGCTGCGCACTCATAAAAGTATTCAAACTGAAGGAGGGAAGCCAGATTGAGTGATAAGATACGGGCTATCATCATATTTGGTGGAGGCCTGTTGTTCCTGATCCTGTTTATGTGGTTCGTTATCCGAATCTGGGGCAGCTCGCCTGTATTCTGTAGGTAAAGCACCATGGATTATACCAGGGATGAAGTGATTACAATTTTATATGGAATCAAATTGACGTGCGGCTTATGCAGAACGGAGAGAGAAGCTCTGCAGGCCGCTATTGATTTGTTGGAGAAAGGAGATGATCAATTTGACTGCAGAAATGCTGAGGACACTGATTAACGCCGTTCTGACGATTGCCGGAATCCTGCTTACCGCTTATGCCATTCCGTGGCTGAAGGAAAAGATCGGGGCAGAGAAGCTTAGCACGCTGGAAAGCTATATTATTTATGCTGTCAGATGTGCGGAGCAGATCTATCAGGATAACAAGGAAAAGAAGCAATACGTGTACAATTATATCCTGAAAAAATCTGAAGATCTGTGCCTTAATCTGACGCCGGCAGATATCGATCTGATGATAGAAGGCGCAGTAAACCTCATCAAGAAGGGAGAGTGATCGCATGGCAACTGAGGCACAAGTAAAGGCGTTTATAGCTATGATAGCGCCTATAGCAGTTCGGCAGGCGGCAAAGCATGGGAACAAGCCTTTTGTGTCTGTATGCATCGCGCAGGCCTGCTGCGAATCGGCATATGGAACAAGCCCGAAGATGGTGAAAGCCAATGCGGTTTTCGGGATCAAGGTTGGAAAAACCAAGCCTCACTTTGGAACCGCCTGGAAAGATAAGGCCTATTCAACAAAAACGAAAGAGTGCTATGATGGCAGAACCTATACAGAGATAGAGGACTTTTTCCGGGCATATGACAGTGTCGAGGATTCTGTTGAGGACTATTTCGATCTTCTCTGCACAGCTAAACGGTATCAGTATGCTTTGAATCAGCCAACGCCGCTGGCATGCATCACCGGGATCCAGAAGGCGCCTTATGCCACGAGCCCCACATACATCAGTACCATTATGGGGATCATCAACAAATATGGCCTTACGATATATGACGGTCCCGCCGGAGCCTCTGCAGCTCAGGCAGTTCCTTATGTTGTAGGCCAGACATATACCCTGATGAAGAACATGTATGTTCGGAATGCGCCGAAGGGAGAGAATCTTTCCTTTGACGATCTGACCGAGGATGGCAAGGCTCATTCCCTTCAGGATGAAAACGGGATTATTCTCCGGCAGACCACAAGGGTAACAGTCAGAGAGATAAGGGAGATTGACGGGGCAGTGTGGATCCGGATCCCGTCAGGATGGATATGCGGAAGAGGTGCTTCCGGTACGGTCTACGTCGCGTAGTCTTTTTCATATTTTCTTCCTTTTCTTAAGGGGTTGCCGGTTCGGATCAGCGCCGGGCCGGTGGCTCCTCCAAAAAAACGTCCGCTCCGACTGTCTATCGTATAAAGATATGATGTATCGAAGGCAGATAGAAAATAACAAAATTACACAAGAAGCACTATTGTATGTTATTTTCTAACAGGAAGGAGCAAGCGGATGATTAGAATTCTCCTATCAAGCCTTCTCGGCGAGCGTAAAATGAACCAGGCCGAGTTAGCGAAAGCGACCGGGATCAGACCAAATACCATCAGTGAGTTGTACCACGAGCTCGTAGAACGGGTAAATCTTGAGCAGATCGATCTGATCTGTGATGCTCTGGACTGCGATCTCAACGATCTGATGAAACGGGTACCGGACGACAGTCCGATGGCCAAGATACCATCAAGGTCAGATCGGTTACGCTCGTCAGGCAGATAGTGCTGCAACACTGTCTGCAGAGGAAAAGACGTTCCGGAACGAACGTCTTTTTCTTTACCATATTCCTATCTGTTTCTATTAGGCGAATCTTCCCTGCTCTATCCGATTTCTCCGGAGCGAATCCTCAAAATATTCCATATCCAGATTATTATCGATATATCCCTGACGGATTACTTCGATGTAGGACTGGCTTGGCCGTCCAGGACTTCTCGACAGATCCATAATATAAACCATAGACTTCTTTTTTCGTCCGTTTACCTCCGCGAAGATATTCTGCTTGAAATAATAGCGCGGATATCCTTCGTAATGATCGAGGTTCCGTTCGTCACTTTCTGTGATTTCCCATACAAGCACCGGGACAGAACTGCCTTTCTTTCTGCGAATCGTGGCGTGTGAGTTTCCCTGTACGCCTCTGTAGATCAATTCCCAGTTGTTAATATGTCCAGTGCCGTAAACCCGCGCATTCGGACATCTAGCGGCCATCTGGACCAGGTTAAGGTTGCTTCCATAAGCTACATAGTATTTCATATCGTTCTCCTTTCCGGGAGGCCGCTTATGCTGCGGCCTGCTCCCTGACGTTCATACCAGCTGCTTTCTTAAGAGGGTTCATAAGGTGGAGCCTGCAGGTTTTGAATTCCCCTCCCCAGAGACCGAGGCGGTTCGTAAGGATGTTTCTCATGATGGTGACCTTCTGATCCGGCGTGTATCCGTCCATGCTCCGGAAAACGACCCGGTCCTGAGAGGAGATTGCCCATCCGGAGACGGCGAGGCAAAACTGGATGTAAGCCTTTACCTTGCCGGCGTGGAGGGTGGAGTTGAAAAGCCTGAACTCAATGGTTCCCTTCGTGAAGAAGGCGTGGAGGTTGATGCCGTGATAGCGGGTTTCGTTATAGTGACGGTGATCAATTCCTCCACAATATCCGTCGTTGACGTTGCTATACCAGATCATTTCGAGGGAGCTGTTATCGAGATTGCGATTTTTTTTCATTGCCGCGAACAGATCCTTGCTCAGGCGCTTGCACCAGCGGTTTCCGCGGGAACCGATTTCAAGGCTTTCATAGATCAGATCCTGTCTGGCAATCATGAAATTGACGAGCCTTTTTAGGGAATCCGGGGTATGATTCGCACCGTCTACATGAATGTGGATCCCGCAGCTGGAGTCTGTCTTCGCTCCGGCCTTCCGAAGGGCGCGAATCACTTCTTGAAGGGTTTCGATATCCCCATATTCCAGAACCGGTGTCACCAGTTCCGTCGCCTGCCCGGAGCCTCCGCTTATGGAAGCGTCGCTTTCACATTTCCACATCCGGCCCTTGCTGTCAATCACGTAGTGGTTGTCGTAGCTGCATTCGCTGCCGGTGTTTGTGCTGCCAAGAACTTTTGCAACGATCTGTTGAGCCTTGCTCCTGGGCATATTGTTCATCTCGATCTCAACTCCGAAATTCTGCTTCTTGATCATTTCATTCATCATGGCTTTTTCCTCCCTTGAATCCTCTCAAACCCGCTTGGTTACTGGCTTTGTTGCTGTTTCTTATGTTTGTATATTAACACCTGTACACGTGGTGTCAATAGGTAATTGATTAAAATGATTAAAATATTGACTATTTTCATTGACAAGATGAATCAGACATTTTACAATAGGAAAAGAAGGAGGCTTGTGCTATGATAAAGTGTAATCTTTCATCTTTAATGGGACGCGACAGGAAGAATATACAGGACGTATGCAATGAGACGGGTCTGGCTAGGAATACGGTCGCGAATCTGTATCATGACAGGGCAAAGAGAGTTGACTATGAGACGATGGACAAGCTGTGCAGGATGTTTCAATGCACTATTGGAGAACTATATGAGTTCGATAGACAGAGGGAGTAATCTCACCAGCATAAAATCATCCAACCGGATTCGTGAGATTAAAATGAGATTACGGGAATCCGGAGACAAGAATTCGTGGCATTAGTAAAATGACATATCTTGGAACTGGTGGAATCGTTGACTATGAACGTACGAGAAATCCACTTTAAGCCATTGAGATGGAATAATTAATGTGTTCTAGGGCAAGACAGATTATCCTCTCAGAGGTAAACTGTCTTATCCTCTAAGAATTTAATAAAACTATAGTAACAGACCTTGAAAAGGACTAACGAGACCCCTTTCCAAGGTCTGTTTTATATTTTTATAAACCCTTGTAGTATAAGGCGTTGATAGGATCTATGCCTTAAGAGTATGAGGTGTTTTATAGATATCCATAAGCAAGTTAGCTTTATGAGGGTGTATGGGGTATGAGGATAAAGGTTAGTGCCTTTTACAGGATAAACCAGTCTGCCCTATGACATAGTACTTCTTATGCTTCTTGCTCTCGGGTACTCTTTAAACACGACTCTGTCCCTTGATATTACTGGATTCTTTTAAAACGTATTATTCTGAATTATTTCGTATTTTTCATGGATTATTACGTTTTGGGAGTAATTTGGGAGTAATCTGGGAGCTTTTTGGGGAATTAGATCCTGTTTGGTTGCTAATCGAAGGAGGAGCTAATCATGCGAAAGAAGAACTACAAGGGACGAGTCACTAAGAGGTATCTGCCTAAGTGCAGCGACATCTGTCGTACCTATGACCCTATCATGACAGCATACGCAGATCTGTTGTCAAAGCTTGAAGAGGTAGAAGAATTCAGATGCAACGTCTATCTCGAAGGTCTCACTGAGGGAGACTATACGACTGACTTTCTTATCAAAATGAAAGACGGGACCTTCATGGTACGTGAATGCGTATATCGTACACGTATCGTCATGCCAAAGCATTATAAGATGCTTGAGATATCCAGAAACTATTGGCTTCATAGAGGTATCGTGGACTGGGGGTGTGTGATCAATGAAAAGAAATGACATATACACCCTTAATGACCATAATTATCGTGTTTTACAGATAAAAGACGTCTCTTGCCTCGTCATTGATTGTAATGGTAAATCCATGCCCGTCTGGAAGCCTATACAGGCGTTCTGTGCGTCCTCAACTATTACGGACGAGGATTTATATATCTTACTGGGTTTTACGCGCACAGAGGACGATCTGATAGCTCCAGAGCGAAAGAAGATCATGCATGAGCGTTATACCATGATCGCGCCTGTCTTATCGTTCGTAGGAGACGAAAATACCAGAAGTCATGTCATAAGTATCATTGCTGCGGAGAATAGCATATCCAAGCAAAGCATACGGAGTTTCTTAAAACGGTATCTTATATTTCAGAATATCCAGATACTCCTCCCTAAGGAACGAGAGTATGATCACCAGTTGACTCAAGACCAGAAGAACATGCGCTGGTCACTCAATAAGTTTTTCTATACCTTTGAGAAGAATTCATTAAAAACAGCCTACGTGAAGATGCTGAAGGATAAATATACTGACGCTGCGGGTGTGCTCATGGATACCTACCCCAGCTTTTATCAGTATCGGTATTTTTATCGCAAAACACGTAAGATGGAGAATTATTACATCTCACGCAATGGTCTTACGAATTATCAGCGTAATGACCGTCCCTGTGTCGGTGATAATGTGCGTGTATATGCATCAGCACCTGGGCTTGGTATGGTGGACGCTACGGTCTGCGATATATATTTGGTCAATGAATCTGGTCAAGTAGTAGGAAGACCCATATTAACAGCCTGTGTTGATGCTTATTCTGGTATCTGCATGGGATATTCTCTTGGCTGGGAAGGCGGAGTCTATTCAATACGGGATATGATGCTGAACATCATAGAAGACAAGGAAAAGGTCTGCCTTAAGCATGGAATCCATATTGATGAAGTTGCATGGCCTGTTAAAGAACTGCCTGGTCGTATCATATCAGACCAAGGATGTGAGTATATCGGTTATACCTTTGAACAGATCGCTGAATTAGGGGTGACACTGGAGAATCTGCCACCTTATCGCCCAGACCTTAAGGGACCGATAGAGAAATTCTTTGATGTTATCCAGAGTCTCTATAAAAAGAACCTCAAAGGCAAAGGAGTCATAGAGCCAGACTTTCAAGAGCGAGGTGCTCATGACTATCGTAAGGACGCCTGTATAACAATGCAGAACTTTGAGAAGATCATATTACGATGCATCATTTACTATAACACCGCAAATATACTGGAAGATTACCCTTTTACGGAAGATATGCTGAATAAGGTTATAAAACCGTATGCGAATGCAATATGGAATTATGGCTGCTCCTTGTCTGGAACCAATCTAATCAGCACTACTAAAGAACGTCTTACCCTCTGTCTGTTACCAAGGACACTGGGAACCTACTCACGATTTGGTCTGTCTGTAAATAAACTGCATTATAAGAACGATGCTTTTAAGGAGAAGTATCTGTCTGGTGGAGAGGCTATTGTTGCCTATGATCCAGATAATTCAAGTTATATCTGGGTGATCGAGAAAGGAGAATACATCAGATTTGACCTCATAGAGAGCCGTTTCAAGAGACACTTACAGAGCTTCAGGACAAAATGCATAAGTACGCCGAACAGGAAATGAACGAACATCCCGAGATCTTCGAGGGAGAGGATCTTAAGGAAATTGAAAAGGGACGGAACAGTGATTGGTCTAAAGAGTTCTTTGTAAGAAAAAAAGCCGAGGCCCTTGAATCATTGAATGAGCAGTATATGGCAACTATGAATGCCGTTGAGGTTAAGGAAACCGTTTTGGAGGAACTGAACAAGCAGACTGAAGAGACGATTCAGACAATGGTTGAAACGGAAGCTCAGAAAGAGTTCATGAGGTACGCATTCCTCAAAGAACCCAAAACTCCAATTGGAAAGCTTGTCGCAGGAGCATGGCGGAAGTTTAAAGAGTGGTGGGATATGCACAAGCGTAAGGAAGTTGAAGAAAAGAACAGGGAAAGTGTTCTTGGTAGACTTGCGGAGGTAAAGAAAGAAACGAAGGAGTATCCAAGGACCACGGTTGTACCAAAAAAACACAGGGAAACAGAGTTAGAATAACCTTTACCTTGATTGACAGTGACGGGGGCGTGACACGCTCCCGTTATATGTCGATTAAGCAGGAATCATGTAAAATTATATGGACAAATGCGGAGCAAAA
>JAILQQ010000130.1 GCA_024698885.1 Lachnospiraceae bacterium | reverse complement strand
ATCTGGAAGCATTTCGTCAGCACCGTCATGATGATCCCCGTACCGACTAGCAGGATCAGCATGGGCAATCCCCAGACAAAACCGTTTACCTTCCCGTTTACTGTTTCCAGCAGATCCAAAAAATTACTCATAATACTCTTCTCCTCCCTCTGAACATCTCCTTCTCTGCGCCGGTCCGTGTAAAGACCGGATCATCGAAAAAACGGCGCTCCGGTATAAAGCCGAAACGCCATCGCTTCCCTGAAATGATCAAAACTAATAAATCACTGAATTATACTATACCTTCTTTGAGATCGTATAGCAATTGACACTATTCACAAAAAAATTATTATTTTTTCAGTATTATTTTACTTTTATCGTAATGGATACGGCAAGCCCGGCGGTCTCCTTTTCCTCCGTGCTGTTAAAGACCGGCGTCCCGTCTGCGTCAAAGCGGACATAGGCAAAGTTCGCGTTCCGGCAGGGATCGTAGAGCGGATCCGCCTCCGCCCAGTCGCATTCATTGTCATAGCACCGTTGATCCCTGGAATGGTATACCATGATCGTATTCCCGTTTTCATCCACCGTAAAGCTGTTATGTCCGGGACCGTACTGATCCGTAAAGTCATCGGAGGATAACGCCGGCCTTTCCGCCTTCTGCCAGCTTGCGGCATCGAGAAGATCCGCGTCCGCGTCGGCGCTTAACATGCCCATGCAATATTCCGGTCCGGTGGCGGAGGCGGAATAGGTCACATAGATCCGCCCGTCATGCTGAAGAACGGCCGGTCCCTCGTTGACCTTTTCGTTTACCTGTTCCCAGTCATACTCCGGCTCCGACAAAAGAACGGGATCCGACGCAAGCTTCCAGGGCTCCTTTTCGTCAAGCTCCGCCATCAGAAGAAGAGAGCCGGGAAGCGCGCCCGGGAAATATCCCTTATGCGCCCATATCGCGTAATACTTTCCCTTGTTTTCAAAGCAGGTCATATCCAGGGAAAACGCGTTGAAGATCCCGTTTACATTCCCGTTTTTATCGGTAAAACGCCCTTTATCGATCCATTTATCGGGATTTAACAGGTCATCGGGACCACTGCACTGCAGCACATAGGGCCGGATGGACCAGATGTCGCTGCTGCAGGTCGTGGCATAATAGATATACCAGCTCCCGTTTATCTTATGCAGCTCCGGCGCACATACATGATGGCTCTGCGCTCCGGAAGGGTGCGCTTTCCAGATGATATGCTCTTCCGCCTCCCGAAGCCCGGAAAGGGTAGGGCTTTTGCGGAGCACGATCCTGTCATACCCGTGTTCCGCGTCAAAAAAAGCAGGATAGGAGGCCGTAAAATAGTAGCAGCCGTCGTCCTCGTTATAGATCACATAGGGATCCGCTCTCTGTTCGATCACAGGATTGTCAAAATAGGAGATCTTCCCCGTCAGCGTATGGCTTCCGGGCGCAAGCCCTTCTGTGGACAATACCCGCGTCCCGTCCTCATCATACCAGCGCACGCAGGCATCCTCCTTTTTGCTTCCGTCACTGAAGATGACAGCAGCTTTTCCGGTCAGGGTTTTCTTTGTCCCTTCGGTGATGGTCATCGACTGGTCCTCTGTCTTTACGGCGATCGCCCGGATCCCCTCTTCCCCGCGTTCCGGCAGATCCCCGGAGGTATTCTTATCCGAAGCGGAAGGAAGCGATCCGGTCTGTACGGGGACAGGGAAGGAACAGGATGCCAGCGTAAAAACCACCGCCGGCAGAAAAGCGGTTAAAAGGCATTTATAAAATGATGTTTTTCTGTGATCCGACATAATTCTCCTTTCAGACAATCAAAAAAGGTATTGACATAATCGAACATATGTTCTATTATGCAGGTATGGAAAGCAAAAACGAATCGGCAGTCCCTGAAAATTTCAGATATAAAGAGGTATATGAAAAAGGAAAACCCGTGCATGCGCCGGATGACCCTTTCTCCATACGGCACCCCAAAATGGATCTGTCCCGCAGAGCTAAGATATTTGCGCCGTTTGACGCGTTAAGGGGCTTCGATCTTAAGAACCCGTCGGAAACAGCTCTTCCGATTCCATGATGATGGTAAACGGTCCGCTGTTTTCAAGCCTTACCCGCATCTCGGCCCCGAATACGCCGGCTTCCACGGGGATCTGACAGGTTTCCCGAAGCTCCTTCAGGATATACTCGTAAAGCTCCTCCGCATGGGCCGGACTTCCCGCTTTCGTAAAAGAAGGTCTGTTCCCCTTACGGATATCCGCATAGAGGGTAAACTGAGAGACGGCAAGGATCGAGCCCCCCACATCCCGGATCGAAAGATTGGTCTTTCCCTGGGCGTCGGAAAAGATCCGCAGGTTCACGGTCTTCCGGATCATCCGGTCGGCGATCTCCTTAGTATCGGTATCGCATACGCCGATGAAGATCAGAAACCCCTTTCCGCACCGTCCGGTGACCCTGTCCTCCACCATGACCTCCGCCTCATTGACTCTCTGTATAACGAATTTCATCTTTATCTCTCCTCCGCGCCGATTCGCTTGCGAATCGTGCGCTTAGGCATGAACTTGTTCATGCCGATTCGGTCGGCGATCCGACCGAATCATTTCCGCTTGACCCGCGCCGATTCGCAATCACCTTTCTGATTATACGATAAAATTATGGGAAATGCTCATAAACTTGTTGCCAATGGAAAAAAATGATATAATCTGACGCAAAAGTATACAGAAATGAATCGGTCGGACCTATGAAGCTGATCAAACGATTTATCCCTTACTACAAACCCTATAAAAAAGTATTTATCCTGGATCTGATCTGCGCGTCGCTCCTGTCCCTGATCGATCTGGCATTCCCTCAGCTTTTAAGATTCCTTCAGGCTACGCTTTTTAAGGAAGCGGCGGCTGTGATCCTGGCAAGGCTCGGAATGCTTACCGCGCTGCTTTTGATCATGTACGGCATCAGGACCTTCTGCAAATGGTATGTGACATATCAGGGACATATGATGGGCGCGCGGATCGAATCGCAGATGCGGCAGGAGCTTTTTGACCGGTTCGAGGCTTTTTCCTTTTCCTATTATGATTCGCATAATACCGGCGAAATGATGAGCAAGCTGGTGTCGGATCTTTTTGATATCTCGGAGCTTGCGCATCACGGGCCGGAGAATATCTTTATATCCGTGGTCAAGATCCTCGGTTCCTTTGTCCTGCTGCTCAGGATCAATACGGCGCTGACGTTATGCCTCGGGGCTGTGGTCATATGCATGCTCATATTTTCGATCAGTCAGAACAAAAGGATGCGTGCGACCTTCTCCGACAACAGGAGAAAGATCGCCGGAATAAACTCGGCATTACAGGATACCCTCGGCGGGATCCGCGTGGTAAAATCCTTTACCGGGGAGGAAGTCGAGCAAAAGAAGTTTACCCGCTCCAATCTGGCCTTTCTGGATTCCAAGCGGGAAAACTACAGGCAGTTCGCGTTTTTCCATGCCGGTAATAATTTTTTCGAAGGCCTGATGTTTATTACCATTATAGCCGCGGGCGGCGCCTTTCTTGCTACCGGCCGGATAACCGGGGAGGATCTTGCCATCTATGCTCTTTATATCAACATTTTCATTAATCCGGTCAACGTACTCGTGGAGTTTACCGAACAGCTTCAAAAGGGGATGGCAGGTTTTGAGCGGTTTGCGGAAGTAATGGAAACGATGCCGGAGATCACGGACAGTCCGGATGCTTTCCCGCTTACGGAGGTTACCGGGGTCATTGACTATGAGAATGTCTGCTTCTCCTATGAAAAGGAAGAAACAGTCCTTAAGGATATCAACCTGCATCTGGACGCGGGAAAGAATGTAGCGATCGTCGGACCCTCCGGCGGCGGAAAGACTACTCTTTGTTCCCTGCTTCCCCGCTTCTATGACGTGACGGCGGGAAGCGTCAGGATCGACGGGACCGATGTACGGCAGGTCACGCAGAAATCCCTGAGAAGCTTTATCGGGATCGTGCAGCAGGATGTGTATTTATTCAACGGGACTATCCGGGAGAATATCGCCTATGGAAAACCCGGCGCATCCGATGAAGAGATATTTGAGGCAGCCGCGAACGCGGATCTGCTCGAGTTTATTGAAAAGCTTCCGGAAGGCTTTGAGACACAGGTCGGGGAACGGGGCGCAAGACTGTCCGGCGGTCAGAAGCAGCGGATCGCGATCGCAAGAGTATTCTTAAAGAATCCGCCCATCCTGATCCTGGACGAAGCCACCAGCGCCCTGGATAACGAAAGTGAACGTTATATCCAGGAATCGCTGGATAAGCTGTCCGTCGGCCGGACGACTCTTACGATCGCGCATCGCCTTTCGACCATACTGGGCGCCGATGAGATCATCGTACTGGATGAAGACGGCATCAGGGAACGGGGAACGCATAAAGAGCTGATCCGCCGCGGCGGTATTTACGAGAAATACTACCGGATGCAGCTTGGTAAAGTCTAGCGCCGCTCACAAAGAGCAGGGATCATTTCACCTTGATAACCGCCTTAACCAGGTCTGTTTTGTTATTGACCGCCTCGTCATAAGCGTCCTGGATGTGATCAAAATCAAATTCGTGGGTTACGATGCCCTTGACGTTCACTGCGCCGCTTGCCACTGCCGCGATAGCGCGGGGATAGATATTCCGGTAACGGAAGACGGACTGAATGCTCAGCTCCTTATCCATGACCTGGGCAAAGTTGAACTCGATCTCCGGCTGTACGGAAATACCGACCAGCGTGACGGTTGCGCCCCGGCCCGCGGCAAAGGGCGTCTGCCTGATCGTGACGGGGGAGCCGGCGGTTTCGAAAACCTTATCTGCCAGACGGCCGCCCGTTATCCTTCTGATCTCTTCAATGACATCGCAGTTCTTCCCGTTGAGCACATGGTCCGCGCCCAGCTCCTTTGCCTTATCAAGCCTTGCGTCCACAAGATCGCTTACAATAACGGTACCGCAGCCGTGAGCGCGGCAGGCCAGAAGGGTCGTAAGCCCGATGCAGCCGGCGCCGAGAATGACTACGGTATCTCCGACACCGACATTACCCTGGTTTGCCGCATGCATTCCCACCGATAGCGGCTCGATCAGCGCTCCCTCCCTGGTAGAGAGATGCTCCGGCAGCTTAAAGCAGTATTCCTGCGGATACTCGATAAACTCCATATTACAGCCCTGTACGGGAGGCGTGGCCAAAAAGATCACGTCCGGACAGAGGTTATATTTCCCGGCCTTGCAGAACTCACAGTTTCCGCAGGTGATACCGGGCTCCAGCGCGACCTTGTCGCCGACCTTCAGGCCGGTAACGCCCTCTCCCACCTCGGCGATCACGCCGCCGCATTCATGTCCCAGCATGAAATCCTGTGACAGATCCACTTCATAAGCGCCGCATCTTCCGCTGTGGTAGTAGTGCACGTCCGACCCGCAGATCCCTACATACTCGATCGACACCACAACCTTCCCTTTTCCCGCCTTCGGCTTTTCAATATCCTTTATGACCATTTTGTCGGTGCCTCTCATAAAGGCTCCTCTCTGCATTTCCATCTGACCTTCTCCTTTCCACGCCGATATGATCCCATAGGTTCTTATGAGCGGTTTTGAAACTCTTACAAAAAGCAGTTAAATTATATCATATTTTTTCTTGAAGCACTATGTTTAACCGGTCTGTCCGGTCAGAAAACAGGTCAATAAACACAGGATATTCAATGGACATACACCGGACATTATATGATATAATGAAATAGATAATGTGCCGAAGCGGATCGGCGCAGTCGCCGCTAAGAAGGGAGACCGCTATGGATATAAAGAAACTGTTTCATATCGACGAGCGCTACGTCACCGTAAACCTGACACTGTGCATCGCCATATATTCCTTTGTCGTCCCCTTCTGTATTTATCTGTGCATCGATAACTATATCCGCGGTGATATGCTGGTGGCGAAATACGCGCTCTTCTGCGCGGTCATGACAGCCATCGCCGTCCTCAATTTTTCCATATGTAAATTCGGAAAAAAGAAACGACGCTGGCTGATGCATCTGGCCATCAATATCCAGTGCTTTGTCTACTGGATCACCTTCATGTTTTTCCTTTATACCGGCGGAACGGACGGCTCCAGTATCTTTCTGTTCTTTCTGGCCGTACCTGTTGTTTTCTTTTTCTTTAACCTGTCCTACGGCCTGTATTTCAATCTCGTGTTCTTCCTCATCATGGTCATATATATGAACACGCCTCTGCGAGATATGGGCTATCGTTTCCCGGATGTTTACTATTCCCGTCTTCCCATGATGTATTTTGTCAACGTGGTCATGTGCGGCCTGGCGCAGTACGAAACGGTCCGGGCAAAGATCAGACAGGATAATGCCTTGGAAGAAGCGAGACGGGCCAGCGAGGCGAAGACGGATTTCCTCGCCAATACCAGTCATGAGATCCGCACGCCGATCAACGCGGTTCTCGGTATGAATGAGATGATCTTAAGGGAGTCCGCCAAAGCGGAAAAACTCTCCGGCGCCAGTCCGATGGTGTATCACGAAGCCTTCCGGAAGATCCGGAATTATTCCGGAAACGTGGACAGTGCCGGAAGCAATCTCCTTGCCATCATTAACGATATTCTGGATTTCACGAAGATCGAAGAAGGCAAAATGGATATCGTGGAGGTTGAATACCAGCTGAGCGCCGTGATCAATGATGTCAGTAATATGGTCTTTTTCAGGGCAAAGAGTAAAAATCTGACCTTCCTTACAGATGTGGATGAAAGTCTTCCGGACCGTCTGTTCGGTGACGTCGTAAGAGTCAGGCAGGTGATCACGAACGTATTGAACAACGCTGTCAAGTATACGGATACAGGAAGCATAACCCTGAAGGTTGCCGGAGAAGGACCGGAAAAGACCCCCGACGGAAGGTCTGTCATGAAGTTAGTCATTTCGGTATCCGATACGGGGATCGGTATCCGGGAAGAAAACCTGGAGAAACTGTTCGGGAAATTTGAAAGGGTTGATCTGGAAAAAAACAGCACCAAGGAAGGCACGGGCCTGGGGCTTGCCATCACGAAGATGCTCCTTTCGATGATGGATGGCGATATCACAGTCGAAAGCACCTATGGCGTCGGATCGACCTTTACGATCACCATTCCCCAGACAGTCATCTCGCAGGAGCCGATCGGCAATTTCAAGGAGAAATTTGAGAAAACCCTCGGCGAAAGAAAAGCATATCACGAAAGCTTCCGGGCGCCTGAGGCAGATATCCTCATTGTGGATGATACAAAAATGAACCTGATCGTAGCCACGGAATTCCTCAGGGATACACTGGTACGCATTGATACGGCCTCCGGCGGAAAAGAAGCTGTGGCGCTTGCGCTTCAGAAGAAATACGATGTGATCCTGATGGATCAGAGAATGCCTGAGATGGACGGCGAAGAAACGCTGCGTGCTATCAGGAGTCATAAGGAAGGGCCGAATATCGATACCCCTGTGATATGTCTTACGGCCGACGCTGTGGTCGGCGCCAGGGAGCGCTATCTGTCCAAAGGCTTTAACGATTATCTGACCAAGCCGATCGACAGTACGTATCTTGAAACGATGCTGAAAAAGTACATTCCGGCGGAAAAGATCGAGATCGTTGAAGAAGACGAGGAAATGAACGCCGATCAGGCGGAACTAAACGGTGAAATGATCGAATCTCCCTTTAAGATCCTCGAAGACAACGGGATCGATACCGCAAGAGGCCTGGCAAACTGCGGCGGGGACGACGAATTCTACCGTTTGATCCTGAGCGAATATTTAAACGGCTCCGGGGAGAAAAAGGAAGATCTGGCAAAATTCTTACGAGCGGAAGATTTTAAAAACTATGAGACGCTGATCCATTCGATCAAAAGCACCTCCGCCATGATCGGCGCCGAGGCTCCTTATCAGCTTGCCATGATGTTGGAAATCTCCGCCGGAAAGGGGGATAAGGCTTCCGTTCTCTCCGGTCACGGGGAATTTCTGCGTGAATATGATAAAGTGCTGGATACGCTTGAAAAAGTTCTGCCGGAAGGCGAGGCGGAAGCTCCCGGGGAAGATGATGCCGAAGTACTGGAGTTTGCGCCGGAAGCGTGAGCCTCTGCAGGAGCCGTTTTGCGGAAGATCCGGCCGAATGGAAAAAAAATTCTGCCTTTTTCCATGATAGTGCGTATAACTATATAGGGGGATCTGTTGAGGACCTTTTTGTTTCTGAGCAGATAGATGCCATAAGAAAGGCCGGCATGCTTTTGACGGATGAAGAGCTTGACAAAGTAGCCGGAGGACAGGATCCGCGAATAATCAGAGACTGCAACTCTTGCCCGGCTAAATATGAGAGGAACTGTGAGGGCTGCCCGGCCTACCACGGTTAAGATCGGATAGCAAACCAAAAAACGGCACCGGAAGAGGGGAATCCCCCATATCCGGTGCCGTTTCTGTCATGTGGCTCCGATCAATAATACATATTGCCTGCCGCATCCACGGCAAAGGCGCCGTTGCATTTGCACCTGAACTGATCTACCTGCTGGGCCGTATCTGCCCATGTGGCAAAATCACTTTCCTGGAATCTTCCGCAGAAAGGACACTCAATCCAGTAACCTGCCGCATAGCCCTGATACTCCCAGTAACCGCCCGTTACCTTATCAAGCTCTGCGTCCGTTAACTTGCCCCTTTCCTTCAGGGTCTTCTTGTTTTTTAAATCCTTGAGACTGAGATTTGTCTTATCAGACATTCGCATTACCCTCCTTTAGATCATATTCTATTGTCGGTGTTCCACCTACATCTATTTATACGGTATATCCTCCGGAATGTCAAAAAAGATTTTTTTGCGGTGAAGGCACGTCATTCAAGCATTCCCTTGGAAATCTGGCTGATGGTTTCCGCCATGGCGCTCAGTTCCTCGATATTGGCATTGATCTCCTCCATCGCAGCACCCTGTGATGCAATGTTTTCATTTATCCCTACCGTTTTGTCTACCATGTTTTTGATAGTTTCCGACATATGGTTCAGGGTTTTGGCGATCTCCTCGCTCGTTTCCTTGGAAGTGACTGCCAGTCTCCCGACCTCTTCCGCCACCACGGCGAATCCTCTGCCGGCATCACCCGCCCTGGCAGCCTCTATGGATGCATTCAATGACAGGAGGTTGGTCTGAGAGGCGATATCCTGGATAATGTCGATGATCTTAAGAGAAGCCCCTACCGAGTCGTTTATGATGTCCGTTGACTTTACGATTTCGGACTGCTTTTCGGCCACGCCGGTCATATCCTTTGTAGCCTGGTCAACGGTCTTGGTCATTTCCGTCAGAGCCTGGGACAGGTTATTGACGCTGTCCCGCATTTCGTGCTCAATCTCCCGGTTCTTCTTGGAATCCGTTATGTCCAGGATCGAGCCCGCAACAATGATCGGTGTGCCATCACTCTCCCTTACGGTCGCTCCAATAGCCCTAAACCACCTGTAAGAACCGTCTTTCCGCCGCAGCCTGTATTCGAGATCATAGGGCGTATTGCCGGAATAGTCGCCGACATGGTTGCTGAAAGCGTCCAATGCCGCCTGTTTGTCGTCCGGGTGGAGACTGTCACTCCATGAATTGAGTACGTTCGGGAAATCCCTTTCATCCTGATATCCGAGAAGATGTCTGAACTGCTGGCTCCACCAGAAGGGATTTTTCGGATTGGAGGCGTCTCTGCCGATCACGTTCATGCTCCAGCTGCCCTCGGACAGCGTACTGTCAATGGCTTCGTGACGCTGGGTTTCCACCTCCAGCCGTTTCGACTGCGCCATCTGCTCTGTAATATCAATAAAGATCCCTATGAATATCTGAGGGATACCGTCTGCGTTCCTGGAAAGATTGCCCGCCGCACGGTACCACCTGTACTCTCCTGACTTTGTCTGCAAACGGTAATTCACGTCATATTTCTTGCGGTTCGTCTTATCAGCCAGAGTCGCGCCGAACTCTGACAAAACCATTTCCTTGTCCTCGGGATGCAGCTTATCCGTCCACGCATCCAATGTATCCGGAAAGTCCGATCTGTCCCTGAAGCCGATCATTCTGCGGAACTCATCACTCCAGACGACCTTGTTGATCTCGCCGCTCCCGGAGTCGAAATACATTTCCCACATGCCGGAATGGATTATCTCGTTGACCATGTTAAGCTTTTCGGTCTCGTTAACGGCGTATGCCATGATCCGGGCAGCCTGATCGTTTATCCGCCGTATCGCCTCTTTGTCGCTTTCCGAAAGAGCGTCCTGATCGCTGATCAGATTCCCTCCCTTTTTCACGTTGTCCAAGCTGGCGCTGTCTATGGCCGCAATCAGGGAAGCATTGGTCGTTTCCTTCTTGAAAAACATTTCGAACCTCCTTCGTTTGTTCTATGCAAACTTATATACCGGGCAACAATATTGTTGGGCTTATTTTACAATCAAACAAAGGAGAAATCAATCCGTATTCGTATTTTCTACACAAATCCTCTCACGGCATCATACAGCTTTTCATAGCGCCTAAACACTGCCCTGTATTTCTCGTGGTACGCCGGCCGGGGTTCGTAGGTGCTGGTCTTTTCGATCATTTTGGATCCGGCCTCGGCCAGATCCTTAAAGATATTTACGGCGATACCCGTCAGCATTGCCGAGCCCACGGTTCCGGCATCCACCGTGCCAAGGGCGATGACCGGAAGCCCCAGCATATCAGCCTTCATCTGCATCCAGACCGCGGAGTGCGCGCCGCCGCCGGTAGCGTGAATGATTTCAGGTCTCGCCCCTGCCTTTACCACATTTTGATAGTTCAGATACATCTCGTAGGTAACGCCCTCCATGCAGGAACGATAGATATCGCTGACCCTGCTGTCTGTGGTAAGGCCTATGATCGCTCCCTTCGAACCCGTATCCATATACGGTGTTGCCGCACCGGCAAAATGCGGCAGGGTAAGCATTCCGGAAGGCCCGTCGGGATCAAGCCCTAAGAGCTTTCGGTTTTGTATATAATCCTTTTCAAGAAACTCATTGACCGTGGTATGGGAAGACGCGGCAAGAGCTGCCTCGTGCTTCGCCAGATTCTGTGTGCACCACTGTATCAGGGCTCCCCCGGTATAGGAGAATGCATAAGTCACATACTTTCCCGGGATGACATAGGGAACGATCACATATTTGCCCGGCATCATTTTCATCACTTCGGGCATACCGTCAAAGATAGGCGTTAAGCATTGCACGGTTCCGGCCCCGTCCACAGCAACCCTTTCGTCAAAGGCTCCGGCTCCGATACAGGCAGCCACCTGATCATGACTTACGGAGACAATGCGCGTATCCTGTGAAAGACCGGTTCTTTTTGCCGCCTCAGGGGTTACGGGTCCGGCATCCGTTCCGGTCGCCACAGGCTTTGAGAACAGTCCCTTATCGATGCCGGCAGCTTCCAGAACCTCATCGCTGAAGGACAGGCTGTTAATATCAAAGGCCATGCTCCTTGCGGCAAGGGAATAATCGATCTGGGCATTGTCTGTAAGGGCAAAAACCACGTAGTCCTCCATTTGAAAAATATGTCTGGTCTTTTCAAATATCTCCGGGTTATGCTTTTTCCGCCACATGATCTTCGGGAGGCCGTACATTTCATGCGGCGTAACGCCGGTGATCCTTGCGATCCCGGTATCCCCGCATCGTTCAGCAAGCTCTCTGCATTCTTCCCTGCCTCTGGGATCTGTATAGAGCATGGCAGGGGCAAGCGGATTCCCCTTTTCATCGGTCATGACAAAGGTTTCTCCAAAGCTGGTCACGCCGATGCCTGCTATATCAGGATATTCGGCTGCCATATCCTCTATGACAGCATAGACGCCCTCCATAAGGGCTGATACATCAATTTCATGGCCCCCTGCATTTCTCCTGACCGGATAATCCCGGTATGATTTACCGAGTTCTTTTCCGCTTTCATCGAAAACAGTAAGCTTACAGCCTGTTGTTCCTACATCAAGACCCGCTATTTTCATCGTTCAGATCCTTCTTTCCTTCACCGGGCTTCTGTCATGCGCATCCGCCGGGCCGCCCTGGCTTTTGCGCTGCGCCATGGCCAGTATCTCGTCCCGCTCTGCCCTGCTTACGGGAGGTCTTCCAAGCCTTTCCTTCACTGCACTTACTTTATCCGCCCAGGTAAGCACCCACCCCTCCCTGTACCTGGGCATACGGGGCTTAAGCGGAAACATGTGACAGTTTATCGCATCGATGATCCGGATATCATCTTCGCCGGTAAGCGCCTTGTAGGCCAAAATGGAATCCGCAGGATGGCGGACAAAACACTGGGCATTGTTATTGTACTTCTCTGCCCTTCCCATGATGCCCAGATCATGGCACAGAGACGCCGTAACAATGCCCTTCAGTGTTTTATCATCTGCCTGGCCCGGGGACAGACACTGCCTGACAGCCTCTGCGGTGACCGAAAGCATATGGTCCCCGACCGTCATGCACTTGTGATGCACCTGTTCAAAGGTCTTTTGAAACGCATCCGAGCATATGATATCTCTTCCGTATTTTACTATGATCTCTTTTATATGCTCATCCATTCTGTTATGTCAGAGCCTGTCAGTTCCACTTCCCTGATTTCGGGTTATCGTGAAGAGCCTTCGGCTTTTTCGTCATGCTTAAAGGTCCGTTCATAGTCCTCGATCAGCGCTGTCTCCCCCTTTTTCCGGAGACTTTTGAAGACTAACGTCCGGATCACATCGTATATCACGGCAAATAACGGCACTCCTATCATCATGCCGGTTACGCCCCACAGGCCGCCAAAGAACAGAATGGAAAACAGTACCCAGAAGCTCGAAAGTCCCGTCGTGTCTCCCAGTATCTTCGGTCCGATCACATTCCCGTCCAATAACTGAAGGATGATCACAAATATGATAAAAGTCAGACAGTGCACGGGATTTTCCAGTACAAGCAGCAGGGCGCAGGGAACAGCGCCGATAAACGGTCCGAAAAACGGGATAATATTCGTTATGCCGATGATCACGGCGATCAAAAGCGGGGATCCATATCCCAGGACAAGGCATCCGATAAAGCAAATAAATCCGATGATCACGGAATCCTTCAGTTTCCCCATGAAAAAACCGTTAAACATCCTGTCGGCATAGGCGGCTTCTGTCAGGATGATCCGGTACCACCTTCCGGGAAGTATGCTCCGTAAACACAGCTTAGCCTGTGCGGCAAACTGTCCCCTCTTTAACAGCAGATATAATGCGATGATCAGTCCCAATAATAAATTTTTAAATACCGTAACGATCCCGGCAACACGGTCAAAGAGCGACAGGCCGATGGATTGAAGGTTCGGAAGAACAGAAGTGTTGAGCCACTTCTCTATATGCTCTGCGATCTCCTCTGTCCAGGAATCCAGGGTTTGTATGATCACCGGCTGCCTGTCCAGAAAATCCTCCATGAATGCAGTTGCTTTATCAAGCTGTGACGGAAGTACCTGGATCAGACCGGAGACGCTTTTTACCAGTGCCGGAATGATTAACAGAACGATCAGGATAATGATCAGAATACCGATCAAAAGCGCGCAGAATACCGCGATCGCCTGAATAAAGCCCTCTTTCCGCGTTTTAAATGCCTTCTTAAACAGTCTCTCAAGCCTCCGGCATAACGGCGTCAGCAGATATGCAATGACGGCCCCATAGACAAACGGCTTTAAGATCGCATCGATCACCCCGACCGCATCCGAAACATCACTGATCCGCAGTATCATAAAATAAAGTATGATGCTTACGGATAACGCACCCGCTATGGAAAGAGCTAATCTGACATATTTCCCGTTTTCATCCTTCATACGATCACCATGTCTGCGCCGGTCTGCTTTCCGGACCGGGTCATTTCCTGTTCATCCTCTGTCAATCATTTCTATGGCCGAAATCGGTATCTCTTTCCCGTCAGTAAACACTAACTTCCGCCCGATCCCGTCGATCTTTTTCAGGCTGCCCTCATAGCAGGAAAACGTCCCGCCGTCTCCCTGCGCCCCGTCTGTCCGGACGAACCAGGTCACGCTGATCCTCGGTTCTTCCTCAATATCCTCCGCTATTTCAGCCAGTTTCTGATCCAGCTCATCCAAAGCATCTTCGCAGAGAAATATCCTTTCATCGTACACCTTTCCGGCTTCCTTCACCTCGGCATCATATCCGACCAGAGCGGCGAAGGGCGCAAACTGAGCGGCACGGTCATGTAATGACATATGCGGGCGCGTTTTGGACTGATAATGAGGATGGTTTATGATATCGCTGTAATCATCATGATTCATGCTTTATGTCCCCCTATCTGCGCGTTCCGCTCCCTGCCGGTGGCTCCCTGCTTCAGGCTGGTCCCCTTAATGATAGCATTCTTCCCAAAGCGTTCCTTTATCGCCAGTTCGGCTTTCTGGAGCGCTTTTTCCTTTTCATGCTGTTTTTTTTCCTTTTCGAGCTTCCCGTAATCCGTAAAAAGGCTTAACTGCTCATATTCCGGCGTCTCGTCCGCTTCCTGTTCCGGAACGATCCTGCAGGCGGCTATTGTAATCCGCCGTATGAGCAGCTTCGGGTCAACGATCCGGTCGTACAGATCCATAACGGCATCGATCATCCGGCTCGAGGAAGACATTTTCTTTGAAAGGTTTGCCGTCCCATGGGCATGCTTAGGTGTCAGCTTCCCGTATCGGTCAAGCTGTGTTTCCCCGCTGAATCCGTCATCCGCTTTCAGGCTTTCATAGCCGATCGTAAGCACGATCTGGTCTGTCACGAAGCCTTTTGAAACAAGATCCAGCGCAAGGGCATCCGTCATTTCGCGTACAACAATACGGGCTTCGCTGAATTCGTAAGGCCGCATAAGCACCTGACCGGAACTCAGACTGTTAGTTTCAGGCCTGTACTGCCTGATCTGATCGATCGTCGTCGGTTCAAAACCCCAGGCATGGTCGATCAGCAGTTCCGCGTTCACCCCGAAGATCTCATAGAAGAGATCCTCATTCCGTTCGGATTCCCTGGCAACCTTGCCCAATGTATCCAGCCCGTATTTTAAAAGCTTCTTTTCCGTTGCGCCTCCGATGCGCCAAAAGTCCGAAAGCGGAGTATGGTTCCAGAGCTTTTCCCGGAAGGACATTTCGTCAAGCTCCGCTATCCGGACGCCGTCCTGATCCGCCGGGATATGCTTCGCCACGATGTCCATGGCCGCCTTGCAGAGAAACAGGTTCGTGCCTATGCCCGCGGTCGCCGTGATACCGGTTGTTTTCAGGACGTCCCTGATCATCTTCTTTGTCAGTTCATGCGCGGTCAGTCCATAAGTGTCCAAATAACCGGTCACATCCATAAACACTTCATCACAGGAATATACATGAATATCCTCCGGGGCGATATATTTCAGATAGATCCTGTAAATATCGGTGCTGTAGCGCATATATAACGCCATCCGCGGAGACGCGACGATATAATCAAGCGCCAGTGCGGGATTTTGCGATAATTCCGAAACAAGGACGGACCGGCCGGTTAATTCGTGTCCCGGCGCGTTGTGCTTCCTCTGGCTGTTTAAAGCGCTGACTCTCTGCACTACCTCAAAAAGCCGCGGTCTGCCCGGAACCCCGTAGGACTTTAGGCCGGCCGATACCGCAAGGCAGATCGTTTTCTCCGTCCGGGAAGGATCCGCCACAACCAGATTCGTATTGAGCGGGTCATAGCCGCGCTCGACGCATTCCACGCTGGCATAAAAGGACTTCAGATCAATAGCCACATATATTCTGTTATCCGATGTTTCCTTTTTCACCCCGCGTTCACGCATCTGTCCGTCTGTACCGGTCCATATCAAGCAGTCCCTCCCATTTTGCGACTATCGTACTCACCGCGACATCGCCCGTACAGTTATTCATGCAGCGGAACATGCCGACGAGGGAATCGATCCCCATGACAAGTCCAACGGCCTCCGCGGGAACGCCGAGCTGGATCAGAAGCACGCTCAGGCAGATCAGTCCTGAACCGGGTATGCCGGGCGCGCCGACAGACAGGATAATGATCGACATTACCAAAGCTGTAACAGAGGCGGCAGAAATATCCACGCCATAGGTTTTGGCAAGGGCGAACGCAAACACAGCCATGTAGATACATCCCCCGTCCATATTCAGGGTCGCGCCGAGCGGAATGGAGAGGCTGTACAGCTTAGAGGCGATCCCCAGTCCTTTACAGGCGTTCAGGTTAAGAGGAATGGCCGCATTGCTTGAGGCAAGGGAAAACACCTGGATCATCGTGGAAGAATACTTCTTCAAAAACGGGATCGGGTTCAGTCTTGCCAGGATCAGCATCAGGAGGCAGTATATGATCATCATACAAAACAGTGCGAACAGAAATGTCGCAAAAATACCAAGCAGGGAAACAATCGTCGCCACCCCCATGTTAAGCATCATGGAGCAGAAGGAGGCAAAGATCGCAACCGGCATGCAGTTTATGATCAGCAGCATGATCTTTGAAAACAGAGCATTCAGTGCTTCGAAACCGTTCCTTACCGAATCGGAATAACGGCCGATCATCCCCGTGCCGGCGCCGCACAGTACCGCGAGAAATATTAACTGGATCATGTTTGATTCCACAAAGGGCTGCACAAAATCATTCGGCACGATATTCACGATCATGTCCTTTATGGAAACATCCATGGTCTTTGAGGTAAGCTCCTTGGCCGATTCCAATACCGCCTCCGTCGGAATCGGGCTTCCCGGCTTAAACAGATAAAAGGCGCCTATTCCGGTCATAACGGCAATGAAGGTAGTGACCATATACATGAAAAGGATCCGTCCCCCGATGCGTCCGAGCTCCGACATATCGGAAAACCGCGCAATACAGGTGGCGATCGAAAAAAAGACAAGCGGGGCGACGACCATCTTGAGCGCGTTTAAATACATGGTCCGGATCGGAATGAGTATGTAATCGTCCAGGATATCGTTAAACTGGGCAGATCCCGCCATTGTCAGGATAAGACCGATCACGATCGCAAGCGCCATTGTGCCGAGGGTCACGGACAGGAGTGTTTTTTTCCGCATGTTTCCTGTGATATAGATCCTGTGGGTGCCCCTAAAATATCTGTACTTGATACGGTCAGCCAATGACTTCAGGATGGCTCTCCTGATCATATCAAACTCAGCTTCTGCTGTCTCCGCGTCGGAAGGCAGTTCCTCCGTCATGCTGTCAGTCGGGTTATATCTGTCCCCCTTTGACATGAGTTCGATATTGACGCGCCCCATAAAGGTTGCGACCCTGACGGTAATGCTTTCACCGGCTGCCGTATACTTGGCAAGGCTTATCGTCACTTCTTCGACCGCAAGCACTTCCCGGTAAAGTTCCTTCCCCTTGATGCCATTTCTCCCAAGGTGTTCCCGGACAAAGGAGACAATCTCTCCTACGCCCGCGTCATTTGCGTCCGCTGTCAGTTCTGCTCTTCTCCCAAAAATGTTCATATCCTGCTCCTCTGTTTCTCCTTTTACGTAGAGTGCCATCTGCTCCGGTTTTATTCCTGCTTTTTCATTATACAACAGATTGCGGCGAAAAGTCTTTATCCTTTAAAACGGGAGCCTGACCCGGTCTGCCCCTTTCATAAATGATTTAACGACCTTGTCAACAAGGGCCCGGCGTTCATCTTCCTTAAGAAGTTCAGAAAAGGTAATTCCCGGAAATGTGCGGATAAGACAGTAAAAGCGGAGGAGCTGTTCAAGCCCTGCCAGACGCTCCGGATCGTCCGTCTCAAAATACTCTCTGATAAAGACGCTCCATACCTCTTTTGCAAGCTCAAGGGACATCCCCATATACCGCATGGCTCCTCCGGGCCGTTCCGCTGTTGCCTTCATGATCTGGTATGATCCGAGAAGATCGATCACAGGATGCCCGAGGGATGCATCCCCCATGTCGATCAGGAGCATTTCACCCTTTGACAGCATGATGTTGCCCGGATGAAAATCCCCGTGGATGAAGGTATTGCGTTCCGGGATGTCATCGATAAACCTGCGCATCCTTTCCATCACCTCTGCCGGATAATACCCGCTCCTCTCCGCGATATCCGCCCAGGCGTGCAGGTTCAGCCTGCCGTCAGGCAATTCGCCCTCAGCAAAGGAAGTGTGGTGCAGATCTTTCAGAAGGCGCGCCATCCGGGCCGCGTATTCGCCGGCCATCCCGGGATCCTCTTCTATAGCGGCTCCCAATGTTTTGGCTTCGATCATCTCGTAGACCATGCCGTATTCTTCACCGACCCGGACAATGTCAAAGGATATTGCCGTTGGGACGCCATGGATAAAGGCGGTTTTGGACACGCTCTTCTCCCTCTCGATTTTCTCATACGGATTCGTCAGAGGATTGTATACCTTTACGATCTGTTCATCATTCAGGCGATACACTTTGCCGTTGGCACCGGATCCGATCAGCTTGAGTCCTTCAATGCTTATTTCTCTCATAATGTCCTCCTGGCAGGATAGGATACATCTTTGTATAGAATATGATACCAGAATCCTTCATAAGGTCAACAGTGTCATATAAAAGCTGGATGAAATGACCTGAAGATGTTATATTTATAGAGAAACCTGAATGGACTTGTGACAGGAAAGGAAGAACTTATGAGCATGATCGATACCATCAGAATGAGGCATAGCTATCGCGGAAGCTATCAACCGGACCCGGTACCAAGGGAAGACCTTAGAACAATCATGGAGGCGGGACTTGCGGCTCCTTCGGGCTGTAACAAGCAGACCACCAGCCTGATCTGTGTGGATGACCCCCAGATCCTGAAACGCATACACGCTGTTGTGACGCCGCCTGTCGGAGAAACAGCGCCCGCGATGATATGCGTGCTGACACAGAGGATCATCGCATACCGGGACAGGTGCTTTGCGGTGCAGGATTATTCCGCCACGATAGAAAATATGCTTCTCACCATCGTAGATCTCGGATATCAGAGCTGCTGGTATGAGGGACATATTACGGACGAAGACAGGATCGGGGATAAGATCGCGGAAATACTTCAGGTTCCCGATGGCTATGAACTGGTCTGCGTTCTTCCGGTCGGCAAAGCAGAGAGCGAACCGGGCGTGCCTGTGAAAAAAGCATTTGAAGACCGCGCCTGGTTCAATGGATTTAAAGTACAATAGGATTGCTTCATATGGCAAAAAAGACGAAGACGGAGAAGGGAAATTTCAAGGAAGGAAAGGTCAGCAGCCTGATCCTTTCCCAGGCGGTTCCCCTGACTTTAGCGCAGCTTATTCAGGTTGTTTACAATATTGTGGACCGGATCTACCTCGGGCATATGCCCGGGGCGGAAGGAGGGGCGGCTCTTACGGGAGTCGGCCTCTCTTTTCCGGTGATAAGCCTGATCGCGGCCTTTACCAATCTCTTTGCCACCGGGGGTGCTCCGTTATGTGCCATCGCAAGAGGCAAGAGGGATGAAAAGCGGGCGCTCGACATAGAAGTGACGACGCTTGTTTCCCAGCTTATTAATGGGATCAGCTGCGGCGTCATATTTTATCTGTTCAAAAGGCCTTTGCTTTACCTGCTGGGCGCCAGCGATGTCACCTATGCCTATGCCTCTGATTATCTTTCGGTCTATCTTCTGGGAACTGTCTTTATCACGATGGGAACAGGGATGAACGGTTTCATCAATCTTCAGGGCTACGCGGACAGGGCCATGGTATATATGATCACAGGCGCTGCCATAAACCTGATCCTGGACCCTCTGTTTATCTTCAGATTCCATATGGAGGTTGCGGGGGCGGCTGCTGCTTCCGTCATATCCCAGGGTATTGCGTTTGTTCTGGTGCTGCGGTTTCTTTTCGGAAAAAATGCTGTGATCAAGATACGCTTTCGGGATCTGAAGCACCCAAAATGGAGGCTTTTGCCGGAAATCATGACGCTGGGACTTGCGGGCTTTATCATGTCTGCCACAAACTGCGCGGTTCAGGCTGTCTGCAATGCCACGCTCTCCCTCCACGGAGGAGATCTGTACGTAGGGATCATGACGATCATTAACTCGGTCCGGGAAATGATCAGTCTGCCGATAAACGGACTGACTGCCGGTTCACAGCCGGTCATCAGCTTCAATTTCGGTGCCGGAGATAATATGCGGGTAAAGCAGGGGATCCGGTTCATGGCGGCGGTGAGCATAGGCTATACGGCGCTGATGTGGCTTCTGATCATACTGTTCCCCACCTTCTTTCTTACCATGTTTACCTCAGAGGAAACGATCATATCCACGGGAAAGCTTCCGTTAATGATCTATTTTTCAGGCTTTATCTTCATGGCGCTTCAGTTTGTGGGACAGTCAAGCTTTGTCGCCCTGGGAAAGGCGAAGCAGTCCATATTCTTTTCCATTTTTCGGAAGGTGATCATCGTGGTGCCGCTCACGCTGCTGCTTCCGCATATCGGCGGGCTCTCGGTGCTCGGGGTCTTTTTGGCCGAACCCATATCTAATTTCCTTGGAGGCTTGGCGAGCTTCCTTACGATGTACATCGGAACCTACCGGAAGCTGACCGTCTGCGCCCTCCCTACCGGATCCGGGCAAGGATCGTGATGACACAGGCAGCGGCCGCACCGACCAGCCCCACGCCATAGAAAACGATCTCAATAATTCCCGTGACAAAGAACCTGCCCGCCTGTACAATGCCCTCTCTTTTGGCTCTTGCCGCGAGCACCGTCCCCAAAACAGACATCACCAGACACGGCAGCGTAGTAAAGAGCGCACTCAATGTGCCTGTGAAGATCAAAGCGACCGCAGTCACATCGCTGCCTGTGGAAAAATAATCGAACGCCAGAGCGCCAAGGCATATGATCGTGAGAGCGAAAACAACGATCGGGATCAGGGTCAGGATCTTTGCTCCCCTATAGTTTTTATTATCCATGTATTCCTCCCGGATTCCTGATCATTATCTGTTTAATTATTGTCTTCAGCATTAAAAATAATATCTTTTGACCATTCCACAAACTCTTTTCCAATTCTAAGAGCCTTCTCAGCATGGTGTTCTTCCAGCATCAACTCATTAGGATATCGCATAGCTACTCCGTATGGTGAAAGAATATCCGAGTAATCATAATATTTCTCATCAATCTTTAGGAAGTTTTTGATCTGGTTAAGCAGCAAAAACAAATCATGCTTCTTTGGCAGGCCTCCTTGACTACCTTTGAGCACAATGATAGATTTTACTGCTTTCTCAGCCGCTTGCTGGCAATGAAAGCATATTATTTCCAACGGCTTGGGATGATAAGTATTAAACAAGTGTTCTGCCACTCCTAAGTCTGCTTCCGCATAAGAAAGCCACTCCTTTGCGTCCAATACATATTCGTCAGCCATAAATCAATATCCCCTTATTCATCACCTCATTTTCAATTCCCATCCGGTTCTTTCTGTGCTCAAAACTGCTCTCGGTTCCGACAATGATATCTACAGCCCTGCTTCTAACAGACCTGATTGACCTATATGCTTCTGCTGTAAGATCCACCAGACTTTTTGAACCGTCCTTTACAACAATGTAAAAGTCAAAATCACTGTCTTCGTTTGCTGTTCCATTAGCATATGATCCAAACAGATATATTTTAAGCGGCGATAGCTCGCTGACAAATCTGTCCTTAATCTGTTCTATTTCCTTTTCCATTTCTGATTTCCCCTTTCTAATTTCGATAGGAACATATAATAGCCAGATTTCCGTCAGCGCTACTAATACATGATACCATACTCGCTATGCTTTGTAATCATTTTTCCATCCCCTGTTGTTTTCAGCAAAATCCGTCAAATACACTTTTTCACTGTCGTTATTCAGGCCAACTCTGCCGGAACATACGCTTCCACCCGGATTCCTTCCGGCAGATATTCTTCTTTCAAAAGCTGTCCGGCATTTCTGATCCGCTCGATCATTCCGGCTTCTGAATAATTGATAACCCTGTTAATATAAATCTGGCCGTCCATAAGAATGTCCCGGATATTCTTAAGCAACTCTTCCATGTTTTCACCGGTCTTTGCAGATATCTTTACGACTGCATCCGCTGCCTGGTCACGCAGGAATACCTCTTCGCATACCGCATCCATTTTATTAAACACTGTGATCACAGGCTTATCAAGAACATCAAGCTCTTTCAGGGTATCATAGACCACCTTCATATGAAGCTCATATTCCGGATCCGACGCGTCAACAACATGAAGGATCATATCCGAAAACCTGGCTTCCTCTAAAGTGCTCCGGAAAGCATCGATCAGATGATGCGGAAGCTTATGAATGAATCCTACCGTGTCTGTAAACAATACTTTCCTGTTCCCCGGCAGTATACAGCTCCTGGTCGTAGGATCAAGCGTGGCGAAAAGCTTATCTTCCTCAAGCACATCAGAAGCAGTCAGACGGTTTAGCAGCGTTGATTTTCCGGCATTGGTATAGCCTGTTATGGCAATTACGGGGATTCCGCTCCGCATGCGCTGTTTTCTGGCCGTCTCCCGATTCTTTTTAAGCTTCGTAAGCTCCCCGGATAAAACAGCTATCCTTTTCCGGATAGCCCGGCGATCCGACTCCAGTTTCTTCTCTCCAGGACCTCTGGTTCCGATCCCGCCTCCGAGCCGTGACAGGGCAAGCCCCGCTCCGGTCAGATGAGAAGCCCTGTATTTCAGCTGTGCCATCTCCACCTGCAGCTTTCCCTCTGCTGTATGGGAATGCGCGGCAAAAATATCCAGGATCAGGATCGTCCTGTCAATGACCTTACTGTCTGTTATCTCAGTCAGGTTCCGGATCTGAACCGGCGTCAGTTCATCATCACATACAATGCCGTCTGCCTCAAATTCTTCCATGAGGCCCACCAGTTCTTCAGCCTTGCCTTTTCCGACATAGGTTGCGTTATTGGCCGAATCCAGCGACTGAACCACCTTACAGACCGCCTTTCCGCCTGCGGTATCAACTAACATTGCCAATTCCGAAAGGGAGGCTTCCGCTGACTCATAATCTCCGGTCGCTACGGCTACAAGTATATATTTTTCAATAAAGGGATCATTCATGTTTTTCTGGCACTTCCTACCCACTGTAATCCCCATACGGCCCGCTGAAGACATAGCGGAGATACTCCACAGACTGTCTGGCATCTTCATCGAGGCGTTCCTGCGAAGCATTATGGCTGAGGTCGCGCCAGATCTTGATATCGCTTCCGACGCCTCCGCCCTGCTGCACAAAGGGCTCCATGACCACATTCCCCTGATATCCGATATCCCGCAGGGCTTTTCCGATCCCGTACCAGTCAAGGCCGCCCTTTCCCGGCAGGCGGCGATTGTTCTCCCCTACGTGAAAATGCCCAAGCTGTTTCCCCGCAAGCCGGATCGCCGAGAGCATATCATCCTCTTCAATATTCATATGGAAAGTATCCAGCATGATCTTGACAGCAGGCACATCCACCTCTTCCACAAAGCGCCTGCACTCCTCGCAGGTATTCAGGATATAGCCCTCAAACCGGTTCAGCACTTCAAGGCAGTAATCCACCCCGCATTCCGCGGCAATCCTGCCGACCTCCCGCACGCCGGATACGCTGCGTGCCCAGTCGCCTTCCTTATCGATCGGTTTTGTATAATCCACAGGCCAGTAGGAATAGATTCCGCCGCCTATCGTATGGATATCCAGTTTTTCCAGCTTTTTCAGTATATCTGTATAAAACTCCAGCGCATGTGCACGCACAGCAGGGTCGGCACTTGCGATATTTTCGGAGGCGGCAGGGCCATAGCCCGCGGTCAGGATAATGCCGGCATCCTCAGTCAGTTTCCGCATTTCCGCGATCTCTGCATCCGAAATATCCTTAAGCATGGCACAGGATATTTCCAGGATATCAAAGCCAAGCTCCTTCACTTTCCTTATGTAGGCTTTCTGGTCGCAGCCCCATTCTTTTTCCCAGTATGCAAAATATATTCCGTATTTCATTTGACTTATCTCCTTATCATAGACTCCTTTTATTTTACCATATCCGTGATCAAACCTTAAACAAAAAATGAGCCGCCAAGCAATGCTCAAGCGGCTTTTATGATCCCATCACATCAAGATCTGTTTTTATGGGATATACCTTGTTTCCCGGCGCGAAACATTTCTCCATTCCAGTTAATGTTGTCTTCCTTATGCCGGGATGATATCGCTCTCGTTAACTGCACCGACCTCAAGCCATCCCACGTCAGGCACAAGAACCTTTATGAGATAATACCATCCTGTTTCCGGCCAATAACCCCAAATCTCTATGATGACTACATCCTCATAGTCCTCTCCGCCTTCCACAAGTCGAACATGATCTCCGACCTGAAATCTGGAAGCAGGATTATCACCACCTGTCCCTCCGGTTGCCATTGCCATTTCTTCATCGGAAATAGATGCGTTTAGCTTTTTTGCCATTTCTTCAGCTTCCATTTTGGTTAATATCTTCGCCATCGTTTTTTCCTCCATTCTTTAATCTCCGCTTTCTTTCCGGAGCTGTGTTTTTGTTCTTTGACATATTATACGCGATGATCGAAAGGAGCGGCAGGCGTTTTGCGTATTCGGTCTTTTTTCATGCACGTCCGGTATATTCTCTCTTATAAAACTGAAAGGATATGAAATGTACGCTGGAGGATGTTCTGAATACTCTTGAAATATCTCCTTCTCAATCATTACTGAACGTTCCGGACACAGTTCCATATCCCAGAACATTGCCCGGTTTCCCACAGGATATATCCAGATGCTTTTCACGCAGTTCATCTGCAGTGATAAACGGAGCGTCAAACTCGCTCGGATATCCGCCGTCCGGATCAGCCTTCAAAGCAAAAACATATACTGTATAAATATGCTCTCCACTCCCCTTGGGCGGATAAGGCCCAATATAGGAATACGTGTCCGTATCAGTTTCCTCGCCCTCGGCGTACTCGGTCTCCGTAAGATGATAGGATATCCAGTGCTCCCACTGTCCTGCGCTCTCATCGAGCATGTAAATACAGTAGCTTTCCGCGTCCGGTACCGGGCTGAAGCTGATCTGCGGAGAAAGGTTCTCACCGTCAGGAAGATTCGATATTGTATCGCTCCATCGCCCGGATATCAGGCTCTCTGAGCTAACCTCCATAGTTGCTTCGGCAGACACGTCCTCATGGGCCGGCCCTTCCTCTTTATCCTTCGACGCGCATCCGGACAGAAGGAGTGCAAATAATATGAATACCAGCCCTGATATCAGGGGCTTAACGATGTATACCGGTCTTCGGGTGTCAAAATGATTCCTCATGCCTGCTGTTTGCATATCCGTAACTCCTGTTTGTTTTTTAGATTCACAAGTTATTATTAAAGAGGATATCGTGATTGATCGTCTTATAGAACAGGCGTTTAAGTTCCTGCGGATCCCTGCTTTCCGACAGGATCCACATGACCTTGGTAACGGTTGACTCCAGAGTCATGTCAAACGATTCCGGCAGATCAAAGTCATCCTTTATTGTCTGCCCTACCTGATACACGCTCATATCACTTCCCTCATTCGTAACCTGCGTTGCCATGACCACCATCTTCCCGGCTTCCTTCCACTCTTTGAGAGCCTCGGCAATGCCATTTTCTTCATAGGCGGGTATCCCCCCGACGCCGAAGGATTCAATGATCAGTGCGTCATAATCCGGCAGCAGCAGTTTCAGCACCTTCCCGTCACTTCCCGGGATAAGCTTATAGAGAAAGACCTTCTGGTTCAGATCATGATAGAAAACAATCTCATCCTTCACCTGATCGATATCGTCAATGTAGAAAATGATACGCTTCTCCTGTATGACAGCGATCGGAGGATAGTTGATGCTTGAAAAAGCGTTATAGCTCTGCGTCCTTTCCTTTTTTGCCCTTGTCCCGGCGATAACCTGCCCGTTGAAAACAATGCACACACCATGAGCCCGTTCGTGTGCCGCAAAGCGCAGGCTGTCCAGAAGATTTGTCCTTGCATCCGTAACGGGAAGGTCTATAGGCCTCTGTGCCCCGGTAAGGATGATCGGCTTTCGGCTGTTCTGGATCAGATACGAAAGGGCGGCTGCCGTATAGGCCATTGTATCCGTCCCATGGCAGATAACGAAACCATCATAGCTGTCATAATTATCTTCAACGACTTTCTCAAGATCAAGCCATTGCTCCCTTCTGACGTTGGTGCTGTCCAGGCTGAAGGGCGAGATGACATCTGTCCTGCAGAATTCCTTTGCTTCCGGCACGAAAGATAACAGCTCCTCGCCGGAGATCTGTGGCGACAAGCCATTTTCTGTATAACGTGAGGCTATCGTCCCACCTGTTGCGATCAATAGTATTCTTTTCATCATTGATTATCACTCCAAGGTGCAAGAATCTCCCTCAGCCTGTACTTTAACAGAGTGTTTCTCTTGTCTACCGTCACATGGCTGACGGAATAGGCCAGCGCTTTCTTTGTCCCGACCAGGACCAGGATCTTTTTTGCTCTCGTAATGCCGGTATAAATCAGGTTCCGCTGAAGCATCATATAATGGCTCATCATGACCGGCATGACCACGATCGGATATTCCGAACCCTGGGACTTATGAATCGTGGACGCGTAGGCAAGCACCAGCTCGTCAAGCTCCGTCGCGTCATATTTGACCTGCCTGTCATCAAAAATGACCGCCAGGGACCGGTCTTCCGTATCCACGGACGAAATGACCCCGATGTCCCCGTTATAAACATCCTTGTCATAATTGTTGCGTATCTGCATCACCTTATCGCCTTTTCTGTAACAGATGCCGCCTCTTCTCAGGAAATTCCCGGAAGGATTCAGGGCCGCCTGCAGTGCCTGATTCAGGTTCGAGGCGCCGATCACGCTCCGCTGCATCGGCGTCAATACCTGAATATCCGAAGATGGCACGTGATAATAATCGGGAAGCTTTTTCCTTACCAGGGATACGATCGTTTCCACAGCCTTCTCCGGCTCCTCCTCTTCCATGAAGAAAAAGTCGCTGTTGCGCCCGCCTGAGATATCCGGCAGCTTGCCGGCATTGATCCTGTGGGCATTCGTGATGATCCGGCTTGTCTGTGCCTGCCGGAATATTTTCGAAAGCCTTACCACGGGAAAACAGCCGGAATCGATCAGATCCCTGAGCACATTTCCCGCCCCCACGCTCGGCAGCTGGTCGATATCGCCCACAAGGATCAGCGTCATGGAGTCAGGGATCGCCTTCAGCAGGTTATACGCAAGCATGATATCGATCATGGAACATTCGTCCACGATCAGGACATCTCCCTCCAAAGGATTCTCCTCATTTCTCTGGTATCCCTCCGGCGGTTTTGTTTCGAGCAGACGGTGTATGGTTTTTGCTTCCATCCCGGTTACTTCCGAAAGGCGCTTCGCCGCCCGGCCGGTGGGTGCCGCAAGCAGGATCCTCGCGCCGGATTCTTTAAAGGCCGTGATGATTCCCAGGGTAGTCGTGGTCTTTCCCGTCCCCGGGCCGCCTGTCAGGATCATGACCTTGCTCTGCACAGCGGAAAGAATGGCCTGTATCTGAACGTCATCATACGTCATGCCGGTTTTGCGGCTTACCCGTTCCGCCAGTCCCTTGGGATCTATCCGGATACCCTCTTTATTTGTCAGGATGGTCTGCAGCTTTTTGGCCGTCCCGCGCTCGGAAAAGAAAAACGGCGGAAGGTAGATCGCAAGGCCGGGCTCCCTGTCCGTCTCCGCATCGGGGAGAAGCTCCTCGATGATCACATCCTTCTGCCGTATCATTTCATCAAGCGTCATGGACAGCAGATTATCCTCAACGGAAAGGAGCTCTGCCCCTGTATTCAGCAGCATGTCCCTTGTCGCATAGCAGTGTCCTTCATCCGCCAGCCTATTCAGGGTATACATGATCCCGCTTCTGAGCCTTACATACCGCTCATGCCCGAAGCCCATTTTTTCGGCGATTGTATCTGCCGTCCGAAAGCCTATGCCCCAGACGTCATCTGCCAGACGATAAGGATTTTCTTCAACTACCTTAATGCTTTCATTCCCATAAGTCTTATAGATCTTTGTTGCGTGGCTCGTGGTAACATCATGGCTCTGTAAAAAGAGCATGATATTCTTGATCTCCTTCTGCTCCGTCCAGCTCTTTTTGATGCTTTCCACCCGGCCTTTTCCGATCCCCGGCACCGTTAGGAGCTCATCCGGCGACGTTTCTATGATCTCTAACGTATCCTTTCCGAACTGTCCTACGATCTTTTTGGCATACTTCGGTCCGATCCCCTTGATCAGGCCGCTTCCCAGGTATTTCTCGATGCCGTAAACCGTAGCCGGAAGCGTTTCCTCAAAGGTTTCCATGGAAAACTGCCTCCCGTACTTTGCGTCCATCTTCCATGATCCGCCAAGAGATAAGACGCTTCCCACATGGACATCCGGCATTGTGCCTACCACCGTCACCAGATCCTGAAAGCCCTTTGCCCTGCATTTGATCACACAATAGCCGTTCTGCTCATTCTGATATGTAATTCGCTCTACAACACATCTAAGCTGTTCCATTTGCCTGTATCAGCGCCGGTCTGCTCTTTGGGCCGGATCTGCTCCTTTCTTATGAAGCAGTACAAGCGCTCCGATCAGAAGGACCGCGCCCGCCAAAAAACCGATCCACGGCGTATCGGTAAAACCGATGACCAGGTAACCGACGGCACATACTACGGCGACCAGCGTGGCGTATGGGATCTGGGTTTCAACATGCCTGATATGGTCGCACATGGCTCCTGTCGACGACAGGATCGTGGTGTCGGAGATCGGGGAACAGTGATCGCCGTATACCGATCCTGCCAGCGTAGCGCCGAGTGCAGGAATAAGCATATCCGCCCCTCCGGCTGCCTGGCAGATCATCGAAACGATCGGGATCAGGATCCCGAAAGTCCCCCAGGATGTACCCATGGAAAATGACATGAGCGCCGCGATAACAAAGATCAGAAGCGGAAGCACCTTAAAGGATATATTGGCCTGGGTCACAAATCCCGAGATAAACTCACCCGTTCCGATCATCTGGCGGCACACACCCCCTAAGCTCCAGGACAGGATAAGAATGAGCATCGGCGGCACAATGCTCCCGATCCCGTTTACGATCGCGCTGACAAATTCCTTCGGCTTCATGAGCTTTCGGGGAATATACAGCACAAACGCCGTCACAAGGCCGGCAAACGCGCCTAAGGAAAGACCTGCTGTCGGATTATAACCGATCGCCTCCGAGAAGGATACCCCGGAGAAGAAACCGCCGACATATGCCATCCCTAAGATCGCGCAGATAATGAGCACGACGATCGGTAACGCAAGATCGTATACATGACCGTCGGACGATGCAGCGTCCTTTTTTTCCTCCTCAGATTGCAGGGCAGAAGAAACATTCATTTCCGCCTGCCGCATTTTACCGAAGTCCTTCCCTGTAACGCAGATAAACAGCACCATTAATAGCGTTAGGAGCGCGTACAGATTATAGGGGATCGTGGAAAGAAAGGCGTGAAAACCGTTTGTATCGCTGACCTCTGACGCAACCGCCACGGCCCAGGAGGAAACCGGCGCGATGATGCAGACAGGCGCCGCCGTAGCATCAATGATATAAGCCAGTTTTTCTCTCGATATTTTCTGTCTGTCATAGATAGGCCTCATGACGGTCCCGATCGTCAGGCAGTTAAACCCGTCGTCAATAAAGATGAGCACGCCAAGAAAAGCCGTGGCAAGCTGTGTCATGCGTCTGCTTTTCAGTTTTTTTCCGGCCCATCTGCCGTATGCTTCCATTCCGCCGGATTTTCCCACCAGGGTGATCACAGCCCACAGAAGCGCCAGAAATACGATCATATAGGAATTATCCGCGATCTTTTCCGCCATCATGTCAAACATATGGGCAAATATGGCGATGAACGCTTCATGCGCAAACAGCGTATAGATCACCATTCCGGAAAGAACACCGATAAACAGTGATGAGTATACCTCTTTTGTGATCAGCGCAAGCGCGATCGCGATCAACGGCGGCAGTATTGAAATCCATCCCGTTTCTATCATCATAATCCGGTCTCCTTCCTCGTTTCATCTTTTCTCCCAATGAATGCAGCTTTTCACCTGGCCCGGTATAAAAAATACCCAAAGAGAAACCCGGGATGCTCTCTCTCATCCCTGCCGATCCTTCTCTTTGAGTGTTTTCTTTTTTCCTTATTTTACCACGTATCCGCTTTTTTTCAACAAAAACGCTTGGTTTTGTTTATTGGCCTTTCCGGTATCCTGTATGCTGCCTGACGAACCTTTCTCTTGGTGGGAGACAGCTGTTTGTTTTCTTTGTTTTTCTGTTTTTCTGTTTTTCTGTTCTGGTTGTATCTTCCTGCGGGACGGGATATAATATCGTAAGATTCATTGGATTTTATATGAATTGATATTAAAAAACCATCGGAATTCACAAAATATGGATATTACCAGAAAACTGACCTTAAAATCTGTGTCTTTTAATGGACAGATTAAACTGGAGGAAACATCTGTGATCAGCGAGCATACGCTTCAGGTGCTCATAAATGAACAGCCCGTATACAGGATAATATGTACGAAGGATCATCTCAGGGAGCTCGTGACCGGGAGACTGGTTACGGACGGCATTATCAAAAAGAAGGATGATATCTATAACATATTCTTCTGTAAGTACGAGAATGAGGCCAGCGTATTTCTGAATTCGGATGTTTCTTTTGCGGAAACGCTGATCAGCGTACCGACCTGCTGCAGCGGAAACAGGGTTTATTTAACAAATGAGCACGGGAATATCCTGCAAAAGCTGCCGGAATATGATCTTAAAAGCGAATGGGTATTTAAACTGGCGGAGGAATTCGGTCACGGAGCCCCTGTCCATGACCTGACCGGGGCCAGTCATATATGTATATTGTCAAGAAAGGGAGAAACCCTTTTTACAGGCGAAGACATCGGCAGGCATAACGCCGTCGACAAGGCGGTGGGATACGCCGTTCTTCATGAAATCCCGCTTTCGGAATGCATGCTCTTCACATCCGGACGCGTGCCGGTGGATATGGTGGAAAAAGTCATTGCCGCCGGAATCCCGGTTCTTGTATCAAAATCGGTCCCGACCGCGGAGTCAGTGGAGCTGGCTGAAGAATACAACCTAAACCTGATCGGCAGAGCCTGGCCGGATCAGTACGAGGTATTTACCGCCTCGTCATGAGTCACGGATTCCCAAAGCAAAAGGAGAATCCCTGCCCGATCTGGAGTCAATGGGTGACGCACCCATTGATTATCAAAAACAGGCTATCCCGCAATCGGGATAGCCTGCGTCAGTTCGACCCGTCAGTTCCGGATCAGGGCGTCATGGCATGCATTGTTCCGTCGTCAGCGCCCTCGATATCCGCATAGATACTGAACAGTATCTGCTCCACCAGATCCTCGGCATCGTCCCCGTCAAGCCAGAAGGACAGCTCTGCGAAATCCGCGTCATTTTCAAATATATAATTGGCAACGCGGTATGTGCTCCCCTCATATTCTTCCGTCGAATAGTACAGCATCATCCGGATGCCGTTATACGTCACCTCTTCAACCTGATCAGCGCCGTATTCCTTCGCCTCGCTCTCCGCATATTCGGGAAGCGCCATCCCCTCTTTGTCAAACTGATATACATCGAAGTCCATAAGATGCTCATCGCTCTTATAATATGCGATCTGGTCATCCTTTCTTTCTTCCCGGGTCACTTCGCCCTCGTAATAATCTGACGGTATGCTTATGACAAACCCGGTGGTCCCGATGTTGATCTCCATCGTGTCATGGTCTGTTCCATCTGAAGCTTCCGGCACGTCAAATACGAGCCTTGCCATCCGCACGACATCATAGCCCTCGGAATCTGCACCGTTCGTAAACATCGAGCGCATCATGCTTCCGTCATACCACAGGACATTGGTTACATTTTCCTCAAGATTAACGCGGACAAGGGCTTCGGCACCGCCCATATCTTCAACTCCTTCCGCATCCCATTCATAGAAAAGCCCCGCGATATCCTCAAATTCATCGGCCGGCTCCATTCTGGCGCAATACGCGACATCTCCCAGCGTGAAGTTCATCTCCGCAAGCTTTTCTTCCTTCATAACCCCGTAGACAACATCAGAGGCATCCTCCGGAACAATAAATTCGCCGCCGGTAAGCTCCTTTACCTCTTCTGGGGAAACGTCATATTCCCACGGATTTGCCAACCCCACTGGCTGCTCTTCCTGCGTCTCCTGCGGGATGTTCTGCATCTGGACGGGAACCGCGCATCCCACTAAACCTGCAAGCAGGATCGTGATAACCAAACCGTATTCCCTCATTCCTCTGTTTCCTTTATTATCCGCCATTTCTTGTCCTCCTTCCGGAATCTCCGCTCCCTTCCGGAGCGGTTTTCTGTTCTTTGTCTTATTATACGGAAAAACCTTCCGGTATGGCAACAGATTTACGTATCCGGTCGTTTTCAGTGCGTATCCGGTAAAAACCGTGCCAAAGCGGCATATCATAAAGAGGACGCCTGACAGGTAATGAGCAGGTGCTCATTTGCCACATCGTTATACACTTCGCATTTTCTGCCGCTCACATCATATACATGCACGATATCCGCAAGGTCGCTTCGATTCTCGAATTCCGAAACAATGTCTTTTGAAGACGCAAGCTTTTCCGGCGAAAAATGTATTGTCTTCTCATTATGAAATACCGCCGTATACAAAATCTCCGCCTCGACAAGATCCTGGAAAATATGGCTGCCGTAGGATAATTCCGGATTATATCCCGCCTTTGATTCCTCCGTCTCGCAGATGATCTCATAGGCGCTTATATCCGAAAATGCTGTGGGCACGCCCAGTTCGGGGGAGGTCGTTCCTACCCTGCCCGGCACGATCAGCATCATATGCTTGTTCATATCCCGGTAATGCCAGTTTATCTTTCCAACTAACTTTGCCACAAGATCCTTTTCCTTATAAGGCATGTTGTAGTATTTCACCGGATCCACGTAAACAATAATGTCAAGCTCCTGGGTCTTTGACATTCCCATGGACGCGCCCCTGCTTTCAAGCAGGATATTCTCTTCCGGAATATCCGGCGGGATCACGGTTCCCGATTTACCCTTCTGAACCTGGAGAGGCCTGCATTGCAGAAGGTCAACGGAATATTCGCCGCTCTCTGAAATGTTGATCGTAAACTCCGTATCCACGGGATATTCGTATTCCTCCTGAATGCAGCCAAGCATCCGCCGCATCTGCTCCATAAGGGTCTTATTGGCGACAAGCCCCTTACAGGAAATGAACTTCACGTCCCGATCCCGCCCCATTTCCCTGAGCCTGTATTCCGCGTCAAAATCATGCTCAAACAGTATCCGGTCTAGATATTTCGGGATGTCTGCCCCCAGCTCGTCAAGGGAATACTTCTTAAGCGCATGCTCTCCCATGTCTATGACTTCCGCTTTCCCCTGAGAGAATTTATGCTTGTCGGCTGACGACGAATAAGAGGTCTTCTCCGGCATATCAAGATTGACGATCCTGGGATAGGAGCCCTCCGTCCTGTCCACCGCAGATGTTCCGAGCCCCATAACAAGTCTTAACATCCCCGCCGAAGGGTCACTGTCCTTCATGATCCGGTACGGGCTGTAGGAATAACCAACGCCCGCGGCACATGGCATATATTTTGAGCCGTAATAGGAACCTGACACGCGCTGTATAAGGAGGGCCATCTGCTCATCCCGTTTGTCCAATCCTCTCCTTTTACGATAGTCAAGGGCGGAAAGGCTCATGGAGCTTGCGTATACGACCTTGATCGCATGCTCAAATTCCTCAAGGCGCTCTTCAAGGCTCCCTCTGTTCACGCAGAACACCGACTCATATTTCCCCGCAAAAGCATTCCCGAAGCCGTCCTCTAAGATGCTGCTGGATCTTATGATATAGGGATCCTGTCCGTAATATTCTATGATCCGGACAAACTGCTCCCGCATCGCCTCCGAAAAAGAGCCCTCCATGATCTTTTGCGCGAATTCCGCCGCAAGCGTGAAATAACCCTCATCTGTCCTCTGCTTGATCCGGATATCCCAGAGGCCGTTGTCCACAATATATGTATAGTACAGATCCGAGCCGGCATAGAAGGAATCATGGGGCTCAAGCACTTCGCCGATATCCTCTTCCTTATTCCGGATGATAGCCCTTGCAAGAAGCATCCCGCAGGCCTTGCCGCCTATCATGCCGGTGCCGATCATATGATCCCTGACGGCGAAATAGTCTTCCGGCGTAAAATGCTTCTTTACCATTTCCCGCATCTTTTCGTCCCGCGTCATCATGATATTGCACATCTGTGAACAATCGTCCGTTATGTCCATGCCGTTTTCATGGAGGAGCTTTACGCGGTTAAAGAACCTGTCCCAGGAATCGGAATACTGCTCTTCGGCCGAACGCTGCGCAAGCCCTAACGTCTGGTAGAACCTGCTCGATCTTACCCCGTCAAGGATCGGGCGGAACGCGCCGCTTTCCGGTTCATAGGTATGCGGAAGGAACATCGTGTCGGAATTCCTGTTCCAGACCTTTTCCGGCCTGACATAGATATTCTTCTTATCCGAATATACATCAAAGAAAAGCTGGGTGGTGTTAAGGATCTTGTTGACCGCCTGGACCGAATGCTTCCCTCTTATGATAGGGAAAAAAGCGACGGTATCAAGGATGAAAAGGAACGGGCAGGTTACCCGGAAAAAATTCCCCATCATAAGATCCGTCGCCCATGCCGTCTGTAACTCTGAGAGACAGTCGAACACATAGAACGCATCCTTCCCCTCCTTCTCGATCTCATTATGGATAGCCACCGTGAAGTTTTCAAACCGGTGGGAAAGCGGGACATTTACCGTTTTTACTTCGGGACAGTCCTCAACAAGCGGTTCATGGCTCGCAAACCTGAAGTAGATGATATTGCGTCTGTCCTCCTTTGCCTGTCTGATATACGGCTCCATGAACAGCTTAAACTGTGACAGCTCCGACACGCGCCATACCACGTTGTCGCCAAGCCGTATGTTGTCAAGCGCCGCATCCATTTCCGGTATCCCGCTCTTTACTCTTTCAAACGCCGCCATAGCAACCCTCCTTACACATTTGAACAAAAAAAGGCGCTCCATCTGATAAAGATGAAACGCCATTGCTTCCTTTATGTGTGTTTATCATAGCATAAAGCTTCCCATAAGGCAATACACCATGGCCCGTGATACGTTTGCGGGAGGGACAATCGTTACTGTTCCGGCCCTTTCCCGATCAGCGCAATGATATCTTCCTCATCCGCGTCAGGGTACAGTTCCCTCGTCCTGTCGGTTAATTTCTTCCAGGAATCTGCCGGCTTCTCCGAATATGCCGCCGTTACGGTTTCATATCCCCAGATCGCTTCCGGAGGAAGCAGAACGGACACTGGCATCCCATACTCCTTTCCGCGTTTATTCACTCTTCTGTGAAAATCAGCGATCACCAGGTATGTCTGCATCTGCAGGCCTGTTATGATGCCGGGATAGTTCTTTTCGCCGCTTTTTCCGAAACCGGCCTTCTTCTTTAAGTCCGTGGAGAGGATCCGATCGTCCGGATAGGTCATGTCCCCGTCTTCATCCCTTCCCGTCAGAAGATCCATGATCATCTTCTCCCTGCGGTTCGCAAGACCGTCCTCCCACCTGGAATCGAAGTCGTATCCGTTTCTCCTGTAATTCACAAAATACGGAAGCCACTCAAGGCTTATAAAGCCTGCCTTTTTGTCAAAAAATTTCCCATAGGCAACCTTGTGGCTGGCGGCTATGATCTCCCGCCACTCCCAGGGATCTTCGGCCCTGTCCCCCGTCCACCAGAAATTGGGGGAAACATGCTCCTCGGCTGAAAACCCATCTACTTCATTTGCAAAGAAAGGAAGGAAACCCACCTCGTTTATCCAATTGACCAGCTCCTGCCATGTGCGGATGCGATAAGGATCATTCCAATCCAATCCGCGCATGATCCATTCTCCGTTTTCGTTACCCATCTTTCAGTTCTACCCTTCTTCCCCCTACTTAAGTGCCTCTTTAAGAACAGACAGATTCTTCTCAATGATCGACAGATATGTTGTTCCACCCTCCACATCCTTTAACGTGGTGGACTGCATGGAATCCATCGTAAGTATCTGCTGATCCATGTCAGTAGTGTTTTGTATGATCGTTTCCGCGATCCTGTGATCATTCCCTTCGATCGTCATAACGGCATGTAATGACAGCTCATCAACCTTTCGGGCCAGGAAAGTGATAGTCTCAAAGCTCGCCTCTGTTTCAGCCGAGCATCCGGCAAACGCCGCATAATAGGTTAAACCGTAATCTTCCGTAAGATAACGGAACGGGAAGCGGTCGCCGAACAGGAGTGTCTTAACTGCTGATGCCGACACGACATCACCGTACTGTTTATCGAGGTCATTCAGTTTTTTGATATATGCGTCACTGTTGGTCTTATAAACTGAAGCATTTGCCGAATCTATCCTCTGTAGCTCCTTTGAAATGGTGTCAGTTAATGTTGCAGTATTTCGAAGTGACAGCCATACGTGTTCGTCATACTCCACTTCGCCTTCCTCATGTTCATGATCCTCTTCTTCGCCTTCATGCTCATCAACATCCTCGTGTTCATGTTCATGTTCGCTTTCCTGCATTCCTTCTACCAGTTCCTCTTCCTTAACGGAATCTCCGAGTACATCAAGAAGGTTGATCACAGTCATATCTTTATTTATTGCTTCCTTAAGGGCATCTTCTGCCCATTTATCAGATTCACCACCCACATATATAAACACGTCACAGGTTGATATCTTCAGGATATCGTCTGCCGTAGGCTGATAGCTGTGAAGGTCAACGCCGTTATTCAAAAGCATCGTAACTTCAGCCTTTGCCGGATTATCTCCAAGGACATTCATTACCCAGTCATATTCGGGAAAGATTGTTGTTACGATCTGAAGCTTATCACCACCTGATACCGCAGATGTATCATTTACCGATCCGCAAGCCGAAAGACAGCACACCATCATAATCGCGGCCACCAGAAAAGGAATATATTTTTTCACCTTTATTTCCTCCGTATCTCTATTATTTCACGCACAAAAAATAAGGCAATTGCAAGGCATTCCTCGCTCTCAATATGAGAACTATTCCCAATTATAGCGACAGGGTATTTATATGTCAAGTAATTTGAGAATGTTTTTCATTTTCACTTCGGCTATGCCTGCTCTTTCATCAAAGCGCATATGCCGCAGGTATAGAGCCTCGCTTCAAATTTCATTCAGTATAGCCTAAAGCCGGCAGCATGTGGTATTCTTATCCTATGTGTGGCAGAGACGATCCGTTACCGGATCAGATGAGACAGGTATAGATATGTGTACAAGATTTTTCATTGAGAAAGAAAATGCTGAATTGCAGGACATCATGGAGGCAGCCAAACGTTCTGCCCTCACCATGAAATTCCTGAAGAAAATGGCAAAGCCTCTCCTTACTTCCGGTGAGATCCGGCCTACTGATCTGGTGCCTGTGATCGCGCCCAACCGGAAGGGAAACAGGACTGTATTTCCGATGAAATGGGGATTCACCCTGCCAAAGAGCACTTCCCCTGTCGTGAACGCCAGGGTCGAAACCGCCTCCGGGAAACCCCTTTTTGCTGAGCATTGGCACAAACATCGCTGTATTGTGCCGGCCTCCTGGTACTACGAATGGGAGCATTTCACTACGCCGGCCGGCCGGAAAAAGACAGGAAAAAAATATGTGATCCAGCCCGTCGGTACCTCTGTCACCTACCTTTGCGGGCTGTACCGCTTTGAGGATGACCTCCCCGTCTTTACTGTCCTTACAAGAGAACCGGGGGAAGGACTGAAGCAGCTGCACGACCGCATGCCGCTCATTCTTCCTGCGGATAAGATAGACGCATGGATCAGTATAAACGCCGATCCGGGAGATCTTCTGTCATCCTCTCTGACCGATATGATATTTGAACCCGCGGAAGAAGAAAAAAACTGAACTTCTTATCCTTCTGTCTCACACAAAAATCCCGCGTAAGGGAACTTATACAAGAGTACCTCGCTGCCGAACAGATTAAGCTTTGTTCCTGCTGCCTCTCCATTTTTGATCTGTCCGGCACCTTCGATCAGTTTGCCGATGATATCCGGTTTAACCGGAATCGACCCATGCATGGCATAAATCTCATCATACCGGCCGTCATATCTGGCAAGGTGCCTGAGACTGTCTATATACAGATCCATATTCCTGTATTTCCCGAACATGAACACATTGCCGTCTTCCACGGAATCTCCGCTGATCAGTACCCTGTATTTCTCGTCTAAGATCGCTATGCTTCCCGGCGTGTGCCCCGGAATATCGATGATGCTGAGGGTTCTGTTCCCAAGATCGATAATGTCCCCCTCCTTCACAGGCAATATCGTTCCTTTTCCATTGTTCTCCCGATAGTTGGGCTCTTCCGCCGGGCTCATATAAAACTCTTCAAAAGCCGCATTCCCTGAAATATGATCCGGATCGGCGTGTGTATTGATCAGTATGATCGGAAGATCCGTCAGGCTTTCCGCCATTTTCCTGGCGTCCGGCGTGTTCATGCCGGAATCGACCAGTGCGGCCTTCTCGTCTCCGCAAAGAAGAAAAAACCGAACGCTGTCATCCTCAAACCGCCAGGTGCTGTCATTGATCCTGATTATCTCTGCCATTTATTCTCCTTTCACCTTTCGGATCATTTCCCGGATCGCTTTCGCATATTGCTCATAAAGCCGTTCCCCGTGATAAAAATAGTTCCATTAAGACCTTTGAGGAGTTCTGTTTTTATTCTACTGCCGCCAGATCATCCAAGAAGCCCTGCAGGCGTTCCTTCGTGACATGCTGCATGACCACGATATGCGACAGATCGCCCCCGAGTCTTTCGTCATAATCCGGAGCAAGGTCATATTTAGCCGCGATCTCCTGAGGCGGACGCTTGAAGTATACTGTATTGGACATCGGCTCAAGCCATGCCTCCCATCCTATCGCATCCAGCTCTCCTTTCAACCACTCAGCTGTCTCCAGCATCCCGTTGGCCTGCTCGGTAAAGCCCTCTATTCCCACATGCTTGATGATCCACCAGAATTTCAGTGCGGACAGGGCGGAACGGGAACAGTTGATCATGGGCATGCTTCCGTTCAGGTAAGATACCTCATACGGATTCTGATTATCCTTGATCTCCATTGTTGTCAGGAAGATACCTGCCGGTTCATCCATACCGAAAAACTTATGTCCGCTGACCGCAATGGAATCAAAGCCTGCCACTCTGCGGTCCACGGCATCCTTATATTCCGTGTAGGGCAGATAGCCTCCGAAGAGCGCCGCATCCACATGACGGTATACCTCGATGGACGGGTATTTGTCCAATATGGCATTCAGCGCTGCCTGGTCGTCCACGCCGCCCTTGAAGGTCGTTCCCATGGCATATACCATCAGGGCCGGACGATCCTTTACCAGCATCTTTTCAAATTCCTCGGGGATCATGCAGCCATGCTCATCAGCGGGAACAAGCACCAGATCCAGATTCTGCAGATCCGCCAGACGCATATTGGAGTAATGCGCCGCGTCCGACACATATACCACAGGCTTCTGCTTTGTTTTTGACTCCAGATACTTTGCTCCGAAATATATCCCGTGATCGTTTCCGTCGGTTCCGCTGAAGGTGACGATCCCCCAGAGATCATCAGGATCATAACCGTAAAGCGGGCCGAAGAAATCAATCACCTCCCGCTCATAGCTGAGAGCATTGAGATGATAATGTCCTTCCGTCACAAACGGGTCGCCCGCATTATTCGCCATCAATGTGTCATATCCGCTTTCCTGAAACCAGTCATAAAAGCCGTCAAGAGCAATATTCTGGTTGACGGGATATCCAAAATCCATCTCCTTCTGTTTCAGCACCTCTGCCGCAAACGCATCCAGTTCTTCTCTGGCAGGGTCAATGGCCACCTCGTCTTCGGAAGGCTCCGTTTCAGAGGCTGCTGCTTCGGCAGTCTCCTGCTCTTCATCCGCTTCCTCCGCAATTCCATACGCACGAAGTGCCTCCCCGATATCTCCGGGATCCTGCTTAATCCCGGGCAAGGATACGGTAATGGCGTCTGCCGTGATATCCACGCTCCCGACAGAGCAACCCGGCAGCATCAAAAGCATCCCGGCTGACAATGCCAATACTGCTGATATTTGTTTCATGGTTCATTTCCTCCTGTTCTCCTCGATCTATATCCTTTGTTTTGATAAGCAAAACTGGCGTGCGCCACAAAATACGACGTCTTTCCTTGAACTGTTCCAGTCTTATTTTACCACGAATCCGTTTTTTTTCAACGAGTACCAATTCATCAGCCCTGCTGCCTCATCATACATCTGACTGTGTTCAATAAAAACTTGCCAAATCCATCAATGGAGATCATAATCTGTTTATACGGGGAAGACGAAGATGGCACATGCGAGATCATGTTAAAACGGATGAAAAGAGAACTTTCAGAGGAACAGAAAACAGACCGCTTTGAAGAAATACTGAGAGGATCGCGGTACATTGTGTTCTTAGGCGGCGCCGGCGTATCTACGGAAAGCGGCATCCCGGACTTCAGAAGCAAAAACGGCCTGTATCATAAAACAGAGAAGCGGTTTTCAAAATACAGACCGGAATATCTCTTAAGCTATGACTGCCTGAAGCATGAGCCGGAGGTATTCTTTGACTACTACCGTAAAAATCTTGATGCAAGGGCCGTGGAGCCGAATGCTGCCCACTATGCCCTTGCGAAAATGGAACAGGACGGCCGGTTGAAGGGTATCATCACGCAGAATATAGACGGTCTGCATCAGAAAGCCGGAAGTAGAAATGTGCAGGAGATACACGGGACGACCTGGCGTAATCACTGCGTATCCTGCGGGGCGGAATATGACGGGAACTATATTTTTGACAGCAGGGAACCTGTACCGAAATGTACGAAGTGCGGGAAAACCGTACGACCCGATGTGACCCTGTATGGGGAATTCCTCCCCGAAAAAGCCTATCAGGAATCCATCAGCATGATCGGAAAGGCAGACTGCCTGATCATCGGCGGAACCTCCCTTGCGGTTGGATCCGCAGCCCAGCTTGCGCACTTGTATCACGGAAAGCATATGGTCATCATCAATAAGTCAAAGACAAAGCTTGAGGGCAGGGCGGATCTGGTCTTTCACGACAGTATCGGAAAGATACTGGGTCAAATATGACCATATGCAGGCAGGCCTAAATATGATATCATGGCAGAAGGAGGAAACCTCCGGCATCAGAAGTGTTTTTACAAGAAAGGACTATTGTTATGCCAAATGATTTATATACAACAACGAATAAGCAGGACGGTTCACAGCAATTAGTGGATCATAAAAAAGCCTGGGAAAACGTGACAGAGGTTCTTAATTCCGCGGAAAACAAAGCAGAGAAGCAGAGGGCGATGGGCGATTTCCTTCAGGGAATAAGGAGCGAGGTCCATTCGAAAAAACAGGAGAAAGAGACCTTCAGCTCTTACGGGAAAGCCTACAAGGATGTATATACAGAAAAGCAGAGGAAAGAACAGGCTTCGAAGAAGGGAACGGAACTCTGGCATAAGAAGGTGAACGCCGAGTTTATCGAAGAGCAGGAAATAGACCGCCAGAAAAAAATGCGTGAACGCGCTCTCCAGGCGGCCAAAAAATCCGGGATCATCGGGAATGGGATGCCGCTGAGCGTTAAGGTTCTTTCCTCCTTCATGGGAACCAGTACAAAAGCCAATGCAGATCTGATAAAGCTTTATCACGGGGCTGATAAAGGCCAGGCCATCGTTTCCTGCATGAAACAGTTCATGAAGCTTAAGCTCGAGAACCTGGATATCAGATCAAATAATAAGGTCGCAGAAAACGCCGCGATCCTTGAAAGATTCAGTGAGCAGTTCAGCAGCATGCAGTATCTGATCACGAAAAACCCGGAGGTTTATGCAGGCCTTCCCGAGAGAATACGACTCTCCTTTGAAAGCTATTATGGGAAGGCAAGCACCATCGTAAGCTATTACCGGCTGAAAAAACAGGTAATGCTTGACAGCTATTTCCGTACCCATGAAAACAGGGAGATCAGTATGGAAAAAAGCGAAAAGATGACTGCGGAGCAGCAGAACCTTACCGAGATGATATGGCAGTCCCAGGGCGGCCTTGCCATTTTCCTGAACAGATCAAATGACTTTATCCTTAACGGCACGCTTAAGAATCTGAAGGAATCACTGAGACAGACGGGGACGGGCAAGAGCAGGCTCGCGCTTCAGGAAAAGCTCAGAAAACGCGGAGAGGAGCTTGAAAAGAAAGGTCTTGCCGACCGGATGGATGATTTCCTGATCCGGGAAAGGATCTTGGATACGAAGGGAAAACTCGGGATCCTTGGCCATGCCAGAAACCTGAGGGCTCTGACCCTTACCGGAAATCCGAAAAAGGACCTTGATCTGCTGCCATATCTGATAGACCAGCGGGAGATCATCGAGCGCGCACAGGACATGAGAAAAGACAGCAGAAGTTCATACTACCTGGAGCAATCTGATATACAGATCGGCATGGCTGATGCAGCGATCAATATGCTTGATACCGTGAAAAGACTGGAAGAGGATCTTCTTACCATGGGACGGCTCACGAGCGCAGGCGGGATCGATACCACTGTCACGCAGGAAAAGATAAGGCTCTGCCAGGAGAGATACGAGCGGGATTTTACGGAATACCGGGAGAAAATGAATGCGTTAAAGGCTGCCAGACAGGCAGACTATAAACTTGAAGAAGAGGATTCCCCTGATCGTGCCGAATATATAGGCCCTGAAAACAGGGAAGGAAATTTCCTTGAGGAGGCAAAGGAGCTTATCGCAACGCTCACCTTCGAGAAGTTTTCTGATTTTGAAATATATAAAAATAGGGAGACGATCTGTGCCCTTGCCAAAAAGTGCAAGGATACGGAGGCTTCCGAAGTGCTTGACATCCTTGCCAAAAGAGCTGTTGTTGTATGGGAACGGAAGCGCCTTCTGAACGTGCAGGCTGCCCTTAATATGGATAAGGATAACCAGGCTCTGAAGGATGAAGAAAAAAGGCTTTCCGACAAAGAAAAGCTGAGGGGAAGGCACAAAGACGAGAACGGAAATACCGTAGAGGGAAAAGACGATTCTCTGGACGGACTCCTTAAGCTTCGGGCAGAGGCGGAGCAGCGGCTTTTCGATTTCAACGACATTAAGGCCCATACCACGCATTATACGGAACAGTACGAATGGGCCCTTAATGCAAGAAATGAAGGCAGGACATTTACGCAGTGGCTGATCGCCCCCCTTCTCCATGGCTTTCACTGGGCTTACAGCGCAGACCGTAATAAAGTGCATGGGGAGGAAAAGTATGCCGAATCCGTGGAAAGACTTGAAAGGATGCCTCAGGAAATAATGGATCATCAGGCAGGGGATGATCTCAAGCTGCAGCGCGGGGATGCGTCAGTGCCTCCCGTGGATATCTCGGATCTGTTTGGAGACCGGATGAAGGATGACCTTAAAGAACGTATTGCGGGGATCAGGCTTCTTCTTAACGGACGGGAACAGGAATATCCCCCTGAGATCCAAACGGCCGTCGAAGCCATGGAGCATTATGTCAAGATCAAGTATATCGTGACGACAGATACGACGGAAATGGAAATGGCTTTCCTTGACAAGTTCCAGAAGGATCTGCAGAGATCCTTTGTAAAGCTTAGGAATATAAGCTTTGAGGATAATGTGATAAAGGGCCTGCTCGATATAATGACGGAGATCAGGGACGTGGGCCGTGGAAAGCTCAGGGATGTTAATAACCCCGAAAGAATGACGGACGCGGAATACGCGGCGGCAAAAGACCAGACTGCGGTATATACGATGTACAGCGGTGATGATGTTAATGAAAGCAATGTAAAGGATCTGCCGCTCTTTCTGCACAAGCCCCATATCAATGATATTAAGCAGGGATATATCGGAGACTGCTATTTTCTGGGCGCCATTACCGCGTATATGCGTTCCAATCCTGAGGGTATCCTGAATATGTTTCATGATGTAGGGGACGGCACAGTCTTAGTAAGGCTTTATATGGCCTTTGACGAAAATAACCGCAGGGTAGACTCGGAGAATGATATGGTACGCCCGGAGGTCACGATGCGTCCTGTCTATATCAGGGTGAGAAAGGATTACGATATCAGTGCCACAGCCCAGGACTGCATGTGGGTCCAGCTTTTGGAAAAGGCATATGCTTCTACCGGGACCCAGCACAGGGTTTCCACAGTGGACAGGAAAACGGGAGAGATTGCGGATCTGGCCACCGAGATCGCGGCAGGATCTGCTGATAAGGTACTGATGCATCTTACCGGCAGGAAGGACTGCTGGGAGCATAACAAGCCCGAGCCGGAAATCGATCATCTCACTGAAGCAGATATCGACAACAGAAGAATGAGAATGCTTTTAAGCGGCGTTCCCCTTTGGCTGCATTTTGATATCTGGGAGGCGATCGAAAAAAATAATTCCGCAGACCTTCAGAACGAGGAGGAGTGGATCAATTCCACCATTGAAACAGTCAAGGCCAAGGTGCAGGCCGCCAATGATCTAAGAAAGGTCCAGTTCTCCTCTATAAAAGAGGATATCCTCAGAGAAATACCAGGGGCGAAGGAGGAGGATCTGAATGCCATCCAAAAACGGATAGAGGAGGTATATACACGGGATCCCGAAGCGATAGCCGCGCAGGTTATGAAAAATATCCTGACAGAGAGCCCGGAGCCGGATGACGGGACGGACCTGTTAGAACCTTCTACGGTTATTTCACGACTGTTTGAACGGTTTATGGCCGGCCAGTCTTTAGAAACCATGCTTGCAAGCGTTGGAGAAAAAGATACTTATTATGAACCGCTGAAGCGTGGTTTTAACGAAACGAATGAAAACTACGACGCCAGGTGTAAAATAACGGACATCTATGCGAGAGACCGCAATAAAGCAATGATGGAAATGAATCCCGGCGGATATTATTCCAGGGAGGAGATGATCTTCCTCCATGATGTAAAAACCGCAAAAAGAAAAAAGGAGGGGATGACTTTTGCCGTTTCCATGCATGAAATGAGCATGCTGGATGTTCAGCTTAAAAATAACCGTTGGTATATCCTGGTAAGGGATCCGCTTAATCTCCATAATCGTGTCTATGAAAAGGATGAGGAAGGGAACCTGAAAGCAACGGTTGATGAAGCCATTAACGGAAAGACCGGCTTTGGCGCGAAAAAAGAAATAAGAAAGCTTAACGGAAGCCTTACCTCAGGCGTGCTTGGCGCCTCCTGGTGGGAGTTAAAGGATGTATTTGCCCAATTGGTGTCGTACGGAAACGCACCTAAGATCGAGAGGGATGATAATAAAGGAAAGCTTTTAAAACCCCTCCTTTAGGAGGGGTTATCCCGAATCAGGGCATGTCTTTTCCGGCTAATTCATCAAGAAAAGCGGGATAGTCCATCCTGCCGGTAATCTGTTTCATCTCATAGCTTTCATATAGACTGATCACATCTTTTATCTCTTCCTCAGTCATATCCTTATCTGTTTCGTTATGATATTCTGAAGAGCCAACATATTCACCGGAGTTTTGCAGTTCATATTCGGAAGGCTCGCCGTCACCGTCAAGATCATTAAAGTTAATATCCAGGACCCAATAGTCAGTGCCCAACCCACCTTCATCACGTTTTGACATATAATAATTGTAATACAAAGCCCCTGCAGAATCAGCGTCCCCGTTATAATAAATACCCTTTCCGGGAGCATAGAAATACCCACCATTTCCTAAGGCTCCATAAGGCCATCTGTTCATGAGATAATGAGCCTTCCCATCCTCGTATGCAATAAGAGAAACCCAATATCCAGGATGGCCAACGACAAATTCCGGGATATCGTCATCATCTGCATAGATAAGATCATATTGATTTCTATCATCTTGTATGTTGTATACTTTTGCTAAATGAGTGTATAGTTCCTGATAACTTCTGTAATGTCCTTCCTGGTCATCGCCCAGCAACGTCTTTTTCATCCCTGCTATTGTAAAGTCACTTCCTATTTCCGACACTTTCTCTTCATCCAAATCTGCAACCGCAAACGGTTCAAACGGATGACCTCCAGGAACAGACTCGTAAAGCAGAACGTGCTTCCCGAAATCGGAATCGCCTATGACAGCCACATCATCCAATCCATCACTATTAAAGTCAAAAAAACCCACGGCTATAATTTTCTTCAGATAGTTATAACCCTCTTCAGAATATATTGATGTATAAAGGCCTGAAAGGACTTTGTCATCTTTAACGATGATAATATCTGCCTTATTGGGATCGGCAGTATAGGTGACAAAATGCACCGGTTCATCATATTGAGAAAGATTTACATCGAAAGTCTGCTCTTCATCGCAATGATCATCCCACTGAATAGCATTTGACTCCACAACAATAGTGTCTGCTGTTTTCGACATTTTGAGAATTCGGTCTGCCCATATTCCGTAATTCTTACCAGCATTTGATCCCGGCAATTCTTCTGAATTCACTCTGAATCGTAGTTCATAATGATCACCGGTTTTTTTACCCGATACGCATGTGTACTGATTTTGCAATCCGGCGTCAAACTCCAGAACAGCATCCCAATTGATTTCCCCTGGTGAATTGTATGATTCCTTAAGGAATCCATTGTACTCATCTGAGTTAAATAAATCTGTAAATGCCTGAAGTTCAGCTTCCGTCAAAGAAACCGCAGGCTCCTGTTTCTCAGCTGGAGCACTATTTGTTTCTGATCGCTCTTGTGCGGTTTCCTCTTGATCTGTCTCTATAGCCATATCAGTTCCATCAGATGCAGCGCCGATACCACATGCCGATAAAGATAACAGCATTGCTAATATAAGTATAGTTTTGATAGAATGATCATCATTCCAATTCATGAAATCTCTCCTTTAGTATTTATCACATCTATCCAGCCCATATGACACCAATCTGACATATCTTTGCGCAGGGCTTATCAGCCCTTAGTATCTGACGAATAGAATTCCTCCCCGGTATCCAAGCAGATCGCCGCCAGTCTCCCGCCGGGGATAAACGCCCCGCAGTCTATCGCGATATGATTATTATGCCTGTAGATATATCCGGGCCTGGGATTCCCGGTTATTTCCTGCGTCGGCGTGTGGCCGGTCACCACATATTTATCCGGGAAATACTGAATATCATAATCTGCCCTCTCCCAGGTGATCTCCAATAATGAATACTCTTCAATATCCTTATCCGGTCGAAAATTTCCGAGACCGGAGTGGACAAGAAGATACTCATGGCCATTCACTGACAGTTTCTCGTACAATTCGAAATCCCTAATAAAGTCTATAACATCCTGTTTTTCTTCCATGTCGAGCTGACGGAATTCTTTAATGGTGGTGTCCCCGCCATTCTCCTGCCAGCTCGAAAAATTGAGAAGCACTTTTTCATCCAGGCCTGTAATGGATTCTTCTGTGATCTCCTGCATCAGAAAACCAAGGCATTCAAGAGCCATCTGCTCGTGGTTTCCCGCCACACAAAATGCATTCGGCATTTCCATAAGCTTTTGAATGGTCTTAATGGGATGCGGCCCCCGGTCGAGGACGTCCCCCAGAATATACAGGTTATCTTCATCCCGGAGGTTAATCTTTTCAAGCAGTTCCATAAACAGATCATATTCACCATGAATATCAGATATTACATATGTCGCCATCCCAAGCCTCCTTTATTTTCATTTTTCTCCCAGATCACTCTACATCCCAGGGTTTCCTGACTATCCTATCTGATCCCCAGTATCTCCTCACATCTTTTCAGGTATTGCTCATCACAGATGAAAAGACCCCTATCCTCATAGTATTCGGGAATATAAACTCTGCGATCCTCTTCTCCATACATTTTATCATAGATCAGATAGCGTTCTCTTGCATTTTTACCGTTTAATATCTCCACCGTATTCTCATGAACATTGATCCCGATCGCGATATTGTCAGGAAAATTCTCATATTCCTCATACGGATCCGACCCACTATAGTCATCCGGGTCATATGGTTTCTCATCCCATTCGGTCACCCCGATCATGATGTCGAGAGCCGGAAAGTTTATAGCCCACCTGATAGCCTCCTCGATGAATTCCAGTATGTTCGGATATTTTTGGGTCATCGCATTCCCGCCTATGATACCACTTGGATGGCACCATCCGTAGTGCGCAGGAATATGATATTTACCGATCCACCACTGGTCAAAATTCATACACCCCACATAATTGGCGGCTTCCAGCAGTTCCCTGTCATAATGAAATCTGAAATAATTATCTGTTCTGGCAATTATTTCAATTGCCTGCTCTTCACTGATCCTCTTCCCCCTCATCTGATAATATGGTCTTCTTGCGAAGGATTTATAGTCTTCTGTTTCAGGATCCAGAGCTATATACAGCTTCTTGAACTGCTCTGATTCCAGTTGATCGAGATACCTGCAGTCAGTAGATGTATAATAGCAGAATTCTCCCAGTACGGATTCCATGATCACTTTTGGGATCTTATTTTGCTCTTCGGAATAAGCCATCAGTTCCGATACATTTATATAGGGATATTCGCCTTTTCTGTCATACAGAATGATCTCCGGGGGAATGATACGGGTCAGATGATCCCATAACGGTTCCGGTTTTATTTCCCCCGTCAGATCCCGGTCAATTTCCCCTTGTTTGATACGCCTCTTTTTCTTCATTTCAGATTTTGCCATGCAGCGTGCTTCCTCCTGTCATTCCCGGGGATTTACTCCGGCACATTTTCAGGCAGAAAAATGCCTGCAACACAGCCATGAGGATAACTTCAGGCCAACCGGTTCAGCGTCCTAACCTTTTCCATGGATTTCAACATATTTCTATGTCTGAAGAACGTTCTCAGTTCATGGTTTAAGTTTCATAAACATAATGGTTGAACATTCACGGTTCATGGTTCATTTAAAACATAAATCGGTAAAATGGCAACCGTTTTTATAGTAGCAGTACGGCTGACTGCTTTCCCCTTCTGGGCCTCAATATCGGGGATCGAACCCGAGTTTGGACCGTTGGTCCTGCGTTACCAGCTACGCTATATTGAAAAGTAACGTAACCCTGTTACCGGGGAACCGGGTTTGAAGTTTTCGTGTTGCAGGCATTGCCTTTCGATATCAGATTTCTATAAACGTTGTAGCGTTGGATACCTTGATCTGGGTATCAAGTTCCGTCAGCAGCGTATCCCGTCTCTCCCTCAGCATCTCCACTTTTTTCCGGATATCCAAAGGATCCACAACTTCAGTCGTATTCTCACTGATATAAGCATCCACGACCTCAAGGGGCTTATCATCTTTCACCTTGGCATCTTTACCAAGTATAGAAAGCCTCATACCCTCGGCAGCCTTTTGAAGATCCTGATTTTTGACGTTTGCGAACAGCACATTTTGTTCAAGATCATGTTCCAGCTTCTTCTTAAGGGCTGACTCAAAATCAGATTCTCCGTTATAGGATCCTTTGTTCCGAAGTCTGCTTCTGAGCGAAATTGCTCCTGCAACCGTATAGTCACCAAGTGATGTTTTGATCATGGTTTTTGCGTTGGAGGCCACGATCGCAGCATCAATTTTCTGGAAACGGCTGATCAGATCCTGGATCTGCTGGAACGCGCTCTCTGCATCCTTACTGAATTCCTCTCTTGAAACTCTTGCCGTGATCACTTTTTCCTCATTATGTTTGACAGTATCCGCAAAGTTAGCCTTCTCGATCTTATCCCGGATCTTCTTTACCAGAAGATCCCTCTCATCAAGCGCCTGTGTTACTAACATTTTTTCCGACATTTTCATTCCCTCCCTTTTTATAGATTTATCAAATTCCTTCATGAAACATTTTCATCTTGCTTATCTTTTTCCTTTACTTCATCAGGCATAAACCCATTAAGCAGCGTATTTATATCGTCCTGCGAAAGATACAAACGATCTATATCGTGGATACTTCTCGGCTTCCCGGGTCCTAACTTCTCATTTCTTTTGGCGTCAAGCTCTGACATTTCCTGCCTTTCATCATCGTTGAGCATGTGTTTTGCTATATACCATATCATACAATCCCTGCCCCCCAGCTGCAGGAGCAGTATCAGATACAGCGAGAAAAAAATCTTGAAGCGCTCTCCGCGGTCGCTGCTCATGTAATAATGGATACTCCCATACTCTACGATGTAATCAGGGTCAGCCCCATCTACGATAAGAAGGACAAACTCGCGGAGATACTCAGGAATATCCTCAAAATCCCCGACCATATCTTCCATACTGAGCAGGCCTTCTTTTTGGACTACACGGCTCAGGATCAGAATAAGCTTTAATATATCAACCACACGTAGACCAGCAGGTTTATGGGAAAGCGCATCCTTCTTCATTTCGATCAGCTGTGGATTTACGTTATAGCGAAAGCGGTCAAGGCTAACCTCGAGCATATCTTATTACCTCCTTTCAAGTTTCATCCTCATTTTCCATTTATGACTTTATTATAACATATTTATTCAACTTGTGAAGCCATAATTATCTTTTTTTGTAATCGTCTTTTGTGACAGTCGCAGCGTGATAACTGCATCTATGCATAAATATGGTTCAAAGTTGAAGTTAATGTTCTCCGGTGTTATAATCGAAACATCATTTCAGCCCAAACGATCCAGGAGAAATCATCATGAAGATCACCATTGCCTATCGTATAAAGACCTTACGCGAGTATAAAAACCTTACCCAGGAGGAATTGGCCGAAAAAGCCGGGTATCATGATAAATCCTCCATCAGTAAGATTGAAAATTCAGGTGACAATATCTCCCTCAAAAAAGTTAATAAGATCGCTGCTGCACTGGATGTATCTCCCGCCAAATTACTGGGGGATGATGAAACCGACACAAGGATCCAGGTCCTGGCGGATGCCGCGGAAAAAGACCGGGAAAAAATACCGCAGGAATTGAAGGATTCCCTTGATAAATTTGACAGGCTCCTCAAGGATTATAAAAAGGATCTTGATCAAACCCGCGCACTCGTCAATGAATTAAAGAGAAGATCAGAATACAAGGAATTGGGCGAGACTTTTGATGACGCCATGGATCAGATCGAATCTAAAAGCAATATCCTTGATTCTCTTTTCGTCAAGCTTGAAAACGCCATTAATTATATTCCTTCCGCAGGGGATATCCCCGATGGTCCTGAAGCCACCGGGGATCGAGGGGAAACCGGGATCACGCAACCCGATTGACGTGGAAGAAGTACCCCTTACGAAGGTTGACAAGCCTCCTCTTTCCGATAAGGGATACCGGATCCTTCAGTTCAGTGATATCTGTGCCGTTCTTTATCAGGCGGTCATATCCCACATTGAGGATCGAATAACGCTCTCCCTCTGACGCCGCAAGTATCATCTGTTCATCTGAAAGGACGATCCTGTTCCTGACCTCACTGGTCGGGGTATGGGTTTTGACTTCAAGGTAGTAAACCTTTGTTTCTTCTAAAGCCCCGTCATCTCCGTAAACCGATACTGTTACCTTGATATCATATCCCGCCTGATGATAATTCTCATTATCCGCGTAAAAGACTTCTATTTGCTCGCGTTTTCCTGATCCATCAGAGGTTCCGGACAGCATATAGCGTCTTCCGGGCTCTTCACTTATCAGGCCGTATCCCTGTTCTTTCATATATTCCACGACTTTCTTCAGTGCATACCTTTCTCCCCCGATGCCTATTTCCCGGAGAACATCTTCGCTTGCTCCTGCAAGATCCGACCCATAAAAGACATCATACTCCGGACAGAATCCCCCTGTGGCAGCGTCAGATCCCTCTTCGTTTTCTTCACCATCCAGGTAACCATATTGGTCACGGAGCTTCTTTATCTTTTTCTTCAGATCTTCCGCGGTGGACACGCCAAATTCCTTCATGATGTCTTCCATATCATCGGCCTTCCTCTGAAGAAGCACCGCTGCATGGGGCGTCAAAAGCTTCATCTGGTTCTCCTCGCTGTAATAGGAAGGAAAGTATGTCCTCGCCTCCTCCATATGAGTCCGGATCCAGGAAAGGAGTTTCCCGCAGGCCTCCTGATAATGATCTGAAGCCTGCGAAAGACTTCCGGTTGCCAGAAGGGTATCGACCCTTATACCGATCTTTGACGCCGCATCCCCGTCACTATAGTTCTGAATATGCTGGAGAGTGTTGACTATCCTCTTATCTAAGAGCTTCTCCCGGACAGCATATTCATTGTCCTGATCACTGAATACCTCCATGATATCCTTGAGTTCTTCATATTTCATGGTGTCTTTGTAAAGAGCAAAGAGGTTCCGGAGCCAGCCCTTCTGATCCGGATAAATATTCCCGGACATGGCGCTTAGGTAATTCTTCCCGCAATTTACATAATCGTTGATCCATTGACAGACTTCATCCGTGTCCTGAAGGGCAGAATACTTTTGAGTCAGTCCATCCAGCGATGAAGCCGCTTCCACCTCAGATGCGATCTCCTCTAACAGGGAGCAATATGTACTTTTCCACATCGATTTCCCAAAGGTATTCGTCCCAATGGGTTCATATGCTTCCAGTCCATCCCTTACCCGGGCTGCCATTCTGTAAAAATCTTCATCCGGTCCGCAGGCCACCAGCATGTTCCAGGCGTTATGCCATGCGTTCAAATAAGCGTATGAATATAAATTATAATTCTGAACCTTATACGATCGCGCAGCACGAAGCGATATATACTCACTTATCCTCTCAGCAGGATAGGGCTTCATCTCCTTCTGTCCGATCTTAAAATCCTTATGGAGAAGGCTCTTTCGCAGGACGATCCCATCCGACGAAGACAGTCTGTCCAGCTCTTCTGTCACATCCTTCAGGATCTCCGGTATATCATTATCAAGGTATATTTCCGCGTTTGTATAAAGCTTCTTTTTCTTCCAGTCATCCTCATCCTGGCTGGGGAATATGGCGATCTGGCCTGCCGCGATGTCTGTCTTCAGGGATTTCTCCTCAAGACAGGCATCATAAAGCTTCTGCAGCCACATAAACGGGCTCATTTTACCCTCATCAAGCTTAGCAAGGAATTCCGCCGCTTTTTCCACTACTTCTTTAAGCGTCATCCTTTTTTGCCTGTGCTGCTCATATCCCGAAAACGCCTTGAGCCAGTGCTCATCTCCGGCCGGTACGGTATAAGACTGCCCCACCGAGAGTAATTCAGATAATACGGCTTTCTTTTCACCCTGTCCGTCCCATGGGTCGATCCGTATCACGCTTTCCATATTATCCGCAGGATATTCAACGGGTGTCGGAAGAACAACATTTATGTCAGCAAGTGCCATCTCCCCCCTATCCGTTTTTATCATGGGAACAACGGAAACGATCCTATAAATGGCGTCATAAATGTTAGCCTTTACCCATGCTGTGGACATTTCCTTGCTTTCCCGCCAATCCGGGATCTCCACAATGTTTTCAAGGTCTCCATAGCCTGATGCCAGCGCATCCTTCAGAAACCTTTCATACATGGCAACAGCTTTCCGCATAATATCCTTGTTGGCCTTTGCGTCCTGTGAAGTTTCATTATCCACAAGGGTAATACCGCTCCGGGGCTCATTTACCTTGAAGTTCCTGTTATTCAATATGACAGGGAAGGGGAATCCTTCTGCCCCGATAAGGGGGAAAATCCGCAAAAATCCTGGGAAGCTTATCGGAAAAGACCTTAAAACGCTTTTCACTGTCATAAGCCGCGGCAAGAGTCAGGTCATTATCCGTATAATACAGGATATGATTGTCCTCCGAATTCAGCTTTACCCCATTTAAGGTACCCTCATTATTAATAGTCAGGATCCGCAGGGCAGGACCCATAGCAATATCCTCACCACGGGTATAGCGGACCTGCCTCTCACCGCCTTCATGACTTACAAGCTCGATCTCCTTAAGAGGTGTTGAAAAAAGCATCACGTAGAGAATGGTTTCTTTTAAGTCCTCAAAGCCTGTTTTTGCGATATTATAATGGTAGCGGTCTTTAAGGGGATAGCTGAATACCGTATTATAGCCTTCCTTGTTGAAATCAGTGATCTCCGGAGAAACGTCAACCTGGTCAAGCTCACGCATGGTCTTCTCAATGCCCGCAAGTATCCCGTCTTTTTCATTACTGCTGCGGTCCATTCTTATGGTGAAAGGCTTATAGGGAAGCCCTTCTTCCTTAAGTACGGAATGTATCGTCACACTGTCGCTTAAAAGGAACGTGGTCATAAAGCCCGTTCCAAACTGTCCTATGGTCTCCTCCGATGAGGCCTTGGAAGTAACCTGGTTAATTACGGAAAGCACATCCTTAATGCGGAAGGGTTTTCCGCTATGGCTGAAGACAAGTTCATTGTCCTTAAGCTCGATCCTGACCTTTACTCCCGTGTCCTTATAGGAACAGTCCCTGGCATTCTGCAAAAGCTCCATCACCCATCTCCTGGCCTGGGAAACGTCGCTCATATTCCTGATCCTGTCCATGTGCTGGAGTATCTTGGTGGCGATGCCGTCCTGGTATACTCCTCCGATGATCGAACCGATGATCTCACCATATGATCTGTATTCCATAATGTCCTCCTCTCTTATTCCGTTTCATCCGCTTCTACTGACTGATGCAGCGCCTCCCGGAAGATATGCAGGCCGTTTTTTCCCAGCACTTCCAACTCATGCTTTGCGCTGTCATACACCATGATATATTTGATGTACTCCGGATATTTTCTGACATCACATCTCTCATTGCAGTTCAGGACGAGCATGATCCTTTTTGCGGGCGCATTTCCTCCCAGCAGAAGTTCCCCGATCAGATCCTCAAATGAGGGATATTTTACGGACATTCCCAGCCGGAAAAACCATGTATCTCCGACCTGGTCCAGATAATACAAAGGAAGTCTTCTGAGATCGTCCTCTTTAAACGAGATCGGCGTGGAAACGGAAACCCGTACGGATCTGTACATATCTTCATTGTCCGTATACTGAACACCTGTATCCGACCCGCTTAATAAGGTATACAGATCCGTTTGGATATCCGTGGCCTTCTCTTCGCCAAAATACTGAATATCCATCTCCTTCGAGATATAACTGTATTTTGATTCCAGTTTCCACAATGCCCGTAAAAAATCATCCGGATACGATTCTGAAAAATCCCGGGAATGAAGATCTCCCACAACGATGTCGACACCGTTTTCCAACAGTTTGAAGAGTTGGCCGTCCAGCGTGATATGATCAGGATCCTCCAAAACGTACAGATTCCTTTCCCTCAGCAGGGGCATCGTGTATGTGGCATCCAGAAGATAAGGATGGATCAGGTAATGAAAATGTTCCCTATACAGGGCAGTCAGGGCAAACTGCAGCCGTGGATGCAGAAACATGATAAACTGCGGATCATCTCCCTGATAGCTTAACGGCCCCCATTCTTCTGCTTTCATTTTGTAATCCGGAACATATTCCAGTCCAAATTCTGTAAAGTAGTCCCGGATGACCTTCGTTTCCAGAAATTCCTGAAGCTCAAAGGTTATAAGATCGCAGAAATCCGACTGTATATGATCATCCACCGGACCATCCTTCATCACGTACTTCCTGAAATTTAACCATTCTTCCTTCGGTAAATGATCATATATCTCTTTTTCGTCAAAAAGAACGATCAATGACATAAAAATCCCTCCCTTTCTCCATAAATGATCTGTTCCGCCTCATCCGCACAGCAGATCACCTCGTTCCGATGTTCACTGATAAAATCAAAAGTTCCATTCCATTGCAAAACATACACTTTGTTCATTTTTGCCGAAGGAATATGCATGCCTTTTGCAAAAAGCTCGTCCGGACTGTATTTCCGTCCGCTGCCAGGATCTTCGACGGACCAATTGTCGGATGCTCTGTCAAACCGAATCAGCATCTGATGACCTCGTCGTCCTGTGATCTCAACCATAGGAGAGGTGATCTCTAAAAAATAGTCTGCCGGCCTATCTTCTCTTAAAGACTCTCTTAATATCAGCTTGAGTAAAATGCGGCGGTCTCCCGACGTGATCTCGGCGGACAATACACCTTCCGCCGTACAGGAAAACGGGATCTTTTGCTTATCACGAATGATCATTCCGCTTTTTGGAAGCCGGATAGCCTGCAGAACATGTTTTTCAAACTCCCTGATGAAGGTTTCCCGTCCCCCTCTCCTAAAACTGCTCTTTTCCATAAAGGCCTTGCATTCCCTGGCAAATGTTTCCGGCGGGCAGTAGATATCATCCTCTGAAGACTCCATATTCAGGAAAACATATTTATATTTGTACAGCACAGGTTTTGGTGCTCCTGCCGTCACTTCCATACATACGGGATAATTCCGGTTGAAACTCCATTCAACATCGGACAACAGATAATGCAGTTCACCGTTTCGGTCTTCTTTTATGGCATATTTCGGGATCAGGCTGTTATGCAGAAAGTAAAAGATACCCTTCATCTTTTCCCCTTTTTCGTTACGGAACGAACCATAAAACAGATCAACTCTTCTGCCTCTGAACCACATTAAGGGTTTGGCTCCAAACAAAGAGAGCGCGTGCTCTTTTGCCGGATCCAAGAGAGTATACAGTTCCATCGTACTCAGGGAAATGACCGAGTTCCTTTTTTCGGGTATATCCGGATACGAATCTTCCAGCATAACCGGCAGGCCGAGCAGTACCTGTCTGCCTTCATACACTGCTTTGAAGATCAGGCGGTTCCCGGCCCCCGGCACCGTGATCTCCCGGATATTACGGATATCCGTATACTTTTTTCCATTGACTGTCAGGCTGAAGATCTGACAATTTCCCTGCTTTACGTCAGACAGGAGCCTCGCGATCACCCTTCTTGTATCTCCGTAATACTCCGGTATACTCCCGTCCTGTTGGTTGGTGTAAGGGCACCCGTTTTTCAGTACGCGAAATCCCTTGTTGCATCCCGGAAGCAGATCCGGATAATTTTTCTTTTCCGTATCTGCCCCCTTGATCGAGGCCTCCAGATACGGGAATAATTCCGCCTCCGTGTCGATCTGATAGACCGGTGCTTCCCAAAACGTATCATCCCATCGTATCAGATCGATATATTGCAATTCATATCTGTTGATCATGAACTACTTCTCCCTCCTTCCATTCTCCATGCTTTTTCAGGATAAGTAACGGGATCTCCGTTGTCTGTCCGTTTTCCCGCGCGATCCGTATCAGGTTATCCACCTGCCTTACAGACAGGAGATTCTTTTGCAGTGCTAACAGAAGAAGCTCCGCGTCCTTGCACAGGAGAAGATCCTTCGGGATCTCCAGTCTTTCCTCATCCTCATCGCAGGGGATGACTCTCGTAACGGAACGGAGCACATATCTGAGATACTGTACGCATCGTCGGGAGATCTTTCCGCTTTCAAAAGGTCTGCTCGCTTCAAATTCCTCAAAAAGGCGATAGAACCATTCCCCGTTTTTTCTGTCACGAAGATCCAGCACAGGTTCTTTTCCTGTCAGATCTTTCCAAAATTGCTCGACTCTTCCATCCCCGAGCAGGTTAAGCTCCAGCTCAGGAACGCCAAGTGCCTGATCGACCAGCCTGTAAAAGAAATCACCGGTTGTCCGCTGCGTAGAGAGCTCATGCATCTTTTTTATGAACCAGGCGTAGAGACGCGCAGGCGGTGCTTCCGGGTGGCAGAAATTCCAGAAGAAGCTGAACAGGATCTCGCCATGCAGCTTCTCATTGTAAATCTTCCCAAAGATCTGCGGCCACTGCTCTTTGATGCTAAGCAGCAGGTTCAGGGAATTACGGAAGGTTTCGGGATCTGCATCCTGATAGGCAAATGGCCAGAAGAACCAGCGGCCGTCACCGGATGCTCCCTCTTCCAGTCTGCAGAGCAGTTCCGCAAACAGATCCGGTGTCATATTTCCCGTCAGCAGAGCCCTGCAGATCCGGATATAGGACGCGCATGCCTCCGTCAGCTGTTCATGTAATGATACATAGGGCTGGACCACATCATCTCTATTCGCGCTATAGTGTATCTCGTCATAACAGAAATGGTACCGGCTGATCGACAGGCTTCTGTCCTGACGCAGCATGTTCCAGACCATTCTCCTGTCCTTTGTCAGAACGGCCATGATCAGTGGCGATACCCGATAGAGATACACCACGCGCTCCGGTTCGTTTTCAAACACTGTGTCCCAGTCTATTTCCTGCAGATTATAGCGATCCGCACACGGATCCGGCTTTCCGAAATACCAGATCAGACCATCCGGGTTTTGCAGCTCCTTGTTACGGAAGCGCAGTGCCGCCACACGAAAGGCCGCTCCGTTCTCCTTCACTTTCTGAAGGTCTTTATCCAGTTCCGGCCCGTCCGGAAGCCAGCCGGGCCCGTTCTTTACAGGCACCTCCCGGGATTCCCCTGCATGAAGATGACCGTACCATGTCTCCTCCGGGAGGAAATCATTACACCAGTCCAGATAGTTAACCATATTCATGGTTCTTCCCCCTTTCGCCTTGTTCTAAATACAGACATCTGACCCAGGGGGGGATGATACCCCCCGGCCCCTGTGAATTCTCCTTCAGCACGAAATATACGGGATAGGGTGGAACTTCCGTCGGAAATTGTCCGTATCCGTCGGACAGGTAGATCAGGCAGTCTATCTTCTCTCCTTCTTTTATATATTCCTTCACCCTGTTAAATACCGGCACAAAGCTGGTTCCGCCAAACCCCCGCATTTCCGCTTTTTTCCCGTACCCCGCAAGCTCTTCGGCACTGTCAATGGTCTGCTCGGACTGGATCGCGTCATCGCACTGCAGCAGATGAAGCTTTTCCAGATGTCCGATCCGCAGGATCTCCCCGAATATTTCCTGCGTTTCCGAAAGAAACTGCGGAAGATCCGAAACGCAGGAGCCGCTGGTATCGATCCCGATCACGACTGAGCGCAAGCACAGGGTTTCTGTCTCTTCTAACGGTTCAATGATCGGAACGTCCTCATACAGGGAGAGCCCGTAGGAATAATAGATCGGATCGATATTGTCCTCTTCCCTGACGGATTCCCTATGTTCCGACAGCTTTTGAAGAATTCCGCGGTAGAAGAGTTTTGCCTCTCCTGCCGCTTCCATCATCTCCTTTCCGTTGCCGGCCCCGGTTCCCCATTGCCTTCCTCCCTCCCGGAGCTTCTTCCCAAGCCCGGTAAGAAGCTTTGCAGCCGTAGCTTTGTCCATGCGGCCGAAAACACTCTTTCCGCTTGTCAGGAATTGTATCTGCTGTTCCCAGAATTCTTGTGCGGATCCTGCCGTACAGCTTACGGCAGAACCCGGCGGATCCGGTAAAGCCCAGAAACTGTGATCATCAAGCTCTGCCCGGTGGCACTTCATGGTCCTCTTTAAAGCGTCATACAAGGCTCCGTCCTCCTGCGACCGAAAATACAGTTCATAGCCGATCATCTCTTCAAATACTGCCTGTACATCCGAATGGGTCCCTTCCATCAGATACTGCAGCAGCATTACCTGCACATCCAGTACCATCCAGAATAGCCCACGATGCTCGAAGCTTTCCTTCATCACAAAATGTCCCAGAAAACCATGCATCATGATATGTAGCAGCTGCTTTCTGATCCATGCATCGTCTCCATCAGGATCTTTTAGGAATGCTGCGGGAGAAAAGTAAAGATTCTTACCATCCGTGACGATATGATCCCCCAGATTCTCCTTCACCGCGACCGGTGTCAGGAAATTCGCCGCGGCGACCAGAAAGCGGTTTTCCCTCTTCAGTTTCCTTAAAACCGCCTCGATCCTGGCCTTTGCAGCCGCCTGCTTTTTAGTCTCCTTAAGCGGCGTAAGGACAGGCTTAAACCTGATCTTGCCCATACCTCATGCTCCTTTCCGGGTAATACCGTAAGCCTTCCGGCATACCTTCAGATACTCCTCGCAGCCAACCTTTTCTACGATCGGAAGAAGATCCGGATCTTCCGCGATCCCATACATCAGGTTCTCACATAGCGTATCTCTGTCGGGAAGCCGTCTGATAAAGCGGAAAGCCCTGTTTACATATTCGGAAAGCCGTTCCATATCTTCCGCCCATTCTCCCGTCCGGGCTGCCTCCCTGTACGCTCCGGCGAGCGTGTTTTCAATAATTTTCAATGCATTCATCCGGAAGAGATAATCCTTTTCGGAAAGAAGCTTTACCAGTTCCGCCGTCCGCTCTCCCCGCAGCACAGCTTCCGCTTCAGGGTAACCGAAACCATCACGATGTGTCTGATAAAAGCGATAAAAGTCTTCGGCGATATCCGTTGCTTTAATAAACTGATCCACCGTGATCTGGGTGATATTCTGTCCCAGATTTTCATAACCATACAGGGTATAGGACAGATTCTCCCAGCTGCGGAAGGTGACCGTTTCAGGTTCCTCCCCCTTTCCGTTGATCCGATACGCGTTCTGGCTGTATTCCCTGAGATACCTGAGCACGATCGGATGAACGCCATTCTGCTCCGCATAGGCCAGAAAGGTTTCCGTATCCGGCTCTATGTCTATCCTCCTGACCCGGTCAAGGATCGCGGCCGAAAAGGCTTTGGCGCTCTTATTGAAAGAGACAGGATTACCGCACAGCACCAGGATCCAGCCCCGTGGCAGCGTATAGGTACCGACCGTCCTTGTCTGAAGGAGCGAAAGGGCTACCGGCAGTAGCGTATCTGAAATACAGTTAAACTCATCCAAAAGCAGGATTCCTTTCTCCTGGCCCTCCAGGCAGGCCCGTACAGGTCCCGCGATGATCTCACTCATGGAGTTCTCCGTGTATTTCCCGCTCCTGTCCCCAAGGACTGCTTTCTCCTCCTCGCTCAGTTCCCGGATCACAGGGAGTCCAAAAGCATTAGTTCTGGTATAATGGGTAATGCAACAGCTGATAAAGCCGACCCCCAGCTCCCCCGCGACCTGTTTGGTGATCTCCGTTTTTCCGACCCCCGGGGCTGAAACGAGAAAGAAAGGAAGCATGGCGGTATCCGGAAAACGCCCATTTTTGTCCTCTAAAGCCTTGTAATATGCCCTCGCCCCGTTTCTGACCTCGTTTTTTGCTTCTTCGATCGTACACACCATTATATATTCCCTCCTTCCGTCATTACCGTTGACGGGATGCCTGCAAACGCACCACCGAATCCAAATGTCAGCTCCTTTCCCGCGGAAACTCCCTCAAGCTCCTCCACAGCCTTTAACACATCCTGCTTCAGGATCCTTCCCGCCGTCCCTTTAGGACCGGCAGATCTTGAAGCAGCAAGCCGGATCACAGCGTCGCAGAGCTTCCTGACTTCCCTGGCATTGCCGAAGGCTTTTCCGCTGTTCTCACGCTTCCTGCCAAAATACCGGGACACAATAGGCGTCACGTCATTTGAGACGGTAAAGCCATAGTCCTCCATCATAAGCTTAAAGATCACAAGCAGTTCCTTTCCCGAATAGGGATCAAACCGGATCACCCGTGATATTCTGGACGGCAGGCCGTCATCCAAGGCAAGGAAGTCTTCCTCTTCCTCCCGGTAAAGGGCAAAAATGACGATCACTTCACCGCGGTACTGTTCCATATACCGTACGAACTCCTTGATGGCCTCATCCACAAAGCCGCCTGTGTTTTTGATCATAAAGAATCCGGCCTCATCCACAAAAAGGACTCCCCCTCTTGCCTCTCTGAACACCTTTTCCACCTTAGGAGCCGTATGTCCCACATAATTTCCGATCAGGGACGCACGGTTTGCTGTCACGAACCTGCCGTTGGTGATGCCGGCGGATGCCAGGATATCCGAAAAGAGCTTTGCCGCCGTCGTTTTCCCGGTACCGGGATCTCCCGCAAACAGAAGGTGTCCCAGCAAGCCTTTCAGGGCGGGGTTCTCCTTGCAGGCACGAGACAGATCAATATACTCTTTTGCGGCTTTTTTAACGTTAGCCAGACCGGGCATACGCTCAAGCTTTTCCACGGCATTTGTATCAGGGATCGGAAGGAACGCCGTAAAATCCTTTTCAGACAAAACTCCCTCTCCGCAATGTTCCGCAGCCTTCCTGAGATCGGTATCCATAATCTCTTCGGATAACGTATCACCATAAAGCGCGGTAAGTGCACGGAATACCTGATCCTTAAATCTATCCGAGGAAAAACGGTATCCGTTTTCCCCGATGATCTGGTCAAAGATCTCCCGATAGTATCCATCCGGCATTTCCTTCAGGTAATAGACTTCAAAACCCTTTTCCGTGATCAGTTTATGGATCTCCGGACGCTCCATCAGTTCAGGCGGGAGCGCCAGCATGATATTATTGGTGGCAACGCCGCTGACCGCTGCCGCCAGCTGATCCGAAAGCTGCCCTTCCTGAAATCCGTAAAACAGGGTGTTGCCAATACCGGTCCCTTCCGACAGCTCATCCACGACAGCTGCTCCATTTAACAACGTCTGCCTGGCGAGTATATGCTCGTCCTGTCCCGGATTTACTGAAAGCCTCACCACGATCAGCAAGCGCTCAGGTTCGTCCAAAACATTGCACACATGTGCGTATGTATCTTCATCGAAATCCAAAGCATTGATCTGCAGGCCTTTTGATACCAGCACAGCGGTCTTTTCTACCTGATTCTGATCCTTTGCCACGAAAATGATCCGCCGCCCCATCGTCTGAGGGATCTCCAGGATCTTATCAGCATCCTTCTGATACACCTTAAAGTTATCTGAATTCCCGGCGTTCCTCATAGATACAAGTTCCACCGCCGTGATCTTCAGATTCAACGTATCTTTCCTCAGCACGGGAATCTGGCGCTCAACACAATTACTGTAATTTGCCATGCTTCACCCCTCCTATCTCAATACACGATCCACGATCCCATAGGAAACAGCTTCATCCGCTCTCATCCAGTGATCGCGATCTGTATCCTTTATAATGTCCTCAAGCTGCTTTCCCGTATTTTCAGCGAGGATACCGTTCAAGACGTTTCTGGTCTCTTTGATATGCTCGGCCGCGATCACCATATCCTCCGACTGTCCTTCCATGCCGCCGGAGGGCTGATGGATCATCACCTCCGCATGGGGGAGGATACAGCGTTTTCCCTTTTTGTCTCCGGAAAGAATAACTGCCGCCATCGAAGCGGCCCTGCCCACGCAGACGGTCATGATGTCCGGGGTGATGAACCGCATCGTGTCATAGATCGCAAATCCGGCCGATACACTGCCGCCGGGGCTGTTGATATACAGCTGGATATCACTCCCCTCCCCTTTCGGTTTTTTTTTAGCCAGGTAAAGAAGCTGTGCCACGATGGTGGCTGCCATCTCATCCGTGATCGGTCCGATCAGGTGGATCGTCCGATCCTCCAGATTTGCGGAAAAAATGTCGGATGACATGCCCTTTTCCAGTACGATCGGGCTGATTACCATGTATACCGCCTCCTTTCAAGGTTCACTCCCATTCTCCACTCTGTTTTAGCAGAAAGAGAGGGATCAATGATGTTTTTCCTGCTTCTCTTGCGTATCTGATCAGATCCCCGCAATCCTCCTCGGGGATCAGCCCTTTACGAAGGGCCTCTATCAGCAGATCAACAGAATCCCGCGCTGCGAGGCATCTGCTGATAGCACGGATACGCTTTTTTTCGCCGGATACCGGCAAAAAAACATCTGCAAGAAGGATCTCCTCAAAGATATGATCTTCATTAAGAACTACGTCAGTGGATTCATCAACAACAAATTGCTTA
>JAILQQ010000104.1 GCA_024698885.1 Lachnospiraceae bacterium | reverse complement strand
GGTATTATTTCTGTATAAAGTACGGGACCGTATTCTTAACGGTAATGGCCGGGCTTTGCATTGCTTTTGCGCCGCAGATCACAGGCTTTTTCAGGGATGATCCGGAGGTTATCAAAGTCGGATCGGCAGCTCTTCGATTCCAGGCTGCCGCACTGCCGCTTCTTCCCTTTACCGTTATCACGAATATGTTTCTGCAGGCAATCGGGAAGGGAGTAAAGGCTTCGATAACATCGGCCGCAAGGAGTGGACTCTTCTTTATTCCGCTTATACTGATCCTGCCAAATCTCTTCGGTCTTGCGGGGGTGGAAGCGACACAGGCCGTTGCGGATCTTTTTTCGCTGTTCCTTGCCATTCCAATGGCACGTTCGGAGATAAAACTATTAAACTAAGGAGAAAAAAATGTCAAAGATTCAGATGAAAACACCAATAGTTGAGATGGACGGAGATGAGATGACCCGTATCATCTGGCAGTATATTAAGGATGAGCTTATTAGTCCTTATATTGATCTGAAAAGCGAGTACTATGATCTGGGATTAAAGAAAAGGGATGAGACAGATGATCAGGTGACTATTGATTCCGCGAAGGCCGCTCTAAAATACGGAGTGGCCGTAAAGTGCGCGACCATCACACCTAATGACGCGAGAGTAGAAGAATACAAGCTTAAAAAAATGTATAAGAGTCCGAACGGCACCATAAGGGGAATAATGGACGGCACCATTTTCCGTGCGCCTATCCTTATAAAGGGCGTAAAGCCCCATGTATGGAACTGGGAAAAGCCCATAACACTTGCCCGTCACGGCTACGGTGATGTCTATAAGAATACTGAGATAAAGGTACCCGGCGCCGGAAAGGCGGAGCTTGTTTTCACGGCTGAGGACGGGTCTGAGATAAGAAAGACCATACACGAATTTAAGGGACCCGGAGTGCTGCAGGGAACACATAACCTTGACAGCTCCATTGAAAGCTTCGCGAGGAGCTGCATGAATTATGCATTAAGCGTTCATCAGGATCTGTGGTTCGCATCCAAAGACACGATCTCAAAGATCTATGACGGTGACTTCAGGGATATCTTTGCATCAGTATATGAAAAGGAATTTAAAGAGAAATTCGAGGCTGAGGGTCTTGAGTACTTCTATACCCTTATAGATGACGCCGTTGCAAGGGTCATGAGAAGTAAAGGAGGCTTTATCTGGGCCTGCAAGAACTATGACGGGGACGTTATGAGCGACATGATGGCGTCAGCCTGCGGCTCCCTTGCAATGATGACATCTGTCCTTGTGAGCCCGGACGGAAAGTACGAGTATGAGGCTGCCCACGGCACGGTGCAGCGCCACTATTACAAGCATCTTAAGGGAGAAGAGACCAGCACTAATTCCGTCGCGACGATATTCGCCTGGAGCGGGGCACTGCGTAAGCGCGGGGAGCTGGACGGTATCAGGGAGCTTCAGGACTTTGCCGACAGGCTTGAAAAGGCAACGCTTGACACAATCGAAAGCGGGGAGATGACCGGAGACCTTGCCTTGATCTCCGACCTCCCCAATGTAAAGAAGCTCAATACGCTTGACTTTATCAAAGCAGTCAGAAGCAGATTGTGATTTCAATAAGTCTGTCAGTTATAAGGAAATCAATAATTCTTACAAGAGAATAGCTCACAATGAATACAACAAAATAAATAAGAATACACTTTATTATGAAGTATTCATTCCAGTTTTTGCAGATCATCAGCAGCATTGATATTACTGCTGCGTGTATAAGGTATACGGAATACGAGTGTTTTGAAATGGCAGTGATCATTCTGTGCAATGCATTGTCAGGATGATATGTATCACATATCCCGCTATCGATCATCGTGAGCATTATGGCAAGCTGTCCCAGGAACGATCTGTCTGTAACTAAATATAATACAAGGAAAGCGGCTGAGAGAAGCAGATTGTGCCTGAGTATCCCGGCTTTATCTGACTTTTCAAGCCTGTTAAATGAATATCCGCCAATAAACATAAACAGATTTCCGCTGTTGAATAAAATATCTTTTACCCCAAAACTTAATTGGAAAAGATCAAAAACATTACAAATTGCGCTTAAAATAAGGCAGCCCCCGAGCAGAATCTTTAACTCAGAGTCATTTGTTGAATGAAACATCCTTGATAAAAATGGGGACGCGAAATATATGCCGATGATCGAATACACAAACCAATGTGTTGGATGTACATTTGCGGTAAGAATATCCCTCACGAATGCAAGAGGTATTCCCAATACATTTTTTTCTTCATATCCTGTGAAATAGCACACATACAGCGTTGCATATACGCAATACGGGATTCCAATTCTGATCAAACGATTTTTGTAAAAACCCCAAATATCTTTATATTCCCTGCTTAGGATCAAAACACCGCTTAATGCGAAAAAAGTGGGAACGCCGAGATTGTTTATGCGTTCAAGGAAAGAAACAAATGCCCGCTGTAAATCATTTCCCGCATTTTGTTCTATGGAACCGACAGCATGAACACCGATCACGAGAAACATTGCTATAACTCGTATAACATCATAATACAGATTCCGGTTGGATTTTTTCTCCATAAGTAATAGTTCCTGTTTTGAGAGTTATTCTGAGACCAGCGCTTCCCACTCTTCCATCAGCTTCTCATTAGCTTCCTCAAGATTCGAGAGCTCGGTGGAGAGCTCGTTCAGGCGGACGGCATCTGTTGATATCTCTGGATCCGACATGAGGCCGGTGATCTCCGATGAGCGCTTTTCGTTTTTTTCGATCTCGGCTTCTATGCGCTTAATGTCATTCTCGCGCTTACGGAGACGGGCAGCTTCGGCCTTCTGCTCTGCCCAGGAGAGGGCGTTTTCGGAAACTGCCGCGTTTCCGGTGCCTGGTGTAAGCTCTTGTTCATCTGAAGAAGGTACTGATTCGTCACGTTTTTCCAGATAGTAATCGTAGTTCCCGATATAATTTGTGATGTCCTTATCATGAAGATCAAGGATACGGGTAGCGGTTTTATTTACGAAGAAACGGTCGTGGCTTACAAAAAAGACCGTCCCTGTGTATTCATTAAGGGCTTCCTCCAGTATTTCCTTGCTGGCGGTATCCAGATGGTTAGTGGGCTCGTCAAGAAGCAGGAAATTCGCATTTGAAAGCATGAGCTTTGCAAGGGATACGCGTCCCCGCTCACCTCCGGACAGGTCTCCGATAAGCTTATAGACATCATCACCCGTGAAAAGAAAAGAAGCCAGCACCGTTCTGATTTTCGTATTATTAAGCTGCGGGAAGGCATCGCTCATTTCCTGAAAAAGGCTCTTTTCATTATGGAGCACCTGGTGTTCCTGGTCGTAATAACCGATCTTTACATTGGTTCCCATACGGAAAGCACCGTTATCAGGTTTCTCCATCCTGTTCAGTATTTTTAATAGCGTGGTCTTTCCGGTTCCGTTCCGTCCGATAAGCGCAACTCTTTCGCCCTTTTTTATCTCAAAGGAAATGCCGTCAAAAAGAGGATTATCAGGAAAAGCTTTACTGATATTTTCAACAGACAGTACATCATTTCCGCTTTCGATCGAAGGAGTGATCCGGAGCTTCATCTCCTTTTCATCAACCGGTCTTTCAAGTCTCTCTGTTTTTGCAAGAAGCTTTTCCCGTGACTCCGCTCTCTTAATGGATTTCTCGCGGTTAAACTGCTTTAATTTGCTTATGACCTCTTCCTGATGCTTTATTTCTTCCTGCTGGTTCAGCCAGGCCTTTATCCTTGCGTCACGAAGAGCCTTCTGCTTTTCACTGAAAATACTGTAATTTCCGTCGTAGGTACGGATCGTATTCTCTTCAAGAGAAAAGACCTTTGTAACGACTCTGTCAAGGAAATAGCGGTCGTGGGATACTAACAGCACCGCACCCCTGTAGCTACTTAAAAAGCCTTCCAGCCATTCTATCGATGAAATATCCAGATGGTTTGTGGGTTCGTCAAGTATGATAAGATCAGGTCTGCTTAAGAGGATCTTCCCGAGAGCTACACGGGTCTTCTGCCCTCCGGATAGATGATCGCAGATCTTGCTTCCTTCTTCCTCACTGAAACCAAGACCCTTAAGTACGCCTGTGATCTCGCTTCTTGCAGCATATCCGTTTTTCAGCTCGAAATCATGCTGCAGAGCACTGTATCGGTTCATTGCAGCGTCAAGCTCAGCGCCCTTCAGGTTTTTCATCTTTTCGGAAAGCCCGGCTATTTCAGCTTCTTCGTCAAGAATATCCTGCTTCGCAAGGGTCAGCTCTTCAAGAATAGTATTACCCGAATCCACCGCATCAATCTGCGAGAGATATCCTACAGTTGCACCGGATTTAAGTGTTACATTACCGCCATCCGAAGGAATTATCCCCGTAATGATCTTGAGAAGCGTAGTCTTCCCTGTGCCGTTATTTCCGACCAGCGCGCACTTTTCTTTTTCTTCAATATGAAATGAGCAGCCCTTGAGCAGCTCATTATCACCAAATGCTTTATTTACATTACTTATCTGTAATAACATAACTGTCCCATGTCATTCTTATTCATACAAACCAATGCTGAAAATATCATAAATACAACAATCTGGCAACCTGATTCAACCGTGGGGGAGATATCAAGAATGGTTTTTTTGCTGTCAGCCGGCTGGCGCGTGCGTGCCGGATTTGCGCGCGCAGGTTTCAACGAAAATGCTTAGTGAGTCAGAACCAACAGCGCAAAAATCGCACGGATGCGATTTTTAGCCGGAATTGAACACGGAGGTGAATAGAGGCGGCGCGTCCGCCTGTGTCAGTCCTACAATGACGAACTTAGCATGTTTCGTTGAGACACGAGCACGGAAATCCGGTGCGTGCGTGACTGCCGGCGTCAACATAAATCAAAATCCCCCCACGGCATTAATCAAAAAACCAGATTGACAGTTTCTTAACAAACTTCTATAATTATCCTATGTCCGACAAAGAGATTTCAAGAGCAGTCATAAGGCGGCTCCCGCGGTATTTCAGATTCCTGGGTGAGCTTCGTGATGCAGGCGTTGAGAAG
>JAILQQ010000134.1 GCA_024698885.1 Lachnospiraceae bacterium | reverse complement strand
TGATTGTTTAAGTTGAATATACATATTATTATGTTAAATAGAATAGGCCATTAAGTTGAATAAGTCAAGAGAATCATAAAAGAAAATAAAGCAGAAAGAACCGCCCCTTTTGACTCACGTAAACGTGAAAAGCAGCCGGATCATCAGTGCCTTCAACTTGACATGTAATATATCGTGATATATCATACAGATGTAAAGGAGGCGAACACGATGGAAGCATTAGCATTACATACAACCAAACCTTTTATGTCAGGACGCAGTCAGGCGATCAGGATTCCTAAAGAATACCAGTTTGAAGATACAGAGGTTATAATCAACAGAGTGGGCGATTCCCTTGTAATTACTCCAAAAGCTTCGTTAAAAGATGCTTTTTATACCGGACTCTCCATGCTTTCTGATGACTTCCTTGCAGACGGCAGACCGGAAGAAATCACAAATACGAGGGTGGAATTGTAATCATGTATATGCTCGATACTAATATACTGATCTTTTGCTTTAGACATCCGGATTCTAAATGCGCGGAAGCGCTTGCGGAACATATAGGCCATGATGTCTGCATTTCCGTTGTAACTTATGCGGAGCTGGAATATGGCATAATGAACAGTAAATATCCTGAAAGAAACAGAGAAGCCATAAACAGGATTTTGGCAGGTATCCCTATCATGGATTTTGATACGAAAGCGGCGGTTCATTTTGGCCGAATCCTGGCCGAACTTAAGCAAAAGAAAAAAGAAAAGCAGAATCAGGATAGAGATAAGATGATCGCAGCTCATGCAAGGTCAAGGGGCTACACTCTTGTTACTGATAATACCAAGGATTTTGCAGATATAGATAATCTAAAACTGGATAACTGGAGAGAGCCCGGAGATCTTGACCAATAGCCCTTTTCTCATGGATTCCATGCTTGTGCTAAAGTAAGAAGATATGATAGAATAAACTTGGTGCTGCCATATACGGTAGGCGAAAATAAAAATAACCGCCCCAGCCCAAGGTCGCGGTTATTTTCAAATAATCTTATAACCACGGGCTAACCGTCTATCGGCAGCACCATCTACCAATAAAATAACACAAACTCCTGATCCTGTCAAATCATCAAAAAGGAAATAAAACACAAGGAAAACCATGAAAAAAATTGGAAAAACGGATATGATCGAGGACAAAAAGCTGCGTTTTCTGATCACGGAAACGGGCTTCACGTTAGAAACGGCCGGCGCTTTGGACCCTGCCGACGACTCCCTGCAATTTTGGTATAAAGCGTTTAAGAAAGATAAATACAAGGCCCTATATGATCTGGGCTTTCAGGAAAGACCGGCGTGGCTCGATAAAGCCGGTGCTTTTTTATATCTTATCGCGGATTCCTTCCAGAAATATCTGCTCAGGCAGCCGGATATCGAGCTGTTAAGAGACGGCGTAGGCTTTAACCTTGATGAGGATATGGAAGAACGTCTGAACCGGTCGATCCCCTTCTCCCCCGGGACGGAATATATTGACAGAGACTGGTTTAACCGCGTCTTTGAGCATCTGCACGCGCAGTATGCTTTGGAAATAAAGAATTTCCAGGGCAGCGTGCAGCTGTATGTCGCGGATAAAAGCCAGCATCTGCGCGTGCCCGAGCGGATCTTCTTTCATCTTGTGGAGAACAGGGAGGAGCCCGATTATCCTTTTGCTTTTATGGCGACCTATTCCACCCGGATCAAGGGAAAGGGCATCTCCCATAAGCCGCTGCAATACGCGCTGACGGAATATAAAACCGACAGGGATAAGCTGTTGATTCTCTTATCCTGCTTAAACCGTGTATCCGAGGTTTCGCCTCTCATCGGCGAATTCGTCAGAAGCGGCGAGATGTTCCATCCTCTGCGTCTGACGGCGCCGGAAGCGTATCAGTTCCTGAAGGACGTCCCGGCCATCGAGAAAACGGGTATTATCTGCCGGATCCCGAACTGGTGGAAGCGAAATGCTTCCCAGATCTTTATGAACGTCAATATCGGACAGGACAAGGTTCCGCTACTCGGTCTCGAGTCCATGATCGCCATGGTACCGGAGCTTACAGTGGACGGCGTTCCGCTTACAAAGCAGGAAATCGAGAGACTGCTCGCGGAGACGGAAGGGTTAGCCTATTTAAAGGGGCGCTGGGTCGAAGTGGATCACGCGAGGCTGACTGCGCTTCTGGAGACGATGGATGATTTTTACAGGGAAATATCCTTAAAGGACGCGCTCCGTCTGCAGCTCGGCGAAAGTCCGGACAGTATTTTACCGGACGTTGGGCCCCTTGTTTCCAACGGAAAATGGCTGAATACGCTACTGTTAAATATGCGTTCCCCCGCAAAGATCCGAAAATCCGCCGTTCCGCGGAATCTCCGCGCTACCTTAAGGCCCTACCAGAATACCGGCTTTACGTGGCTCAACTATATGAATAAGCTCGGGTTCGGCGCCTGCCTCGCGGACGATATGGGACTCGGAAAAACCGTGCAGATACTGGCTTTTCTCCTAAAGCTCGCGCAGGACAATAAAAACGGCCGCGTTCTCCTCATTGTGCCGGCGTCTTTGCTTGGCAACTGGGAAAAAGAGATCGAGAAATTCACGCCAAAGCTCAATCACCATATTCTCCACGGCGGCGGAAAGGATAAGGGAAAAGCCCTGATAGAGACGCCGTCCTTCTTAACGATCACGACCTACGGCACGGCCCTTCGGGTAGAGGAGCTTGATCAGATCACGTGGGACGCGATCATTCTCGACGAGGCACAGGCTATTAAGAATCCGGTCTCCAAGCAGACGCGCAGGATCAAAACGCTGAAGGGAAGAATGCGGATCGCGATGACCGGTACGCCGATCGAAAATGATCTTTCCAATCTCTGGTCACTGTTTGATTTCCTGAATAAAGGTCTGCTCGGAAGTTCTACCGAGTTTCATGAGTTCTGCAATAAGTTAGACGCGGATCCGGCGGGATATGCCCGTTTAAAGGCCATGATCTCTCCGTTTATGCTGCGGCGGTTAAAAACAGATAAATCCATTATCTCAGACCTCCCGGACAAGATCGAGCAGATCGAATATGTCGGCCTTTCGAAAAAGCAGACGGTGCTTTACCGGAAATACGTGATGGATCTGGAACAGAAGCTGCATAACCAGATGACCAATATGGAAAGACGCGGGTTAGTGCTGGCGTCGCTTATCAAGCTAAAGCAGATCTGTAATCATCCCGACCAGTACCTCGGGCAAACGGCCTATGAGGAAAAGGACAGCGGAAAATTCGGCATCCTCCGGGATATTTGTGAGACCATTTATGAAAAAAGGGAAAGGGTACTGATTTTTACCCAGTTTAAAGAGATCATCCCCTATCTTGACGACTATCTGGCGGCGATCTTTCATAGGCGCGGCCTTACCCTTCACGGCGGAACGCATGTTAAAACCAGGGCAAAGCTTGTGGAGGAATTTCAGGGGGAGGATTACGTTCCCTATATGATCCTTTCCGTCAAGGCCGGCGGAACCGGTCTGAATCTGACAAAGGCCTCCCATGTCATTCATTTTGACAGATGGTGGAACCCGGCCGTGGAGAATCAGGCAACGGACCGCGCCTTCCGCATCGGGCAGAAGAATAACGTGGTCGTGCATAAGTTCGTATGCGAACGGACCATCGAGGAAAAGATCAATACCCTGATCGAATCCAAAAAGGAACTGGCGGAAAATGTGGTGGGTTCGGGCAGCGAAAGCTGGATCACCGAAATGAACAATGAAGAGCTGATCAATATCTTCAGGCTGGATTAAGCGGAGGCGGAAAGATGGCAAGAACCTATTATGATACGGAGCAGTATTTTGAACAGCCCTCCGAATATACCTTAAAAACAAATGCTTCCGCGACGGTACAGAAGGCAAGGTCAAAGGGGAAACAGCTGCACCCCGTGACTGTAACGGGAAGAAAGATCGCAAAGAGCTGGTGGGGCATGGCCTGGTGCGAAAACTTAGAGCGCTACGCGGATTACGAAAGCCGGTTAGAGCGGGGAAAACGGTATTTAAGAAGCGGGACCGTCGTAGATCTGCAGATCGATAAGGGGCATGTCCAGGCAAAGGTACAGGGCAGAAGAAAATCCCCCTACAAGGTCGATATCCGTATCAGTCCCGTAAATGAGGAAAAATGTGAGGATATCATCGCTGCCTGCGGGAAGAGGATCGACAGTCTGGATGCTTTATTGAAGGGCCGCTTTCCGGAAGAGCTCAAGGAAATCTTCCTTGGGGCCGACGGTCTGTTCCCTACCCCCCGGGAGATCAGCTTCCAGTGCTCCTGCCCGGACTGGGCGCTAATGTGCAAGCATGTATCGGCTGTGCTTTACGGCATCGCGGTACGGTTTGACGAGGATCCGCTGCTGTTCTTTGAACTGCGGGGGATCGACGTAGACCATTTCGTGGACGTTACGCTTGAAAACAGCGTGGAAAGCATGCTCCGCAACGTAAACGTGAAAAGCAGCCGGATCATCAGTGACCGAAACTGGAAGAAGCTTTTTGGATGAAGTGTTTACAAACACTATTGTGAGCCAAAAGAGATCCAAAAGAGAACCGTCCCTTTTGACTAAAGATCATCAGTGACCGGAACTGAAAGATAAGTCTATTTTGCTTGCGTTACGCAAGCAAATCGCCTATAATACCAGAATGGAGACAATAAATATGGCAGGAACAGCAAATGTATTCGCTCGTGTAGAGCCCGAAATCAAAAAACAGGCTGAAAACGTACTTGATCAGCTTGGCATTCCGATGTCAAATGCTGTTGGTATGTTTTTAAGGCAGGTTGTTATTCAGCGCGGTATACCTTTTGAAATGAAGCTTCCTGCAAAGCGTCCTCTGGCTATGGGGGAACTTACCAAGGAGCAGTTTGATGCTGAACTTCTGAAAGGAATGAATGAAATTGAGAACGGCCAGGTTTTTTCTGCTGATGATGATGAAGCTGAAACATTTATAGCGGCCGTGATATGAAGCGGCAGATCAGGGAAACAAAAGAGAAATTGTAAACGTACAAATAGAATAACGTCTATTATCTCTGTGGATGTTTGGACTGCCAGACTGAGTCAGATGAAACCGACTTCGACCCGCTTGCCAACTCAGAGACGTTGGGATATAATAGCGATACATTTATATACAGGACTCAGAAAGCGGTAAAAGATGTTTTACGGCTCTTTTGCAGTCCGGGAAAGAGGTGCTTATGAAAAGCAACAAAACAGGAAAAAGATATTCTGCTCTCTTTCTTGCGTTTGTGATGATCCTTATGACGGCCGTTCCTGCTTTCGCTGAAACGCAGGCAGAAGGGATCGTGACAGAGAACGGGGAGACAGCGCAGATCACGGAATTTACGGCAGAGGGCGAAGGAGTCTTTGAAACGCAGACGGAAACAGCAGAAGCCGGAGATCCCGCACAGACAGATGAGACTGCGGAAGTTACGCAGCAAGAGAGAATTGAAATAACGGAGGGATCGGAAACCGCAGAGGCTTCAGGAGCAGTCGAAGCTTCGGAAACGGCCGCAGACGGCAGCGTCGACGGATCAGCCGATGAGACAGCAGGCGGGAGCTTTGATGCGGCAGCTTCAGAAGAAGTTTTTAACGCGGCAGTCTATAGTAACGCGACTGTCACCGCTTTGTCAGACGCGCAGGTCTCTACTGAGGCGGTCCTGAAGGAAAACCTTCAGAACGTGAAGGCAATGAAGGCCGGTACGGATTATGACCCGGACAGTGCCTACTGTCTGGCAAATTCGAGGGAAGAAGCGGAACGGATCGCAAAAACCTACGGAATTACGCTCGCAAGCTTTGAGTACGGGGTAGCAAAGTTTACCTTCCAGACGGAAGTCTCTCCGGCCGGTTCCATGCAGGCTCAGACGGGGAACCGTGATGTGGTAAGCGTGCTGGAGAGTATGGTAAATACCATGGACACAGTAGCGGAAGCTTCCGCTCTTACGGGAGCAGCTGCGGGACAGAGCATTTCCCTGAGCTCTGTGGCATCGGTCAGACCGGATCTGGCAAAGACCCTGACAGAGGCGCAGGTTTCGGAGCTGCCGGATTTGCCGATCTACCCGAACCTGATCTACCATGCTATGACGATAGATCCGTCAGATGAACCTCTCTACGGCAGACAGTGGTTCCATGATGCAATCGATGCAGAGAAAGCATGGGCTACGGGAGCAGATGGAAAGGGCGTTAAGGTCGCGGTACTGGATAGCGGCTTTGATACCAAGAATAACGATATTAAAGGCGATGTCAAATCCGTGGGCAGCTATTCAAGCGGTCAGGATGAAAACGGACACGGAACCCACTGCGTCGGCATCGTGGCAGGACTCGATAATACGGTGGGCGGTCTCGGCGTAGCGCCGGAAGCCTCTATCCTTTCCGTCAGGGTGCTGAATAAAAAGGGAAGCGGCTATACCAGCGATATCGTCAAGGGCGTAAATTATGCCGTGGAACAGGGCGCGGACGTCATCAGCATGAGCCTTGGCGGCGCGTACCCGGACTATAACTTACAGAAAGCTGTTACCGAAGCATATGATAAGGGCGTTGTCGTAATAGCGGCTGCCGGAAATAGCGGCGTAAGCAGTGAGCATTATCCGGGAGCCTATGAAAACGTGATCTGCGTAGGCGCTTATGATAAGAACGGCAAACTGGCGAGTTATTCCAATTACGGAGACTGGGTGGATCTGGCCGCCCCCGGATCGAATGTCCTTTCCGCTATGGTAGTAAATAAAAGTGCCTACTTAAGGCAGGAAAATGCATTCGGTAATACCGTAACAAACGGCTGCTCCTACGGAGAACTGAGCGGAACCTCCATGGCGACGCCCGTGGTATCGGGAGTAGCAGCGCTTATCCTCAGCGTGAACCCGTCTCTGACACCGTCGCAGGTAGAAAGCATTATCTTAAAATCCGCGGCGGATGAGAAGTTTTCCTATAATGGACGTTCCGTTTCCCGCGGTGTGAACGCCTATCAGGCCGTTCTTGCGGCGGGCGCAAGTGAGCCTGCGCCGAAGGAGGAGATCCCGGACCAGATCCTCGTGAAGGGACAGAAGCTTGACGGCGCGGTCCTCATGAACGTAAAGAGCGTAAAAGGCATCAAATACCGCTCGGCCGACAAGAACGTAGCTTCCGTTAATAAAAACGGGATCGTGACCGGCGGCAAGAATGCCGGTTCTACGAAGATAGAGGCCTATACCTCCAAAAAGAAAAAAGGAAAGACTGAGACGACGGTGGTAGAGAAATTTACCGTCTACAACGAAGTACCGAAATTTACGACTCTGAAAGGGACGCGGACGGATCTTACCTATGATATGACGGCCAGCGTATCCGGTCTGTCGAAGGCAGTGATCACCTCCTGGAGCGCGGCAACGCCGAAGATCGCTTCCATCGATCAAAGTACCGGCGTCGCTACTGTCCTGAAAGCCGGTACGGCCAAGTTCAAGGCAACCTTCGGAAGCGGCAAGCTCGCGAAGACCTATCAGGTAAGCCTTGTGATCAAGATACCGAAGATGTCCAAAAAGACCCTGAAGCTTAAGACAGGTGCCTCTGCTACGATCTCGATCGGAAATACCTCCGTCACCCCGGCAGCATATGACTGGTGGGTGGACGATTCCAGCATGGCGGATATCGTACCAAACGGAAAGAAATGCAAGATCACGGCAAAGTCCCTGGGAGAAAACGAAAAAGCCACCGTGAACGTGAGCGTTGACATCGACGGCGTTTCCTACAGCTGCGCAGTTACTGTGAAGGCACCGAAGATCTCACCGGCCACGAAAACCATCAAGGCAGGAAAGAGCTTCACGGTGAAGCTGACCAATACGAATATCAAGTCTTCCAG
>JAILQQ010000133.1 GCA_024698885.1 Lachnospiraceae bacterium | reverse complement strand
TAACATCATACAGTAAAGGAGTGTAAAAAATGGGGAAAAAGAGTGGAACGGATGTGAAGAACAAACATTTGATCACGCATATCGTGACCATTGCGATGGTTGGGATCGTAGCCCTGGCCATTGCCCTCTGCATCGTTTCGTATACGGAGTTTAAGAACTCCTACCACGAAATGGGCGAAGAAATGCTGCAGGCTTCCTGTATCCAGTTAGAGAAAAACGTAGAGGATAATTATGCGGGAACATGGTCGCTGCAGGACGGTGTGCTGTACAAAGGTGAAACCAATATGGAGGAAGCCTTCGGCGATTACCTGATGGATCTGAAGAAAAGCACCGGCCAGGAATTCACCATGATCTATGATAAGACACGCTATATCACGACCATAGACGGGATGAAGGGCAAGGATATCAGCGATAAGGTTTATGAGACAGTCAAAACCGGAAAGACCTTTGCGGATTTCAATACCGATATCAACGGGAAAAAGTATTATGTATTCTATACACCGGCTATGGAGAACGGCAAATATGTGGGCTGCTTCTTCTCCGGACGGCTGGCGGACGACATCAACGCGCAGATGCGGAAAAAGATCATTCTCCTCGCAGGGATCACGATCGTTGTCACACTGCTTTTTGTGGTCATTGGCGTTCTTCTTTCGCTCAAGTACTCAAAGCTCATGAAAGCTATCGCGGATGGCGTGGATGTTCTCGCAAGCGGTGATCTGAATCCTGCGTTAGATGATGTCCTCCTTGAGAGGCAGGATGAACTCGGACTGATCGCTTCCAGCACGAAATCCTTAGCAGACAAGCTGCGGGAGGTTGTGGGACATATTACCGACGCAGCCGAGATCGTCGGCGGACAGGCAACGGATCTGGCTTCCACGGCCGGGCAGATCAGCGAAACCACAGACAGCGTTTCTCAGGCCGTACAGGATATGGCCAAGGGTGCGACCGATCAGGCGGATACGATCCAGTCTGCCTCCGAAAATATTGCGACGCTCTCCGACGCTATTCAGAGCGTTGCCGAGAATGCCGAGGATCTGGCCTCTACCGCCGCAACCATGAACGATACAAGCTCTACCTCCGCAGGCTCCCTGGATAAGCTGTCCGACAACATGAAGACCATGAGAACGGCTATGACGGAGATCAGTCAGAGCATTGATGATACCAATAACGCCGTGGCACAGATCAATGAGCGGGTAGACGGTATTACAAGCATCGCCGCCCAGACTAATCTGCTTGCCTTAAACGCGAGTATCGAAGCAGCCAGAGCCGGAGACGCCGGCAGAGGCTTTGCCGTTGTGGCAGAAGAGATCGGGAAACTGGCTTCCGACTCCGCTACGATGGCGGATGAGATCAGAAGCGTGATGCAGGAGCTTGTCAAGACCTCTCAGGGCGCCATGAGCAAATCCTCCGAGGTTCAGGAGATCAGCAATAACGTCACGGAGGTTCTGGGCGATACCGTTAATACGATACAGCATCTGATCGGCGGTGTTACCACTACCGTGGACGGCATCGACAACATTTCCGGTCTGACACAGGAATGTGCCGCCAACAAGACGCTGATCGTGGATTCCATGGCAAGCCTTTCCGCGATCTCCGAGCAGAATGCCGCTTCCACCGAACAGACCTCTGCTTCCATGCAGGAATTAAATGCGACCATCAACATGTTAGCCTCGTCTGCGGATAATCTGAACGATATCGCGCAGAAGCTGAAGGACGATCTGATGTTCTTCCGGCTGTAGGTATTATACATCATATTATTATCTGAAAAAGGCGCGGAAATCCGATGGATTTCCGCGCTGTTTGTTGGAAATCAACCATCCAAAGCCCGATAATTTCGATCCGAAGTCTGCAACCCGTGTCCAGACGGCAGCCGCTGTACCCTCAGAATCCAGGCAGAAGGACAAGATCAAAAAACCATAAATGTATTATTCCCGGCTAAGGGAATTAAATCTATAAGATATTTTGAGAAACCGTTGCCTTTTCCTGATATCTTACGTATAAATATAAAGAGGCGCTTTTGAAGCACTCAAACCAGGTTGTTTTGACGGAAAATTTTCGAAAAGGACTTGACACGTATGAATTCTGAGACTATCTTCAGACAGACAGACAGACAGACAGACAGATAAGTCTGCCCTATATTCAATTCCATATCAGAAACCGAAAAGCGCACTTTATGCGGAATCAAACTGCATAGAGTGGCTTTTTTGTTGTCAAATCAAGAGAAGGAGGAAAATGAGATGAAACTTATTGGCGAACTGAAGGAGAAGGTTATTAAGGCTGAGTCCAAGGAAGAAGCAAAAGGCTTAATAGAAAGAGCGGGAATGTCCCTTACAGCTGATGAGCTTGAAATGGTGACAGGTGGTGGAACAGTTGTCCCTGGACCGCAAGAGAATAATGAAGAGTTAGAAAATCTGGGTGGACAACCCGGTAATCTGTACCTTGGGTAGATAAAAGCCTGCCCATTGCACATTGAAAAATTCATATTGAAAAGCCATTGCAGTTCCTTTAATCTGTTGTTACCACACATACAGAAAGAAGGGAATATAAGGCAATGGCTCTACCCATTACTATACTAAAAAAT
>JAILQQ010000074.1 GCA_024698885.1 Lachnospiraceae bacterium | reverse complement strand
AGATACGGCGCCCTGAGACCGGCATGCCAACAAACAGGGCACAGAGTGGCTGGCCAACGCACAGACCCGTAGAAACATTTATGTATTCAAACAAATCAGAGGCGTTTGGGCCTCAGACGAAATCCAGTCGCCGCAGTCACTTGGAAGGAAGCGTCAAAATCGCTCCTACTGTTGGAGCGATTTAGCTTCCTTCCTAGTGACGCGTGTGACTTAGTTTGGCTGAGGCCCGCCTCGTTTGAATACATAAATGTTTCTACGGGGCGTCCGGATTACATCCTCTCTGCGCCCGTCCGGGCAGGATCCACTCTGCGCCCGTCCGGGGAGTAGATCTTATTTTCCCTGCATTTCCTCCGCGATCTTTACGATGCGGCTTGTTCCGAGTCTGCTTGCGCCCAATTCAATAAATCTTTCAGCATCCTCAAGAGAAGAGATACCTCCGGCGGCTTTTATCTTTTTTTGAGGCCCCAGATGCTTTTTAAAAAGAGCCACATCGTCAAAGGCTGCACCCCCTGTGGAAAAACCGGTTGAGGTTTTGATAAAGTCCGCATTCGATCCTGTAACTATCTCACACATTTTTATCTTTTCTTCTTCGGTGAGAAGACAGGTCTCTATGATCACCTTTAGGATCCTGTCTTTGCAAATGGCCTTTAATTCATTGATCTCATTAAGGATCATATTATAATTTCCGGCCTTGAGCTCACCTATGTTAATTACCATATCTATTTCCGAGGCTCCGTTTTGAAGCGCTTCTTTTGTTTCAAAGGCTTTCACGGCCGTTGTGGTATTTCCGTTGGGAAAGCCTATTACCGTGGTGATGGGCATATAAGGACCCATATAGTCCCGGGCTTTTTTTACGTAATAAGGAGGGATGCAGACTGATGCGGTATGATACTTCATTCCCTGATCGCATATTCTCTTTATATCTTCCCATGTACTGCCCTGGAGTAACAATGTGTGATCAACAAAGCTTAAGATCTCTTCGACTTTCATAATGATGCTCCTTTGATAAATGTGATATGTAATGATAATAACATATCCGGAGCACCTCATCCACCGCTTCGCGGTCCCCCTTCTCCAAAGGAGAAGGCTGCGTATAGGATGGTTTTGCTCTTTCAGGGAAAGACTGTTAAAATATAATTGCTATCCGTTCAGAGATGAGTGGGGCCGATACCGGTTCTATTACCCACGACACTTTTTTTCATTGCGTAGGCTATGCGGTGTTATCGTGCGGTAGCGGATAGCTTAATTACCCTTTTAAGGGTTTAATGGAAATGAGAAGAGATGATTTTTCAAAGAAAACCGCAATAGTGTTGATACTTTCCCTCCTGCTTATCTTGTGCGCAGGCTGCGAAGAAATAAAGGATTTTCCGAGAAATAAGCAGGCCACAGATGACAGGACGGAGCTTGTAACGTCTGATGTACCGGAGGAAGCGGAAATAAAGGGCTCCGGAGACGAAAGTGTATATTTAGAGGCTCCGGCCGGATCCGGCGAAAGGGTATCAGAAACTAAAGAAGAGGATGCTGATGCGAATAGTGAAGCTGATACGGATTATGCTGCGCTTTCCACGGACAAAACCATAACCATATATGATATCGAGGATGGTTATATGGAGGTTCCCTATTACAGCGAGCTTCCGCAGTGTGAGTATGACTGGTCTTACCTTAAGCTCGACGGACAGATACTTCACTATGACGATCCGGCGTATGAAACAACTCTTGGCATAGATGTTTCAAAGTTTCAGGGAGATATAGACTGGGATAAGATAAAGGGGCAGGGCTTTGATTTTGTGATGATCCGTTTAGGCTATCGCGGCTATGGCAGCGGTGGTCTTGTTACCGATGAACGTTTTGAGAAAAACATCAGGGGCGCCCAGGAGGCGGGGCTCGAGACGGGAGTTTATTTCCTGTCTCAGGCATTGAACGAAGAGGAGGCCGTTGAAGAAGCCGAATACACCCTGAAGGAACTTAAACGCTGTGCCATAAAGCCGGTCACATACCCGGTCGTTGTGGATTCGGAAAAGATCAAGTTTGATGTATCCAGAACAGAATCCATGAACGGTGCCGAACGTACCGATACAATTCTTGCCTTTCATAAGGTCATCACCGATGCAGGCTATGATTGCGCACTCTATGCCAATTCACAGTGGCTGACAAAGGATCTGGATATCAGAAGGCTTACCGATGTGGATATATGGTACGCGGATTACCAGATATTTGATAATGATGAAGCACCTCTTTATCCATATCCCTTTATCATGTGGCAATACACTAACAAGGGAAAGGCAGACGGGATCGACGGGGATACGGATATCAATATTTTCTTCAGGAAAAAATGATCATGACAGCAGTTCGGCAATCTCGTATATCAGTTTTTGTGTTTCGACCCAGCCCAGACAGGGATCAGTGATGGACTTGCCGTAGCATCAGCCTCCGGGCTCCTGCGCCCCGTCCTCTATATAGCTTTCTATCATGAAGCCATTAAGTGTTCTATTGAACTTTATATTTTCTCATATGGCTGAGCATATATGGTGGCCCTTATTAAACATAAATCTTCAGTAGATTATAATGTATCCATGCAGCTGTTGCGTTACATGGTCTTCATCTGGGAGGATTATGAAAAGGATCAGGAAAAGCTGCATGAAGGGATATCCAAAACTGTTGAGTTTAAGTATCCACCGATCCTTCCGATAGTCTACTATGAAGGGCGTAGCGAATGGAATGCATCAAAAGAGTTTAAGAACAGGATATTCCTGAATGACGTTTTTTCGGAATTTGTACCGGATTACAGATATAAGCTCATACGTCTGAGAGATTACACAAACAGGGAGCTCATAGACAGGAAGGATGAGATCTCCTTCGTGATGCTCCTCGACAGGCTGAGAAACAGCAATGAGTTCAAAAAGCTAAAGGCAGAGCTTCCTGAAGGGTATCTCGATCAAATATCGGAGATGACGGCGGATGACGTATTGACGATTATTGCAACTGTAGTCGCGACGATGCTGCGAAAACGTAATATAAGCGAAGAAAGAATAGCAGAGCTTACAGAAGGGATAAAGAATAGGCCTATGGGAGTATTATTTGAAGATTGGGACAGCGGCCCGGATGAAGAACTGATGGAAAAGTGGAAAAATATAGGCCTCGAAGAAGGCCGCAAGGAAGGCCGCAAGGAAGGCCGCGAGGAAGAGCGCAGGAATACTGAAGCGGAACGTAAAAATACTGAAGCGGAGCGCCGCCGTGCTGAGAAAGCGGAGGCTGAACTTGCACGGTATAAGGAAAAATTTGGCGAGATCTGAGCAGGAAAGAATGATTTTTCTAAGAGGATATTCTGTTAGCGGGCCCCGTTTTCGGCGGTAAGTCGAAGAAAAAACATGTTACCGCCGGAAATAAAGGTTGATTGCGGCGTTAATGCTTCATGAAAAACTCACAAAGATCAGCCACGGCTTTCGGGAGATCATTTTTCCGGCGGCTTGCAGCTGCCCATTGAAGACAGATTCGGTGTATAGGTCATTCCGCATTCATCGCATTTATAGCACCCACCCAACAGCGGTATCTGCAAGGCGTTTACGCCGCACATCGGACATTTCTTTACTTGTGCCTTGGGCTTTCCCGAGTCGTCGAGCTCGCTTCCGCCTGTTACTTTTTCAAGTTCTTCCGAAAAAACAGCAAATCTCTGATCCATAATAATCCTCCACATCTCCTATCGAAAACATAATGATGCCGCGCCTTTCGGCCGACGTTTTTTTCTGTCATATGTTTATACGATGAAAAAAACGTTTACGGCAGCTTTTTTCTGCCGATGCCGACGACATCGATCATATCATCAAGACGATCATGCTTCAAGGTAGTATATATCAATAACGCCAACGTTAAACTCGTTTGATCACGACAGCAGTTCGGCAATCTCGTATATCAGTTTTTCTGTTTCGACCCAGCCCAGACAGGGATCTGTGATGGACTTGCCGTAGCATCCGCCTCCGGGCTCCTGCGCCCCGTCCTCTATATAGCTTTCTATCATGAAGCCCTTAAGTAATTGGGCTATTCTCTTATCGTGTCTTGCCGAATGAAGAACCTCCTTAACGATCCTGCGCTGTTCGAACGGGTTCTTGTTGGAATTGCAATGATTGGTGTCGACAATCAGTGCCGGATTGCAAAGGTCCATTTCATCATATATGTCGCAGAGCCTGACCAGGTCCTCGTAATGGTAGTTTGGTTTCATAGAGCCGTGCTGGTCGGTATATCCCCGCAGTATTGCATGAGTATGCCGGTTCCCGTCTGAATGTACCTGCCATCCGCGGTAAATGAAGGTATGGGCATTCTGAGCCGCGCTGATGGCGTTCATCATTACGCGGTAATCGCCTGAAGTGGGATTTTTCATACCGACAGGAACACTTAT
>JAILQQ010000069.1 GCA_024698885.1 Lachnospiraceae bacterium | reverse complement strand
TTTTGGACCGGATCATTTCCTCTGCGCCGATCTGCCTTGGCCGATCGTGCGCTTTTTAAGCATCTATATCGGCATCATGCGCATGCCGGTAGATAAAGTCCCGTCTGGGCGGCACTTCGTTTCCCATCAAAAGCTCCGTCGTCGCGGAAGCCAGTCTCGCGTCCTCGATCTCTACCAGCTTAAGCCGCCTGCGCTTCGGATCGAGCGTCGTTTCCCACAGCTGCTCGGCGTCCATCTCTCCCAGACCTTTATAGCGCTGCAGCGTAAAGTTTTTATGATTCTTCCGATACCGGCTAAGCGCCTTATCGTCATACAGATATTCTTCCTCGCCGCGGCTTGGCAGAGCCTTGTATAAAGGCGGCATCGCGATATAAACATGCCCCTCCGTGATCAGGTCCCGCATAAATCGATAGAAAAGGGTTAAAAGAAGGGTGGAGATATGCGCACCGTCCACGTCCGCATCCGCCATGATGATGATCTTGTCATAGCGCAGCTTCGAAATATCAAAATCATTCCCGTAGCCCTCCGAAAAGCCGCATCCGAAAGCGTTGATCATGGATTTGATCTCGGCATTGGCAAGCACCTTGTCGATCGTTGCCTTTTCAACGTTTAAGATCTTGCCGCGGATCGGCAGGATCGCCTGATACATCCGGTCTCTGGCCGTTTTGGCGCTTCCTCCCGCGGAGTCTCCCTCCACGATAAAGATCTCGCATTTCGACGCATCCCTGCTCTCGCAGTTGGCAAGCTTGCCGTTGGAATCAAAGGAATACTTCTGCTTGGAGAGCATATTGGTCTTTGCCTTCTCCTCGGATTTACGGATCTTGGCCGCCTTTTCCGCGCAGGATAAGATCGCCTTAAGCTCCTCCAAATGCCTGTCAAAATAAAGCACCAGCTCATCTCCCGCTACCTTGGAAACTGCCTTGACCGCGTCCTGATTGTCAAGCTTTGTTTTTGTCTGTCCTTCAAAGCGCGGATCCGGATGCTTGATGGAAATAACGGCTGTCATGCCGTTTCGGATATCCGATCCGGTAAAGTTCTGATCCTTATCCTTTAAGATCCCGAGATCTCTGGCATAGGTATTCATGATATTCGTAAAAACAGTCTTAAAGCCGGTCAGATGCGTGCCGCCCTCGGAATTATAGATATTGTTGCAGAAGCCCAGTACATTTTCATGGAATTCGTTTACGTACTGGAAGGCCACCTCTACCTCGATCCCGTCCGATTCCCCGCGGAAGAAAACGGGGTCGCTCACCGCCTCCTCGTTCTGGTTCAGATCCCGTACAAACCCGATGATCCCCTCGGGTTCATGAAAGGTCTGCTCATCGGGCGCATCCCCTCTTAAGTCCTTGAAGATGATCGTCAGCTTCGGATTCAGGTATGCGGTCTCATGAAGGCGGCTTTTGATGTCCTCCTCCTTAAACCAGGTCTTTTCAAATATGGTATCATCCGGGAGAAAATTGATCTTGGTGCCCGTTCCCCGCGCGTTTCCGATCACCGGTAAAAGTCCCTTTTCCAGAGGGATCACCGGCTCGCCCCGCTCATAACGGTCATGGTAAACCTTGCCGTCACGGCGCACCTCGATATCCAGAAATGCAGAAAGCGCATTGACCACCGAGGAGCCCACGCCATGCAGGCCTCCGCTGGTCTTATATGCGTTCTGATCGAATTTGCCGCCCGCGTGCAGCGTTGTCATAACAATCCGCTCCGCGCTGACGCCTTTTTCATGCATGTTGACAGGGATTCCCCTGCCGTTGTCACTGACAGTGGCCGATCCGTTTTTCTCAAGCGTTACCGTAATCCTGTCACAGTACCCCGCCAGATGCTCATCCACAGCATTGTCTACGATTTCGTAAACGAGATGGTTCAGACCCTTGCTCGTCACGGAACCGATATACATACCCGGCCGCTTCCTGACAGCCTCAAGACCCTCCAGTACCGTAATACTGGCGGCGTCATAGGCCGTTTTCCCCGTATTATTCATGCTCCCGTCCCCTACTGCGCCGATTTGCAAAGCAAATCGTGCGCTTAGGCATGATCTTCAGATCATGCCGATTCGGTCTGCATGCAGATCGAATCATTTCCTTACTGCGCCGATTTGTGAAACAAATCGTGCGCTTAAATCCCTCATAAACCATAATAGTATAGCAATATCTGGTAAAAAAATCAAGTATGATATACAAGCAGTAGTGGTTTATATCGTATGGGACTGCTCCCGCAGCATAAACCGGTCAAGCTTTCCCCTGAGTAACGCGTTTTCAGGAAGGACTAATCCCGGATCCTTTTTAAGCAAAGCCGCCACGTCCTCTGCGGCCTGCTTAAGCGTAGCGGCATCTGTCAGCACATCTCCGAGCTTAAACTGCAGAGCCCCGCTCTGTCTGACGCCAAACAGCTCGCCCGGCCCTCTCAGCTCCAGATCCTTTCTTGCGATCTCAAAGCCGTCATTGTGGTGCACCAGAATATCTAACCGCTCTTTGTTTTCTTCATTGTCGTTTCCGGTGATAAAAATGCAGTAGCTTTGCGCGTCCCCTCTGCCGATCCGGCCCCTGAGCTGATGGAGCTGGGCAAGGCCGAAGCGCTCCGCGTTCTCAATGACCATCACCGTCGCATTCGGAACGTTAACGCCTACCTCAACCACCGTCGTCGATACAAGGATCTGGAGATGATTTTGGTAGAATTCCTCCATGACCTTTGCCTTGGCGGCAGGCTTCATTTTCCCGTGGAGACAGCCGATCTGTATCGTATCCCCAAAGCGGTTTCGCAGGATCTCCGTATACCCCTGCGCATCCTTCAGCATTTGCTCCCCGTCCGCCGCCTCCACTAGCGGGCAGATCACATAGCACTGATGCCCGGCAGCGATCTCCTTTTCCATAAAACGGTACGCGTTTTCATGCCAGGACTCGTTCACGACGCAGTTTTTGACCGGAAGGCGTCTGGCCGGGACCTCATCGATCACCGAGATATCCAGGTCGCCGTAAAGGATGATCGCAAGCGTTCTCGGGATCGGTGTCGCGCTCATGACCATCACGTGCGGTGTCACGCTGTTTTTGCCGATCAGTGCCTCACGCTGTCTGACACCGAAGCGGTGCTGTTCATCCGTCACAACGAGCGCTAACCTGTGATATTTCACCTTTTCCTGGAACAGGGCGTGGGTACCGATCACAATCCCCGCCGAGCCGTCCCCGATCGCCTGGCAGATTTCACGTCTGGCGCTCCCCGGGGTGGAGCCTGTCAGCAGCACCGGCCGGATCGGGATCCCGTGCTTTGCAAGCAGCGCTGACAGCGTTTCAAAATGCTGGGCCGCCAGGATCTCGGTCGGCGCCATGATCGCACTCTGGAGCCCGTTTGCGGCAACCATGACCGCCGCCAGAAAGGCTAAGATCGTTTTCCCGCTTCCCACATCGCCCTGGACCAGGCGGTTCATGGAACGCTCCCGTTTCAGATCCGAGGATATTTCTTCCCATACCTTCTCCTGCGCATTCGTCAGCCGGTACGGCAGTCCCTCGATGATCCGGGTACAGTAGGCGCTGTCGATCAGCGAAAAATCGTTTCGGGCCTGCTCGTTCTCCTCCCTGAGGAACCGGAGCCTCAGGATATACATAAAGAATTCGTCGTAAACAAAACGTTCTCTGGCCTGCTTTAATTCCTCGATGGTTTTCGGAAAATGCATGGTCCTGAAATCATATCCGTCATCATGCAAGGAAATGATCCGGTCCGAAGAACAGCCCGAACCGCCTCCCTGCGAAAGGAGCTGTCTGACCGATTTTTTGACCGTATTGTTGCTCAAGCCCTTTGTCAGGCCATAGACAGGCTGCAGCGAATGACGAAGCTCTTCAAACTGCTCCTTCGTAAACACCGCCGGCTGATCGATACAGAGCCTGTTTGCCTTCCGGTAGACCTGGCCGTAAAACACATACGGTCCCCTCTCCGGAAAAGATTTTGCCAGATAAGGCATATTAAACCAGACCGCCTGCACGGAAGTATTATCACTTTCCTCCCGGTCCTCTTCCCCTGCCTGCCTCCTGCACACAACAAGGCGGCAGGTCGTGATCGTCAGCCTGCCGCTTCTACGCATAAGCGGTCTTTTTTCAAAATACGCTTCAAAGGCGATGATCCTGTTAAGGGTCTGCTCCGTGACCTCCTCCAGATCCTCATAGCGCACATAATCTCTCGGAAAATAATATAAAAGATCCGCAAACGAAAAGACGCCTATTTTATGAAATAAAACGGCGGTCTTTTCTCCAATTCCCTTTAATTCGGTTATATCTCTGTTATCATCCATTATTAATCGGCGCAGGTGCAGGCTTATTCGACGGAAATGATATAATAATAGATCGGCTGGCCGCCGGAATGCAGCTCCATATCACAATCGGGATATTTTTCCCCTATATCCTTCGCGAATTCGTCAGCTGTTTCCTCATCTACCTCATTTCCGTAGTAGATACTGATCAGCTCCGCATCCTCGTCCATCATTTTGTCAAGCATCTCAAGCGCCGTATCTTCCACCACCGCGCCGACCGCCAGGATATCGTGGTCTCCGATCCCCATGATATTGCCCTGCTTGATCTCCAGATCATTAATGATCGTATCGCGGACCGCGTAGGTGACCTGGCCCGTTTTCACATGCTCGATCTCAGCGTTCATGCAGGCTTCGTTATCTTCCACGGAAGCCTCCATGGAGAAATTGATCAACGCGGTGATCCCCTGCGGAACGGTCTTTGTGGGAATCACGATGATATGCTTGTCCTCGGCCATATAGCTGGCCTGGTTGGCAGCCATGATAATATTCTTGTTATTCGGCAGGATAAAGATATTTTTCGCATTTACCCGGTCGATCGCGTAAAGCATATCCTCCGTGCTCGGGTTCATGGTCTGGCCGCCGGAGATCACATAATCGACCCCAAGGCCTTTAAAGATCGCCTCAAGTCCGTCGCCGGCCGATACCGCGATAAAGCCCATATCCTTCGGCGGCTCGGTAAAGGTCTCCTTGATCTCCTCCCGGATCGTTACTTCAGGCTTGCTCTCCTCAGGGGCAGGCTCTTTCTCCGGTTCGGCTTCCTTTTCCGTCTCAGACGTCTGCGCTTCCTTCAGAGGCTTTTGATTCGTGATCGTAATATCGGTCAGCTGACCGTATTTCAAGCCCTTCTGCAGCGCGAGACCGGGATCGTTCGTCTGCAGGGACACCTTGACAAGATTTCCGTCAACCGTATACTGCAGGGAGTCTCCGAGAGAATTCAGATAAGTCTTGAAGTCCTCCTCATTCTTTGCATTAAATACCTCGGTGATCACGTCGGTGAAGCTGACCGCATAGGTATAACGGACCGGTTCGTCTTCTCTGGTCTCTTCCGGTGCGTTCTCCCCGCCGAGCGTCAGATCCATTTCCTTCCCGGTCAGCGCATCCCTGGCCCCCTTGAAAAGCTCCACGAGCCCCTGTCCGCCGGAATCGACAACGCCTGCCTGCTTTAATACCGGCAGAAGCTCCGGCGTCTGCGAAAGCACATATTCCGCATGGCTTATGATCTCATCCATAAAGGAAACCAGATCGAGATCCGTCTGTGAAAGCTCCGCCGCCTTCTCCGCAGCCCCCTTCGCAACCGTTAAGATCGTTCCCTCCTTCGGCTTCATCACGGCCTTATACGCCGATTCCGTAGCCTTCTGCATCGCATTGCTGATAACCGCCTTGTCAAGCGTTTCGACGTTTTTTACCACCTTCGTAAAGCCGCGGATCAGCTGCGAGAGGATCACACCCGAGTTTCCTCTGGCGCCCCTTAAGGAGCCGGAGGACATGGCCTTTGCGAGCGTATCCATCCTGAGATCCTCAAGAGCCGCTACCTCCTTGGCCGCCGACATAATGGTCAAAGTCATATTGGTACCGGTATCCCCATCCGGAACCGGAAAAACATTCAGTTCATTAATAATCGCCTTCTGGGCCTCTAATGCCTTCGCCCCCGCAAGGAACATCCGTGAAAGCGTTCCCGCGTCGATCGTCTGTATTTCCACGCTGTTATATCCTCCTTACTTAATCAATCACGCGGACACCTTCCACGAAAATATTGATACGCTCTATCTTAAAGCCCGTAAATTCCTCTACCTTATATTTTACGTTGCTGATCAGATTATCCGTTACCGCCTGAATGCTTACGCCATAGGCCACGATCACATGAAAGTCTAACTGCAGCAGGTCGTTTACGCATTTTACGTTGATCCCGTGGGTAAGGCTCTCCTTCTTTAACAGCTTGACAAAACCGTCCTTCATATTCACCGCTGCCATGCCGACGATCCCAAAGCATTCCATTGCCACCGTACCGGCGTATTGCGCAACTACTTCCGTATTGATAGACACATGCTCGATCGGTGTATTGATAACAGTTTTCATTGTCAGCCCTCCTTTTCTGTGTCAATTTCCTTCTCGCTCAAAATACCAGACTATTATATAATGAATAATGATTAAAATTCAACTTTTACTTGCAATTCAAAAAAAGTTTTGATATGCTATGGTAGTTCGGATTTGAAACAGAATCTAATTTTTTATATATAAAGGGAGGTGTCGAAGATGGCGAAATGTGATGTTTGCGGGAAGGGAGTGCATTTTGGAAATAATGTGAGCCATTCACACAGAAGATCCAATCGTATTTTTAAGGCTAATATCAGAACCGTAAAATGCAAGGTAAACGGAACCCCGAAGACCATGCACGTCTGCTCGAGATGCTTACGGGCCGGCAAGGTTGAGCGCGCCTGATAAAATATAATGAAAATCGGCGCAGACAGATAATGGCAGGAGCAGCCCGGAGGGTTGCTCTTTTTTTTCTTTATCTGCTGCTCTTTCCGGTGGTATAATGGATAAATAAAAAATAAGGAATTGATTCTATGAACATTATCATCGTTGGATGCGGCAATGTCGGCAGTACGCTGGCGGAAAAACTGCGTAACGAAAATCATGATATCGTCATTATTGATAAAAGCAGGGCACGGGTCGAGCAGATCACCGATGAACAGGATATCCTGGGCGTTGTCGGCGACGGGCTGAACTATCAGATCCTGCAGAAGGCGGGCATCGAGCATACAGATCTTCTGATCGCCGTCACCGATTCCGATGAGCAGAATCTGCTCTGCTGCGTCATGGCCAAGCGTTCCGGTCAGTACTGCCGCACTATTGCCCGCGTCAGAAATCCAATCTACAGCGCGGAGATCAGCTACCTCAGACGGGAGTTAGGGCTTTCCCTCATCATCAATCCCGAGCTCATCGCCGCGGCTGATATCGCCCGCAAATTCCAGTATCCCGATACCATCCGGATAGAAACCTTTACCCGGGGCCGGATCGAGCTTCTGCATGTCCGGGTGGAGGAAAACAGTCCCTTAAACGGCCTGGAGGTCGGCAACTTCAAGACTCATTTCAAATGCAATGTACTGATCTGCGTGATCGAGCGAAGCCGCAGGGTATTTGTGCCCTCCCCCGAATGCAGGCTTACGGCGGGCGATGAGCTTGTGCTGTCGGCAACGCCGAAGGAAGCCAACCAGTTCCTGAAAAAGATCGGTCTGTATACGCATCCCTTAAAATCCGCGATGATCGCGGGAGGCGGCACGGTTGGCTTCTATCTGACCAAACGGCTGACAGAGGTCGGCGTTCGGACAAAAATCATCGAAGCAGATCCCGAACGCTGTACCCAGTTAAACGATGAAATTCCAAAGGCGATCATTATTAACGGTGACGCGTCGGATGAAAGGCTGTTGCTCAGGGAAGGGATCGGCGGGGCAGGCGCCTTCGCGGCCCTGACCGGTATCGATGAGGAGAACGTATTGCTTTCCCTGTTCAGTAAAAGGGTCTCCCACGCCAAAACGATCACAAAGCTCAGGCGCTTAAACTATACGGAGGTCATGGAGAATATCCGGGTGGACGACGCGGTCTTCCCGAGCCTTCTCACTGCTGATTATATTACAAAATACGCGCGTTCGATGTTAAATATCAAAGGCAGCAACGTGGAGAACGCTTTCCAGCTGTTTAACGGCCGGGCAACGGCACTTGAATTCTTTATTACCGAAGAAAGTCCCGTTACCGGAACGCCGCTGTCACGCTTGAAGTTAAAGGAAGGTCTTCTGATCTGCTCGATCACAAGAAACGACCGGCTGATCGTTCCCACCGGCCGGGAGGATATCCGGGTCGGTGACAGTATACTGATCATTACGGTAGCCGACGGCTTCCATGATATAAAGGATATTATCGTAACATGAACCTGAAGATCATCAGAACCATTATAGGATGGATCCTGCTTTTTGAGGCGGCCTTTCTGCTGTTCCCCGTTTCGGTCGGCCTCTTCTATCATGAATATCGTGTCTGCCTCATTTATACCGGTGTGGCTCTTTGCTGTTTTCTGCCCGGATTTGTCTGTATCCGGAAGAAGAATGAGATCATGGTCGGCCAGATCTATATCAGGGAAGGCTTCGCCGCCGTTTCTCTTTCCTGGATCGTCCTCAGTGCCTTCGGGGCTCTTCCCTTTGTCCTGACCGGCGAAATACCGAACTTTATCGATGCGATGTTTGAGACCGTTTCGGGCTTTACGACGACGGGGGCAAGCATCGTGTCAGACGTGGAGGCGCTTTCACGTACCAGTCTGTTCTGGCGCTGCTTTACCCACTGGATCGGCGGCATGGGGATCTTTGTCTTCATCATGGCGGTGCTGCCGATGCTCGGCTCCCGCAGTCTGAATCTGATCCGCGCGGAAAGCCCGGGCCCCTCGGTGGGCAAATTCCTGCCAAAGCTCCAGGAATCCTCTCTGCTGCTCTATGCGATCTATATCGGACTTACCATGATCGGGTTCATCTGCTATCTGTCAAGCGGCATGACTCCCTATGAAGCCGCGACCATGATCTTCGGCACCGTGGGTACCGGAGGCTTTGGCATCTATAATGATTCGATCGCTTCGTTTACACCGCTGCAGCAGAATCTGATGACGGTCTTCATGATCTTAAGCGGTGTCAATTACAGTGTTTATTTCTGCATCTTATCGGGAAATCTCAGACAGGTGTTTTCGTATGAGGAAGTGCGGTATTATCTGCTGATCATACTGGCCAGTATTCTTTTTATCTCTCACAATATCTATCATATGATCGGCTCTTTCGGCACAGCCGTCAGACACGCGGCCTTTCAGGTGGCCTCCATTATCACCACCAGCGGATTTTCCACCGTGGATTTTGATCTCTGGCCGGAGATGTCGCGCAACATCCTGGTGATCCTAATGATCATCGGCGCCTGCGCCGGCAGCACCGGAGGCGGCTTTAAGGTCTCCCGGGTACTGATCCTTGTTAAATCCATCGGAAAGGAAATCCAGTCGATCATCCACCCGCAGCGGATCAAAAAGCTGTATCTGGACAAAGTAAGCCTTGAGGAGGAGACGATCCGCTCGACCAGCGCCTACGCGGCGATCTATTCCATCATCCTGCTTGCGTCCTGCCTGCTGATCGCGGTCGATAATCTGGATTTTACAACAAACTTCACCGCGGTCCTCGCGACCTTGAATAACATCGGCCCGGGCCTTTCCCTGGTCGGCCCGACCCATACCTTTGATGTATACAGCTACTTTTCAAAATGTGTTTTAATATTTGATATGCTGGCCGGACGGCTCGAGCTGTTTCCGGTGCTGATCCTGTTCTCGCCTGCATGCTGGAGGAAATATTGACGGAGGCGTCATAAGTGTCTTGTGGCAATATGATGTCAGGGTGAAAAGGTGCTTTAGCACCTTTCCGGGTGCATGATATAGTGCTCGAGCTCGCTCGAAAGCACTATATCATGCACCCGGAAAAGGCACGAAGTGCTTTTGACCCGGTCATCATCAGTATTCGAAGCCTGAATTTTCAGCCCTCTGCCTCCTGCAGAAAATATTTCTCGAAATCTATAGCAGGCAACGGCTTTGAAAAAAAGTTCCCCTGAATGTACTCACATCCGATTTCCCGCAGGACATCGTACTGTCCGGCAATCTCAACACCCTCTGCCACGACCGGGATCTCCATGAATTCCGCAAGCTCCATGATCAGACGGACCATGCGCCGGACCTTTGTATCCTCATGGATCGTGCGGATGAAATTCATATCAAGCTTCAGGACATCCACAGGCATAGAGGAAAGGGAGTTCAGGGAGGAATAGCCCGAACCGAAATCGTCCATCTCGATCCGGAAGCCATCCTGACGGAGTCCCTCCACCGCTTCGATCAGCTGCCTGGTATCACTGGAATAAGCCGATTCCGTTATCTCAAGATACAGATCCTTCGGCTTCAGTCCGTTCTCATCAAGTAATCCCATCAGAAAATCGGAAAAGCGCATATCATAGAGATCGATCCGGGAAACATTAACAGAAACCGGAAAATCCGCCCCGGTATCCCTTCGCCATCTGCCTAACTGCTCAATGGTCTCCCTGATCACATAACGGTCAAGCAGCCCGATCAGACCGTTTTCCTCGAGCACGGACAAAAAGCTCTTCGGCCTGATCATGCCGTATTTCGGATGCTGCCAGCGAACCAGCGCTTCCGCGCTGCAGATTTTCGGTTCCTCGCCCGAGATTAGGTATTTCGGTTGATAATATACGAGAAACTGCTTCTGCTCCAGGCCCTCATGAATATCATTCACCACATGCTCGACAAAGATCGAACGTTCCCGCAGGGAAACATCGTAATATGCTATGGAACGCAGAAAGTTCCCCCGCAGCGTATTACAGGCAAAACGGGCGTACGAAAAGCGTTCCTCCATAGGAAGGGAATGGTCGGCACTCGCGTATATACCGGTTCTGAAGCGGATATGCAGCGATTTGGAGCTCGTAGAAAGCTTTTCCT
>JAILQQ010000003.1 GCA_024698885.1 Lachnospiraceae bacterium | reverse complement strand
CAACACCTTTTTGGAGGTAATGAACAAGGTCTTTGTTCACCCGGGTGATGTTTTTCTCATCGATGCGGGAACGCTTCACTCCATAGGCAGAGGCGTTCTTACCGCGGAGGTTCAGCAGAATTCCGATGTCACATACAGGATATATGATTATGCCCGGCTTGATAAAAACGGCAGTCCCAGAGAACTTCATGTTGAAGACGCCCTTCAGGTCACTCATCTGAAGCCCCCGGAAACTGAAAGGGATTTTTCTCCCCATCTGTGCAAATGTGAATTCTTTACCGTGGACAGACTGGATATCAGCGGATCAGCCTCTTTCACTGTTGACAGCACTTCCTTTGTACATCTGCTCTTTATCGACGGAAGCGGAAAAGTCTCATCAGGCAATGAAAGGCTTGAATTCAAAAAGGGCGACAGCATCTTCATCTCCGCAGGAAGCGGAGAGGTGAGGCTTGAAGGAAATGCCGCCGCTCTTAGATCGCATATTTAACCTTATTCGGGAGCCGCCAGAACACAGGCCATGAAATCCATACATACGGCCTCGGCTCCTTTCTTTTCCACCTTAAAGGTCTGGCCGTCTGCTGTGGTCAGGATGCTCTCCCCGCCCTCATTCTGAGCTATGGAAAACCTTATTATATTCAGGCTTTTGGAATCCGTTATCGAATATGCCCCCTCGCTCTCAATGGCACAAAGACCGCAGGCATAGACTATATCCGTAGAATCTTCGCTCTCTACAGCATAGAAAGCTTCTTTTTTATCCGTAGAAAAACCGATGACAACAGAGGAGTAATTCTCGGACGTTCCCTCGTAGCCGCCGGTGAATTTGTCCTCCAGCTCATAAAGGGTCATTCCGTAGACGGTCTCTTCACTGTCGCTGCCGCCGCTATGCTCCTCCTCTTCTTCCTCATCACCGGTATTTATCTCTTCATCATCGAAGATCTCTTCCTCTGCCTCCTCAATAAAATCTTCCTCGTCATAGATGAATATATCCTCCTCCTTCTTTCCGCAGGAGGACAGCATAAACATACAAAAAAGGCTTAGGGAGATCATCCACAGGAAGGTCTTCAGTACCCGGTCATACCTCCAGGTCATATTCGTTGCTCCGCTTGTCATCCAGCGGAAGCATAGCTCCTCTGCGCACCCTGTATATCATGCCCCTGGATATCTTTATCACCTTTGCGTCTGTATTTATGAGCCCGGTAAGCTTATCCAGAAATTTTTTATAACTGTCGACACTCATGGGGAGCAGATAGTCATGGGCAGCATGTTCCGTGGAAAGAACGGCAAAACCGTTTCTGTTGTAACGTATTCCGTAAAAGGATGCCAGCTCCGTACATACCTCTCCGGTCATGTCGTGACAGGAATACTGAATGAACATATTTCCCTCCTTGCGTACTGTAACATATATCCTCAGGTCATTGATCTGTTCTTCTGTATATATTCTATCATACCCTTGCAACCCTCGTTCACATCGATCCAGGTGGATTCAAAATCTCTGGTATACCACGGGTCCGAAACCTCTCCCGGTCTGTCTGTATAGTCCATCAGAAGCGATATCTTCTTTTCAGGATCTCCTCCCAGGATGCGGTCCATATAATACAGGTTTTCAGAGTCCATTCCCACAAACATATCCCACTTATCGTACTCATTGCGTTTCAGCTGCCGGGCCGCATGCCCCGAAGGATCGATCCCATGCTCCCTCATCACTCTCTGCGCCGGAGGATATATGGGATTCCCCAGTTCTTCGGTGCTCGTCGCTGCCGACTCGATATGAAACTCACCGGCCAAACCCATATCCCTTACCATCTTCTTCATAACATATTCCGCCATCGGCGATCTGCATATATTGCCGTGGCAGATGAATAGTATCTTGATCATATCGTTTTTCCTTGTTTTATCAGGGCTTAGACACCTTTTTCATTTTCATTTGCATCCCAGGAAACAATCGTCCCAAGTATGACGTGTTCGATATTAAACGTGTGTACGGCTCCATCCGGTTCCATGATTGTGATCTGTCGGGGATAATCAAATGTGTCATCTTTTCCGATTTTTCGAGGATCATGGCGTTATAGCAGTCAAGACAATAATCTCCCTCACCCTCTATATGTATCTTCACCGGCTGCTTATTGCAGATATCACAAATATCCATTATTTCTTAACTCCTTTCAGATCAGAACTCTCTCCCGCATTTGGGGCAATATTGAAAATCCTCATAGGTCGAATAGCCGCAATAAGAGCAGGTTTTTGGCATCGGCTGACTGCTATATCCAGCATCGTTCAAGTCGTTGCCAGCTATATCAACCCGTTCTCCCCGGGCTATCCGTTTACCGATTTCGGGATCCAGCTCGTATACCTTTCCACAGCAGGAAGTCTGGACATAATAATGCTTATTCCATTTAAAGCAGGGGATGAAGAAAA
>JAILQQ010000193.1 GCA_024698885.1 Lachnospiraceae bacterium | reverse complement strand
ATAATACATACGCACCTGCCAGAGATCTGATACCCGGACCTTGTACTTGAAGCAGTATACCATACTGATGAAACCTGTATTAACCCTTTGATTTCCGAACAGATCACGGCGGCAGTTATCTCCCGCCGTGATCCGTTCGAGCTCTTTCCGTCAAAAAATATCAATGCATCAGATGCGGCAGGAGCATACTGATCCCCGGGATAAAGGTGATCAGGACCAGCGTAATAAGCATGCATACATAGAACGGCAGGGTTGCTTTGACCACCCTCTCCATCGGAAGCTTTGCCACCGCGGAACCGATAAACAGCACCGCGCCGACCGGCGGCGTCAGAAGACCGATACCGCAGTTGAGCACCATGATGATGCCAAACTGGATCGGATCGATGCCGATCGAGGTCGCGATGGGCAGAAGGATCGGCGTCGCGATCAGAATGATCGGTGCCATATCCATGATGCAGCCCAGTACCAGAAGGATCAGATCCACTAACAGCGCGATCACATAGGGATTGGTGCTGATGCCGGTGATAGCCTTCGCCGCCAGATCCGGCACATGCAGTCTTGTCAGACAGTTTCCGAAAACCGCCGAGGTTGCGATCAGGATCAGTACGATCGAAAGCGTATTCACACATTCATCGAGTACCTTCCAGACGCCCTTCCAGGTAATGCCCTTGTAAATGAACACAGAAACGATGAGACTGTAGATGACCGCAATGGCCGCGGACTCCGTGGCGGTAAAAACACCGCCTACCACGCCTATCACCACGATGACGATAGCAGCCAGAGCCCAGAACGAGATCGCCAGCTGTTTGATAAATCTTATAAAGGAGAACTTTTCCCCTTTGGGGTATTTTCTCTTCTTTGAAATAATATAAGAGCCTACCATCAGCGAGAACGCGAGCAGAGCCCCCGGAATATAGCCGGCGAGGAACAGTGCTCCGATGGAAACGCCGCCGGCCGACATCGCATAAATAACCATGTTATGTGACGGCGGAACCAAAAGACCCTCGCAGGAGGAGGTGATCGTTACCGCTGTGGAGAAATCCGTATCATAACCCTGCTCGGACATCATCGGGATCAGGATCGAACCTAAGGAAGCCGTATCGGCCGCCGCCGAACCCGAAATACCGCCGAAGAAGTAGGATGCTACGATATTCACCATAGCCATGCCGCCGGTCATCCATCCGACACAGGCATCCGCCAGAGCGATCAGCTTCTCGGAAATACCGCCCGTGCCCATCAAAACCCCCATGGTGATAAAGAAAGGCACCGCCATCAGCGAGAAGGAGCTGATACCCTTCACCATAAACTGGCACAGCGTCGAAAGGGGATTTCCCTCTACCAAAAGGCACAGTACGGAGGAAAGGGCCACCGCATAGGCAATGGGGAACCGTAACAGGATCATTACGAAAAAGCTTATCATCAAAACCGCGATCGCGGTCATATTAACTGTCATGCCGTTTCGCCTCCTTCCCCGTTTACTGCGGTCTCCTCTTTGACGTACAGAGATTTGATATGATTATAGATCGCTTCGATCTCAAAAATGATCATGGCAACGCCTGCCAGGGGCACGGGAAAATACATCCAGAAGCGGGACAGCCAGGGCATACTTTCGTAACTGCCCCTTCCGCCGATCATCTGCGCGTATTTCCAGCCTTCCACGATCATGATCACTGCCAGGACTAACACCGCGATATCCGCCAGAATGTCAAGTCCCTTCAGCAGCTTTTTCGGCAGATATCTGTCAAAGGCAGTCATACGGATATGAGCGCCGCGGCGGATCGCTAAAGCCGCCGAAAGCACCGCCATATAAGACATCAGCGTCAAAACCACCTGCTCCGTCCAGGACGGGTCCGGAATAAACGGGATATACCGTCCGGCCACCTGAAACGATACGATCAGAATATCCGCGATCAGCAGGATCTTGCAGAGCACCGCCGTAAAATGATATACCGCGTCATAAGCAGGTTTTATTTTTTCCAGTTTCTCAAAAACCGCCGGCATAGATTCACTATCTCCTTTCTGCGCCGATCTGCTTTGCAGATCGTGCGCTCAGGCATGAACCTCGGTTCATGCCGATCCGGTCAGGTTCCCTGGCCGGATCATTTCCTTCCTGACGAAATGAGGCACAGGGCATCAAAGCCCTGTGCCCCAACAATCTTAATCGTAAAACAATGCTTGGGAATTACTTCGCAAGATCAAGGATCTGCTGATACAGATCAGCCTGATCGCTGGTATTTTCCTCGATGACAGCCTTGCAGGCTTCCTGCCAGGGAGCCTTGTCGGTTACTTCAACGATATTGCAGCCCGAAGCCTTTAACTCGTCGAGAACCTTATTCTCTGCCTCTTCGGAGATATCATGGCAGTAATCGGAAGCGATCTGGGAAGCCTCGGTCATAGCGGCCTGCTGTGCCTCTGTCAGAGAATTCCACGCTTCATCCGTGATAATAACCTGAACCGCGCCCAGGGTATGTCCGTCAAGGATCATATTGTTCGCAACTTCATTGAAGCCCTTGCTCTGATAGTTCGCGATGGGCTGCTCAGCGCCGTCAACCACGCCGGTCTGCAGAGCGGAATACAGCTCGTTGTAATCTACGACCGTCGGAGAAGCGCCAAGGCCTTCTACCATACCGTTCATGATCGGGTCATTGGAAACACGGATCTTCTTGCCTGCGAAATCATCAATGCTTTCAACAGGATCTACCGTGAAGAAATGACGGAAGCCTTCCTCGCCGTAGAACAGGCCTCTGATGCCCGAACCGTTCTCAGAGGGCTCATTTAAGAATTCCTGTGCCAGATCCGAATGAACGAATGCCCAGAAATGCTCTCTGTTGGCAAAGGTGAAGGGAATGGATAACAAGGTGCTCTTATGTCCGCCATAGGTTGTTAACGCAAAAGCGGAGATTCTGGACATCTGGATCGTGCCGGCACCGCCGAGCATGGTATCCAGTACATCATTCTCGGACCCGAGAACGCCGTTCAGCTGAAGGTCGATCGTGATCGAACCGCCCGAAAGCTTCTCAACCTCTTCCTTAAACTTGGTATCCATCTGGCCTACGATGGAATCAGCAGGGTTAACCTCTGCCATCACAAGCGTAACCGCCGGGTCACCAGCCGCAGCCGCATCTGAGGTTTCCTCTGCTGCCGCTTCTTCCGCCGGAGCCGCTTCCTCAGCTGCCGGAGCAGCAGTATCCGCAGGTTCGGCCGTCGGAGCGGGCGCAGCGCTCAGTCCGCAAGCCGTAAGGCTTAAGGCCATGGCACCAGCCAAAAGGATTGAAGCAATCTTCTTCATTTTCATGTCTTAACTTTCCTCCCTATAAATATTTGGTAAAAATGTTTAAAAAATCCATAAATATACTATCACATTTTCACGAAATAAACAAATCCTTTTTACAGAAAATCTTCCCGCTTGGGGGTAAAGATATCCAAAAGCTTCACCTCCGTCAGGCAGTCGATCCCGTGGGATACATCCGGTGCCACGATATAGGAATCTCCGGCGTTAAGCGTCACATCCTCCCTGCCTTCCTCATGAAAGACAAGGCTCCCTTCAATTACATAGCCGATCTGCTCGTGAGGATGGGAATGCATGGCACCCTTTGCCCCTTTCTCAAACTGCAGCTCCACATTCATGATATTGTCGCTGTATGCCAGCACTTTCCTCAGGCACCCGTTCCCCAGATCCTTATACTCCCTGTCACTGTTTTTTACGTACATGCTTTCCTCCCTTTCTCCTGTGGTTTATCTGTTATTTTTTGACAGTTCCTTAATCCACCGCAATAACGATAAATGCGTCCTGTTCTCCGAAAGACAGCTCCTTTGCCTTCGGCGGATTGGTAACGATCTCGATATTGCCGGTCTGCGGATCCTCCTTCCGGTAACCGATCAGCACCTCGCGCTGTCTGGCCGCCGCTTCGCAGGCTGTATAGAAATCCGTCTTCTGTCCCGTCTTCACATAGGCACCGGCCGGACGTACATAGATTTCCGAACCCTCCTCCTGCAGCAGCTCCTCAAAGATATTCTTTAATTCCCTGGTCTGGCTGATCTGGGTCACGATAAGGCTTGTGATATTGCTGCTGATCACAAAATCGTTTACCCTTGCGATCTGCGCCAGTTCCTGATTTTCCACCCGCAGCATCTCGCTGGTCACGTTGAGCCTGTAGCCCAGTGTATCCGACAGATAGCGAAGCTGCAGCAGCGTCATCAGAATACGGGCATCCTTGCGTTCGGTCTCCCTTTCATCCATTTCCTCTTCCGCGTCTGCCAGCACAAGAACCGTGGTCCCCTTTCCAAGCAACGGTTCCAGATCGCTCCGGCGGCAGATATCGCAGGTTCTGATCTCGATCTTTATATTCTCAAACCGCATCGCTTCCAGCTCTTCCCGATGCATCCCCTGGTTCAGATCGAGTGCGACGGTCATGACAGAGCCCGGCGCCACATAGTGATCCTCCTCCTCGAGAATATATTTCAGTCTGCTGCTGTAACCGAGGATCAGCATATCCTTTTTCGCGATCGGCTCCCTGCGGTATTCCTTCTGTATCGTATCTTCTCTGACCGGAGCCATTTCGGCATCCATTTTGCTTTCTCCGTCATCCTCCGCAAACAGGATCAGGCGGTCTCCCTGCCCGGCCCTTCTGTCCGGCTCCGGGTTTAAGAGGATCTCTCCGTCCGGACGAACAAAGCCGAGTACGGTGGAAACAGGGAAGTACCGGTTCAACTCCGAAAGTGTCTTTCCTACAGCCTGCGGATGCTCCTCGATATAGAATTCGCTGCCGTCGGCATCAAAGATTTCCGTGAAGACCTGGGAGAGACCGGCGTTTCGGCTAGTATGGGCGATGATCCGGGACATCACGTCGTGGAAACTGATGATCTCCACATGCCCTTCACCGGCGATCTCCGCCGCCTGCCGGTTGTCTTCGTCCCGAATGACCGCGATAATATACGCGTTATCATTGCCATACTCCTTTAACAGCATGGTCACGGCCAGAATACTCTTTAACGTCATGGCATCGGAGTCGGTATTGATGATAACACTGCGGCAGGTATCAAAGGAGCATACCCGGAGATCGGTTATATCCGCGACATTACCGCAGCGGCAGATGACCCGGGTGGTTTTGGTATCCGGAAAGCGGGCGCTGATCTTTTCGTCCATAACGTCCTTGCCGTCTTTATTGTCCAGGATGACCAAAGCTTCCTTCTCTTGATTGGCATTGGCCTCGATCAGCTCCGAGACGATGGTATAGAGGCCGTCGCCTGTTCCCAGCACGATCACATGCCCTTCCTCCACCACAACGGACCGGCCCTTCCGCAGATCCTGCACCTTTTCATCAATGGCGTTGCAGATGATACCGGTTAAGGTACTCATGATCAGGATCCCTAAGAAGGTGATGACTAACATCCCCAGGATAAACAGTATGCCTGCGCCTTCGTCCGCGCAGATCGTACCGGGATCCAGTACATGGGTCAGGCTGATCCATATGCCCTGTCCCAGTCCGTAGCCCTTGCCGATCCCGATCAGGGCGATCAGCACCCCGATGATCAGCACCGAGGCCACCGTAATGATCGAAAGCAGCTTGATCAGCGCGATCGTTCCGGCAGACATCTGATTGTCAAACCAATATGACAGTTTGTTTTTGGACGGTTTTTTCATGATTCTCCCTTCTGCACCCCCGCAGGGGTATCAAATATGCTGTAATCCCGGTTGAGCAGGGCTTCACAGGTCAGGCTCTTACAGGCTACCCTTCCCAGGGTATCCACGATCAGATCTCTGAGCTTATGCTTGTTCCGGCTGCTGTAGCCGCGGATGTGATAACGCCTGACGATGTTCATCAGTTCGCTCCGCCAGAGAAGGTTCATCTGATTCTTAAGCTTCACCGCCGGCCTTTCCTTCGGATCACGCAGCGCCTCCCGGAACAGTTCGATATGCAGCTGCCCCTCCTCGTCCTTCAGGATATCATAGATCCCCCAGTGCTCCGGCACATGCTCCTCGATCCGGTCGATATAGTGAAGTCCCGTGACGATATAGCAGTAATCGCAGAACCGTTCGTAATTCCGGACCTGGGTTTCCAGCCGGTTTAAACTGTCCCGGTCGCTTTTGATCTCAAAGCCCAGGATCTCGTCGCCTGTAACGATAATGGCATCCGCCCGGCTTTTGCCGATGACTAACTCCTCAAATACCCGCACCGGCTCGTGGGCTGCTTCATACCGGCATTCTATGGTTTCAAACAGTATTTCCCGCATGGCAGGATCGTTCAGTCCCGGATCCTTCATCAATAAAAACCCCCGCTCCCCCCGGTTTAAAAAGCCGCCGGAGCGAAAACCCCGGCGGCTACTATTATACTATATCATTCTATATAAGAAAATCCTATTATTTATTCCTGCTCCGTTCTCTGATCGCCGCAAACACGCTCTGGATCACGATGAAGATGAACAGAAGCGCCGCCGTTAAGATATTCGGCCAGGAGCTTGCCAGCTTTCCGTTTGTTTTAACGATCGAGGAGATCGTTCCGTTGATCAGGACGCCGAAGAAGGTTCCGAACACGTTGCCGACACCGCCGGTTAAGAGCGTTCCGCCGATAACCGCGGAAGAAATGGCATCCATTTCCAGTCCCAGCGCCTGGGTCACGGAGCCTGCCATGGTATTTAAGCAGTAGCAGATACCGCCGATCGAGCAGAGGACCGAGGAAAGGATATGTGCTTTCATCCGGATCATCTTGGTATTTAAACCCATCATCGTCGCCGACTGCGCGCTCCCGCCTACCGCGTAAAGGGAGCGTCCGAATTTCGTATACCGCAGCATGATGAAAATGAGAATCAGGACTAAGAGTGCCACAACAACGCCCGGTCTGACATAAGGCGCCATATATTTGCCCTTGTTGTTCACATAACCGCCGAAGGGAATGATGACCTTGGCATTGGCCCATTTATAGAAGGTCGGATTGATCGCCTCGGTGATGGAAACCTGATCGGTACAGATCACGGCTGTCATACCACGGCAGAAGAACATGCCCGCCATCGTCACGATAAACGGCTGGATCCCGAGATAACCCACGAGATAACCCTGAAACGCGCCAAAGACCACGCCGATCAGGAGAACGATGAGGATCATCGGCACCGCGCCGATCCCCTTTTCCATTCCCACTGCCAAAAGCATGCAGTCCATGGCGATCAGGGCGCCCACCGAAATATCGATACCCGCTGTCAGCATAACGCAGGTCATGCCGCAGGCCACACAGATCAGACCGGCATTGGTGATCAGAATATTGCAGAAGGTCTGCAGATGCGTAAAGCCCTTTGCGCCGTAGGCGATACAGCCGCCCGCATATAAAACGGCAAACAGCGCTATGGTGATCAGAAGAAGAATAGTATGACCGTTTAATCTTACCTTTTTATTCTTCATTTATGCCACCCCCTTTGCCTGTTTTGCCGCGCTCTGTTTTTTGAAGAAATTCCTCACCGGCTCAGACTGGATCGATACGATAAGTATCACGATGATGGCCTTGAAAACCGGAGCCTGCGCCGCGGAAACGCCGAGTGCGTAAAGCGTTGTCGTGATCGCCTGGATCGTATAGGCACCGATAATGGAGCCGGCCAGATTGAATTTTCCGCCGCCTAAGCTGTTTCCGCCGAGCGCTACGGCCAAGATCGCGTCCATTTCCAGATACAGGCCGATATTATTGGAATCCGCCGAGGTAATACGGGAGGAGTTCACGATACCGGCAATACCGGCAAACAGACCGCAGATCACGTAGGTCAGGAAAATGATCCGTTTCGAATTCAGACCGGCGATACGGCTTGCCTTATCGTTGATACCGACCGACTGAATATACATGCCGAGAGCGGTCTTCTTTAACAGGATCGACATCACCGCCACACAGATCGCCGTGATAATAAGCGGCGTCGGCAGAGGTCCTACAAAGCTTCCGAAGAAAGCATAGGACGGATTTCTGACATATACGATCAGATCGTTGCACAGAAGCAGTCCGATGGCTCTGGCCGCCGAGAAGAGGATTAACGTCGCTACCATGGGCTGGATCTTGAAATACGCCACCAGGGTACCGTTAAACATCCCGCAGACAACGCCCATCAGAAGGCCGCCGAGAATACCGACGATCAGGGGCTTGGCAAGCGTAGTCGTAGAGGATACGCCATAGCCTGCCAAAAGCATACAGCAGAAGCTCGCGCAGAGACTCATGACTGATCCGACGGAAATATCGGTTCCCGCGGAGGAGGAGACTACCAAAGTCATTCCGATCGCAAGGATCGCGGCCTCACTGCCCCGGTTCAGAATATCTATGATACGGCCGTACAGGATCGTCCCGTTACTCGTGGTCTGCTGCAGTGTGATCATAAAGAAGGACAGCGGATTATTGCCGTTTACGGCATCATAGATGATATTCACCGCCATCACCAGAATCAGCGCAACTACCGGCAGCAAAAGAGGCCAGTTTTTTATTTTATTCCAGGATTTGTTATTTTTCATCCGAAGAGTCACCTCCCGCAATCGCTTTCATGACATTCTCCTGCGTCAGTTCCCTGTCAAGCTCTCCTACCTTCTGCCCGTCACGCATAATAGCCATACGGCTGCAGGTACGGAGCATTTCCGAGATCTCCGAGGAAATAAAGAGAATGCTCTTTCCTTCACCGGCCAGCTTGATGATCAGCTTCTGGATCTCTGACTTGGTACCGATATCGATACCTCTGGTCGGCTCATCAAGGATCAGAAAATCGGGATTCGTCGCTAACCATCTGGCAAGGATCACCTTCTGCTGATTTCCGCCGGAAAGCTGTTTGACTAACGTCTCCTTGCTGGCCGTCTTGATCTGCAGAAGCGAAATGTACTGATCCGCCAGCTCTTCCTGCTTTGCCCGGGTAAGGGGCTTGAACATTCCCTTTCTGGCCTGCAGCGCCAGAATGATATTCTCTCTGACCGAAAGGTCGGCGATAATACCCTCTGCCTTTCTGTCATCCGGCAGCATGCCCATACCAAGGTTCATGGCGTCGATAGGCTGATTGATCTTTGCTTCCTTTCCATCCACCATTAACGTCCCGGTATTGGCCTTATCCGCTCCGTAGATCGCTCTGGCCAGCTCACTCCGGCCCGAGCCCAAGAGTCCGGCGATACCGACCACCTCACCCTTATGGATATCCAGATTAAACGGCTTGATCGTACCGGTATGGGAAAGACCCTTTGCGCTGATCTCCAGAGGATTGTTCACGGCGTCCTCAGCGCCCTCCTTCTTGATCTCCGCCAGATCATCCAGATCCTTACCCATCATGGCCGCCACTAACTTCACCCTCGGCAGCTCCTCGATCGGATATTCTCCGACAAACCTGCCGTCCCTGAGCACCGTGATCCGGTCACAGACCGCATAAACCTGCTCCAAAAAATGCGTTACGAAAATGATCCCGACACCCTTGTCCCTGAGTCTGCGCATCAGGACAAAAAGCTTCTCCACCTCCTCGTCATCGAGGGAGGACGTCGGCTCATCAAGGATCAGGACCTTACAATCCATATCAACAGCCCTCGCGATCGCTACCATCTGCTGGATCGCAAGGGAATAATTTTCCAGATTCTGTGTCACGTCAACAGAAATGCCCAGCTCATCCATGATGACCTGAGAACGCTTGTTATAGGATTTTCTGTCGATCGTATGAATTTTTGTCATCGGTTCTCTCCCGATGAACAGATTCTCCGCCACGGAAAGATTCGGGCAGAGGTTTACCTCCTGATAAACAGTCGAAATGCCGACGTTCTGAGCATCTCTCGTGGAATGATTTTTCACGGGGCCCTGAATGCCGTCAATATGAATCTCGCCTGCCTCAAAGTCATTAATACCGGTAAGGCATTTGATCAGCGTTGATTTTCCCGCACCGTTCTCTCCCATCAACGCATGTATCTCACCTTTTCTGAGTGTGAAGTCCACATCCTGAAGTGCCTTAACTCCGGGGAACGTCATTGAAATGCCTCTGGCAGTTAATACAACATTGTCTTCCATGCAGCTTCTCCTTCCTCCTTTTTCCTGCTCAAAAATTTGGAGGCCCCTGAATCCACAGGGGCCTCCAGAGTAAATCCTTATACTCTTCTTTGTTCCAAGCTTGTATCTGTTCAGAACAGCTTCTCAAGCTTTTCTTTTAGTACTGAGCCTCAATAACCTCGTCGGTTACTTCGATCATGCTCTGAGGATTGCCGTCAACGGAGAAGTCAACGATCTGATCCGCAAGTGCATACCAGTTATCGGGAACAAGGATTTCCTTTTCAGGAGTTCCGCCGGACTGAAGGGTCTGAAGAACGCCTTCAACGGTAGGAGCAGCCAGAGGATTGCACTCGAAGTCAGCCGTGATCTTGCCGGCCTTAACATCCTCAAGACCTGCGGTACAAGCATCGTAGGAGATCAGGATTACATCGTTGCCCGGGCCATAGCTTACGCCTGCGTTATCCATAGCGGTCATGGCACCAAATGCCTCGTTATCGTTCTCGCAAACTACTACGTTGAACTTGCCTTCATAGGACTTGCAGAAGGATTCCATAACTTCCTGTCCGCCTGCCTCTGTGAAGTCACCGGTCTGCTGATCGAGAACCGTCCAGCCTTCTCTCTTGGCGATCTCGTTGAAGCCATCGGTACGTCCGATCTGAGCAGAGGAGCCGATCGTGCCCTGGATGATCAGAGCGTTGATCTCTTTGATGCCCTGAGCGTCTGCATAAGCCTTCAGCCATTCAGCTGCTGCCTTACCTTCTGTCAGGAAGTCAGAACCTACCCAAGATACATACTTGTCGGAATCATCAATGGTACGGTCGATAACGATAACCGGGATGCCGGCGTCGTCGCACTCTGTCAGAACCGTATCCCAACCGGTAGCGATGATCGGGTCGATGATGATGTAGTCAACACCCTGCTCGATGAAGGAACGAACTGCTTCCTTCTGTGCTGCTTCGTCGTTGTCGCAGTCTACAAAGCTAAGATCATAGCCGTTAGCCTCTGAGAAAACATCCTGACATGACTTGGTGGAAGCTGTCCTCCAGTCAGACTCATGTCCTACCTGCGCGAAACCAACCTTGATCAGGCCGCCTTCATCAGCTGCTGCCGGAGCTTCCTCTGCTGCTGCTTCTTCAGCGGGTGCCGCTTCCTCTGCTGCCGGAGCTGCCTCTTCCGTTGCTTCCTCTGCTGCCGGAGCTGCTGCCTCAGCCGCCGGAGCTGCGCCGCCGCAGCCTGCCAGTAATGCAGCTGTCATGCAGCCTGCCAGTAAGACACTAATCAGTTTCTTTTTCATTTCTATTCCTCCTTTTAAAATCAGGTTCGTTTTCCGAACCTCCACTGGGATACAGTATAACGGGAGGAAATAGGAGATTCCATAAAGAATATTCCGTAAAAAGTTTTATTTCTTACTAAACTGTGAACGGAATATGAACGTAAAATAGATTTTTTTATGCAAAAAGTATAAAATTTTATGAATCAGCTTCCATGAATGTCTTGGGGATCATGATCTCAACCCGGGTCCCTTCCCCGAAAACGCTGGATATTTTCAAACCGCCGTATTCTCCGTAATTTAGCTTCAACCGCTCGGCCACATTGGAAATGCCGAAACCCTTGTTGTCGATGGAGGGCTTTTCCTTGCCGTCAGCGATCCGCTGGATGCGGCTCAGCTCCTCCGGCTTCATGCCGATCCCGTCATCTTCGACGAATAACACCAGCTGTTCCACCGTATCCGGGTCGATGGTGACCAGAGCGTTCTCCCCGGCGGCCTCGAACCCGACGCCCTTAAAGATATCCTGATCCTTAGTATAGCGTAAGAGCCGTTCGGAAATCCCGATCCGGATCTCGCCTTTCCCGCGCTTGTTCTTTAAACCGTGATACAGGGCGTTCTCCACAATGGGCTGCAGCGTCATCTTGATGATCGCGTATTCCAGATAGGTTTTCGGAACATCGATCCGGTAATCCAGAATATCCCGGTAACGAAACTGCTGGATCTCAAGATAGGCCTCCACATGGGACAGCTCGTCCCGGATCCGGATAAAATCCCGGCCGCCCGAAAGGGTTGTGCGGAAAAAACGGGAAAGGGATGTCACGATGGAGGCTACCTCCTCCTTTCGGTCATCCTCCGACAGCCATACGATATTGTCGAGCGTATTATACAGGAAGTGCGGATTGATCTGGGCCTGTAAAAGTCTCAGCTCCAGATTTCTGGAATTGATCTGCTCCCGTTTGATGTTTTCCACAAGACCGCCAAGCTGTGCAGCCATACTGTTTAAGGAATTTCCTAACTGGATCAGCTCACTGCTCGACTCGATATTCGTACGGACCGCGAAATTGCCGTGGGCCACCTCGTCCGTTGCGAGGCAGAGCTCGTCGATCGGAGCCGTAATACTGCGGGAGATCGTCACCGTAAAAAGCACGGAGGTGCCAAGCAGAACAAGGACGATCAGTAAAGTCAGGTTTATCAAAATTGTTTTCTGCCTGTCAATGTCCTGCCGCATGGTTTCCATCGTCGACGATTCGTAGTAGATATACTCGGATATGCGCTCCTGGATCAGCTCCGTAATAATGCGGATATCCGTATCGAGCCGCAGCATATTGTCATCATACTGACCCGACATCTTGACCGTATTATTGATCTCGTTCGTGCGTTTTTTCAGGGTCCCGAGAAGCTTCAGGATACTTTTGATCCGGCTTTTCGCTTCTACGGAGGTCGTCAGATCCACGATCCTTGTAAAATCCGAAGCGGCGGAATCGATCAGCTCATCGGGGTTTGTCATCGAAAGCTCTTCCTCGACCTCGGTCTTTTCAAGAGATCTCGCTACCATCTGGTACATGACCGAATCCATTTTCTCCTTGAATACGATATTGTATTCATTGGCATTTGTTATATTTTTAACGATCAGATCGTAGGAGGCGGCCAGCCGGTTCAGCTCGTAGATCACAATGCCGGTCAGAACCAGAAAGGGCAGGATGATTAGCGCGCTCATCAGCGTCAGCTTCTGACGCGTGGAAAACGAAGAAAGAACGGATTTTTTCTGCTTCATAACGGCAGAGCCTCCGTTCCTCTGCCGCGGTACTCCTTCGCGGTCATGCCCTGAGTCTTTTTAAAGGTATAGCTGAAATAGTGAGGGTCCTTATATCCCACCGCGTAAGCGATCTCCGAGCTCCTTTTATCGGTAGTCATCAAAAGCTCCTTCGCCTTCTCCATCCGCTTATTGATCAGATACTCGATAAAAGGCTGTCCCATTTCCTGGGAAAAGACCGCGGAAAAATGATTGGGGCTCATGTTCAGACGCTCGGCCAACGTATTCAGGGAAATATCCTCATCCGCAAAGTGCTCGTCGATATAGCGGACGGCATCCTGTAAGATCCGCCCGTATTTTCTGTTTGCGCCCTGATCCCGGACCTTCAGTACTTCCTTTAAATATGCCGTCAGATAATCCCGGGCCTTCTCCATATCCGTGATCTGTCGGACCATGGTATTGATATCGCCGCACGCATCATTGACGGCCGGAAGTGACTCCTCCGCGCCGATCTCCTTTAAAAACCGTGCCATGGTAAAATACAGATCCATGGTGATATAATTCAGAAACATTAAGGAACGCGCATTCTGCTCTCCGATGGACGCAAAGATCGAATCGATGGCATCCGGCGCCTCATCGACGGATCCGGTCTTCAAAAAGCTCTCCAACTCCTTGTATTTCCCGGTCCCCACGGCATCGAATCTTTCACTCTGCACCGTTTCGGGCGCGGACGTTTTCGCGTCCTTCTTTTCCAGAAAATGCTGAGCGAGCTCGGAAAACATCTGAAGCGCTTCCATTTCCTTCTTTTCGTAGTCGCTTCCCTTTTTCTCCCTTTCCTGTACGATCTTTTTTGCCACGCCCCGGACGGACTGAAGGAGCGCCGCCGGCGTAATGGGCTTTAATAGATATTCCGTTACGCCGAGCTTGATCGCTTCCTTCGCATAGCTGAACTCATCATAACCTGATAAGATCATGATCTTTGTCTCCGGCAGCTCCTTCCGGATCAGCTCCGAAAGCTTCAGTCCGTCCATAAAAGGCATTTTGATATCCGTGATCACGATATCCGGTCTGGTCTCCAAGATCATGGGATAAGCCAGTTCTCCGTCGCTGGCTTCCCCGACGAAGCTGATCCCTTCCTTCTCCCAGTCGATCCGGCGCTTTATGCCTTCCCGCATCACAATTTCATCTTCCACTAAAAATAATCTGATCATGTCTTTAATACTCTCTCTCCTCAAGCAGCGCATCCGTAAGCGGCGTCACGGCATAAGCCTCACCGTCGATATGTAAGGTCCCGATGCCGGAAAAGTTCGAAAACTGCTCTTCGTTGATATATGTCCTGTGCGGCAGCTCCTCTCCTCTTTCCAGGGCCTCGATCATTTCCCGCAGCTTCGGCCCGTACAGAGGGGAGCATTCCGTATTCACCGCGATCTTTCCTTCCTTTGTCAGCATCAGTCCGTTATGGGTCGCGTCAAAGGACAGGATCAGCATTTCACGGTTTCTCAGATCACTCCCGATCCGGTATCCGGCATGTTCGATGGACTCGATAGCCCCATAGGCCTCATTATCGTTCTCACAGTAGATCACGTTGATATTGCCGCCATGGTGAAAGAGCATTCTTTCCATGACTTCCTTCCCCTTGGCCGTGGTAAAATCTCCGCTTTCCTGCTCCAGAAGATGCCAGTTGTCATGCTGCGTCAGCGCATTCATCAGAGCCTCTGTCCGCCCGATCTGGGCACTGGCTCCGAGGGTTCCCTGAATATGCACGATATTGATATCGCTGTTGTAGCGATATGCTTTTAAATATTCGGAGAGCCAGGTACAGGCTCTTTCTCCCTCCAGATAAAAATCCGAGCCGATCCAGGCCGTAAAAAGGCTCTCATCATCCACAGCCACGTCTCTGTCGTAAACGATCACCGGGATCCCGGCCTCCTTAGCTTCCAAAAGGGCGGAATCCCACCCGGTTTCCACGCAGGGATCCAACAAAATATAGTCCACGTCCTGATCGATAAATTCGCGTATCGCCTTGATCTGATTTTCCTGCTTCTGCTGGCCGTCATTATAGATCAGGGAATAGCCGTTTTCCGCGGTAAACGCTTCCTGCACCGACCGGGTGCTGGCCATCCGCCAGTCAGACTCCGAGCCGATCTGGGAAAATCCGATCGTAATAAACTGCTTTTCCGCCGGCTCCTGCATGGAAAGCGCTTTTTCTTCCTCCTCTTTATTCTGACAGCCCGTCACGCCGATGAGCAGGCATAAACAGACAGCTGCCAGCTTCCAATGATTCCGTTTCATCATATTTTCCTCTCAGGGATCCATCTCCTTAATAGAGCCTTTGGTATACGCCGGCAAAAGGATCTTCCTCTTTTGTCAGAGAAATATCCCATTCCTTTGGGAAAAGCAGCTTTTCCCGTTCTCCGGAGCTTGCCAGATAAAACCGTTCATTGGGATAAAAACGGTTGTTCTCATCGACCTTGCCCCAATGAATATGCCGGTATTCGCCTTTTCCGGTTCTGGGATTATAGAGCTTCAACTGTGTACTCGCATAGCGATATCCCCGGCTGGTATGAAGGCTGACCTTATAATACTGTTTTTCCGTGTCCGTTGGAATATAGTTCTGTTTAAAAAGTATTTTGTTGCTGAAATGAAAGCCGTCAGCGGAAGGATTCCCGTCATATAATCCGAGAATCATGGAAGGCGTTTTCACCTTCCGGAGTTCTTCGATCACCGCATGCGTATAAACCGCATCCGATCCCAGATCACAGCCGCCGGCCCGCCTGACCGAATGACCCGCCATCAGAGCCGTATTACACGCGTTGGCCCCCTCTGCGGCATTGGCCATCGTGATACCGGTATGCCTGAGCGCATGGGTATTCAGGCCGTAGACTCTTCCGCAGCAGTCTATTTTCCGGCAGTCTCTGTCAATTTCCAGATGATCGCATATCCTGCGAAAACATTTTTCATAGTTTTCCAGTGTCCGCATCCGTCCGTTCCGTTGGGGAAACAGCAGTCCATGCGGATTCTTCATGGCTGACAGCAGCATTTCCCTTATCAGGTCACAGGCCAGAGCGGAAAGCGGCACAATACGTTCTTCACCGTTTTTCGGCACCTTTAAATACTTCTCATAAGAATTTCCGGCATGATTGTCACGAAAACGCTTCCCCACCGTATTACGTACCCAAAGCAGTCTGCGGTCAAAATTAATATTTTCTAAGAAGATGGATATGACTTCACTACCGCGCAGAAACGTCTCTAACTGAAGAAGAATGACTGGCAGCCATTCCGCTTCGTTCTTCCTCAGCCCCGGGCCGTCACCGCGATAAGCCTTGTATATTTTCCGGATATCTTCATCGGTAAAGAAGCGTTTCCTTTCGCGCTCCTTTCGAATCATGACGAAGTCCATTTCTCCCTTCGTCTGCCGCGGCAGCATGACCTTATCCGCATAGTTTTCTTCCGTAATTCTCTCCGAAAACAGATACGCGGACAATCGCTTTGTAAGCGTTACCATTATTTCCGTTGTTTGTCTGCTTTTTTGGCCCAGCAAATCCAGATAATACTGCTCTAACACATTTGCGGACAGTTCGCTCGGCATCAGTGAGGCTATAGGATTATTGAAAAAATTGGGAATCAGGCTCTGGATATAGGAACGATACGTACTGTCCTGAATATAGGGCTTGACCCGGTTTTCCAGAAACATCCACATATAGTACTCTAAGTTCTGTTCAGCCTTTTCTTTCATCGTATTTGGAAAACACCCCCCCCCTTATTTAATTAAATGAACCCTGTACCTCCTCCCATGCAAGCATCGCCCAGCTTTTCCGGTGCTTCTCCCAAAGCTCCGGAAACTCCCGGACCGGAACCGGACTCGGATCCTTCCCGATCTCCACCGTAACGCCGGGCTTTTTCAAGGTCACATGGACATAGTCCCCAAAGCCTGCCTTATCCCTTTCATGCTCCTTTGTACTGTAGGGCAGATACCCTGTCATTTCCGAAAGCTTCTGTGCTATCGCGCAGGAAGCCTGCAGGGTTTCCGGATCGATCCCGAAGGAATCATAATAGATCAACTGCCCGCGGGAATGATAGTGAAGGAAGCAGGCATAATCCTCCTTTGTGCTCTCTTTGATCAGGATCTGCGTTTCCGGTTCGGATGCCGGTTTCTCACCCTTCGCCGCGCCATAGGAGGGATAGCTCTTAAAATCCGCCTCCCCCCAGAAAACATCGAAATTATCATTGATATCCACGCCCCGCGCATTACTCTTCCAGTGCGTCAGATATTCCGCAAAGGTGATCTCCTTCTGATATTTTTCCGGTAGAGCGCTCTTATCGTAATCAGGAATCCTGTAATAATCCGCCCAATAGAAGGTCCCGTTGCCATCCTCCTGATAAACCAGATATTTCCTGTCCCGCTCGAAGCATTCCCTGAGGAGCTTCCGGCCCGTTTCATCCGTCAGCCCTTCTTCCCCGAACTGGCTGATCGAAACACCGTCGGGATTGACCATGGGGAAAATATCCAGACAGACCTGTCCGAACAGATCCTCATAGGTCATATTCTGATAACGGCCGTTATGATAATGGGACGCATACTCTTCCACTAACTTCATGATCAGCTGGGCTGTGATATACTCACGGCCGTGGATCGCCGCGTCAATAAAAATATGCTTATCTGCCCGGGGATCGCCCAGACGGAGCTTATAGATCTCCCTCCCGTCAAGACTCTCTCCTACGGTTTCATAAGAGAGGCATTCCGGGTAAAGCTCACAGAGACTTCGGATATCCTCCGTCATTTCCTCGTAGGTATAACGCTGCCTTGCCGTATCTACCACATCCCCCTCTCTCTGCTCCATCTGAAGGCTCGTAAGCTCCTTGCCCAACGTCCCTTCTTCCGCTTCCTCCGGTTTGCTCCCTGCCGGTAAAAGGCTTCCCGGATACGCGCATCCGCAGGCACAAAGCAGAATAAAAACGATAAGGATCAGAAAGAAGTTGTTTCCCCTCATGATCCTTCCCCCTGCAAGCCTGCTGCCTGGTAGATTTTTTCCATGCACAGGCTTTTCCGTACATCAGCCGCAAGCGCCTCAAGCGCTGCTTCCTGAGAATCCCGGAAATCTAATGCTCCTGTAGCCGATAAGTCGGAAGATTCCGTCCAAAGTCCCCTTCTCTTCAGATAAAGCTCCTCCATTTTCCGGACGAAGGCTCCGTTTTCAAAAATCCCGTGCAGATAAGTCCCGAAGATATTGTTCCGATAAAAACCGTCCTGTCTTACGCCGTCTGCCGTCTGAAGGGACAGAACCGGTTTTGTACCGTCTTTCTCCGCCCGGTCGGAAAGCTCCGTCTGTCCCGTATGGATCTCATAACCCCGGATGGCGGTTCCCTGAAAAGGCGGCGCAAGAATCGTTCCCTCCGAAAGCTCCGTCGTCTTTTCCTTCTGAAACACCGTATCCACAGGTAAGAGAGACAAACCCTCCTCCCGCTCTCCCGTCTGCGGATCATAAAGGGAAAGCCCGAGCATCTGATATCCGCCGCATATCCCGAAAATATCCGTCCCGTTTTCGGAAAGCGCCAGAACAGAACGCGCAAGTCCCGAATCCCTGAGCCAGCGCAGGTCCGCCATGGTACTCTTACTGCCGGGAATGATCAGAAGATCCGGACGTCCCAGCTCCTTCGGGGTGCGGACATAGCGGATACCCATCTGTCCGGATGCCAAAAGCGGCGTAAAATCCGTATAATTTGAGATATAGGGCAGACGGATGACCGCAATATCTATGGGCTTACCATGCGTCTCCTGCAAAAGCTCCTCCGACAGGGAGTCCTCCTGCAAAAGCCCGATATCTGTATAGGGAACGACCCCCAGTACCGGAATACCGGTCAGTGCGGTCAGCTCGGAAAGCCCCGGCTCAAGCAGCGTAACATCTCCCCGGAATTTATTCATGATAAAGCCGGCGACCCGCTCCCGTTCCACGGGCGGCAGCAGCATAAACGTACCGTAGAGCTGTCCGAAAACGCCGCCGGGATTGATATCCCCCACAAGCAGAACCTTTGCGTCTACCATGGCCGCGAGACCCATATTGACGATATCATCCTTTTTCAGGTTGATCTCGGCCGGGCTCCCCGCGCCCTCGATCACGATCAGGTCGTTTTCGGCGGCCAGACTCTCATACGCCTCAAGGATCACGGGCACCAGCTGTTTTTTGATCCGGAAATAATCTGCTGCCTGATAATTTCCGAAAATCCTGCCGTTTACGATCACCTGGCTGCCGGTTTCGCTTTCCGGCTTTAACAGGATCGGATTCATCCTGACATCCGGCTCCTTCCCGGCTGCATAAGCCTGCACCGCCTGCGCCCGTCCCATCTCAAGGCCATCCCCTGTCACAAAGGAATTGAGGGCCATATTCTGACTTTTAAAGGGTGCAGTCCGATAGCCGTCCTGTCTGAAGATCCGGCAGAGTGCCGCCGTCAGCATGCTTTTTCCGACGCCGCTCATCGTTCCCTGCACCATAATGCTCTTTGCCATGCCTTAATTCTCTCTGATCACGCTGATCAACCGGTCATTTTCCTCTTCCTTAAGAACCGCTGCCCGGTAATACCCCTGTGACAGACCGTAAAAATCCGAGCAGTCTCTGAGCAGGAGTCCTCTTTCCCTGCATTTTTCATACAGCCCTCCCGGTCCCGCGTAAAAAAACAGGTAATTCGCTTTCCCCTCCGTTACCCGACAGCCGGCTTCCGTAAGGGCACAGCGCATCCGTTCCCGTTCCTTCCCGATATAGCGGATCAGGGGAAGTCTGTAGCTCTCCTCTGAAAGCGCAAGTGCCGCAAGCCCTGCCGCCTGCGCCGGTGTGGAAACCGCCCAGGGCTGCCCGATCTCATCGATCCTCTGTAAAAGTCCCGTATCCCCGGACAGATAGCCAAGCCGCAGGCCCGGCATCGCATAAAGCTTCGTAAAAGCATTTAATACAAGCAGGCCTTCTCCGTCCTTTACTGCCGTTTCCGCCATGGAAAACGAAGCAGCGTCCGTTAAAAAGCCGATAAAGCATTCATCCACCATGAGCAGGATCCCCCGCTCTCTGCAGATATGAAAAAGCTCCTGCAGAAACGAAACGGAAACAATCGTTCCGGCCGGATTGGCGGGATTGGCCAAAAGGATCAGGCCGACATCGGCATACTCTCCTCCTGTCAGCGCTCTTAAGAGCTCCTCCGTCGGGGTAAAGCCCGTCTTATGCGTTTCGTAATGCCGGACCGCTATGCCCGAAAGCCTTAATGCCCGTTCATATTCGGAAAAAGCCGGCTCAATGATCAGCGCCGTCCGGATCCGGTCCCGAAGGGCCTCCGCCGTTTTATAGATCAGATCGGCAGCGCCGTTTCCGAAGATATACTGCTCCACTCTCCCGTGATACCGTGACGCCAGGGCCTCCCTGAGCAGGAGACAGTCCGGATCCGGATAGCACTCTGCCGCATCGATCGAAGCCATAACAGCTTCCTTCACCTTTGCCGGCATACCAAAGGGCGCGATACTGGCCGAAAAATCGATCATCCCGTCTTCTCCCGGTCTCTTTATCCATCCGCCGTGTTTTCCCGCTTTCATCATTTCTCTGTCCGCTGCCTCTCTGTTTCATCCTTTCACGCCGAAGATCAATATCCCTCTGATCAGGCAGGCCAAAAGAGTCCCGCATACGGAAGCGGTCAGAAAGAGGCGGTTCGCGGTCAGAATATCGTCTCTCCTTACGGGTCGTTCTGCGTCACCGATCGTCGGTTTATCATAATATTCTCCAAAATACCAGGCACCGCCGCCAAGCTGAACACCGAGCGCGCCGGCCATAGCGGCTTCGGTCTGGGCGGAATTCGGACTTGCGTGATTTCTGCGGTCTCTGCGCCAGATCAAAAAAGCCCTCCTTCCGGATACGGACGGCTCCCTCCGCCCGGCCATAAAAGCCGCTAAGACCAGCAGAAGCGCCGCCAGGCGGGATGGAAGAAAATTCATCGCATCATCAAGCTTTGCCGCTGCTCTGCCGAAATGCAGATATCTTGCATTCCGATAGCCGATCATACTGTCCATGGTATTGACCGCCTTATAGCAAAGGGCAAGCGGTGCGCCGCCAAGGCTTAAACAGAGCATCGGCGCAAACATCCCGTCGGAAAAGCTTTCCGCGATGCTTTCCACGGCGGCCTTTATCACCCCTTCTGATGAAAGTGAAGCCGTATCCCGTCCCACGATACGGGAAACCGCAGCCCTGGCAGCCTCAAGCTCCTCTCCGTCTTCAGGATTGTGATCTTTCGGCAGCGCCCGGTAAACAGCCCTGCTTTCCTTCAGCATATCCTTTACCGCCACCGCCTGAAATCCCCAGAAGACATCAAGCAGAAGCAGCACCCGGAAAAAAATATCCGCAAGCCTGCCGGCCGAAAAAAGCAGTACATAAACGCCGCCTGTCAGAATAAACGTAAAAAGCGGCAGGCATATGGCTAAGATCCGCCCGGCGGTCCGCTCCCCCGTTTCATTTTTCGCAAAGCCTGCCCGGAGCCTGTTTTCCCAGAAGGTGACGGCTTTTCCCATAAGCACCACCGGATGCGGCATATTCTCGGGATCGCCGATCCACAGATCGAGGAGCAGCGAAAAAAACGGCACCATTGTAAAAAGCGTAAGCAGCACCCCCGTCATTTCAGCTCCTGCGGCAGGCCGCAGATCACGCGGATCACGCGCTGCGCTCTTTCCGCCAAAAGGCAGGAAAGCCTGCCTGCCTGCTCCCTGAAAAGCCGTTCCTCCGAGCTGGCCGGCACAACGCCGCCGCCCACCTCCGTGGCGATGACGATCTCCTTTTGCGATAACCGGCCGGCAAGCGCTGACAGCTCCTCCTCCGACATCTTCTCGCGGCAGAGCTCCTCCACATCCCTGACGCCCCTTTCCTCCCATTCCTTTTCGGAAAGCCCCAGAGTTTTCATGATATAAGCCTGTTTTCCCGCAAACAGCGGTCCCGTGATAAAAATCATACGATCTGATCCTGTATCAGTTTTGTAAAAACAATCACCGCAAGCATAAGCATCTCCGCAAGCGTCAGAAACCATCCGGCCTGATCCCCGTTCAGGCCGCCGAATTCCTTCCGGGAAAGCCTTTTGTAAAAAAAGAAAAAGCAGAGAGCGGCAAAAACCGGCACAATGCCGCGGATCCCCTGAAGACAGAGAAGAAACGCGGTGAGAACGGTTTCCGCGAGCATAAGCTTTACCGTGCCCTTTCCGGCCTCCGAAAAGGTACCGGCAAGCCCGCTGCCCTCCGCCGGCGCAAAGGTCAGCACGGAGAGTCCCGAAAGACAGCGGCTGTATACAAAGACAAGCAGAATGAGGACAGGTTCATATGCCTGTACCGGATAGGCTTCCCAGAGTGCTGTGATGAAAAGCATCAGACAGACGAGCCACAATACGGCAAAAGCGCCCACATGTGCATCCTTCAGGATCCGTCTTTTTTCCGCGCTGTCCCGGTGGCTCGCAAGCGCGTCTGTCGTATCCAGAAAACCGTCAACATGGATCCCTCCGCTCAGCACGATGGGGAGGACCGACAGGCAGACAGCCCTTAAAAGCCCCGGAAAAGCAAAGCAACCGGCCAGGACGTTGAAGCCCCAGAGAAGAAGGCCGGTCAGAACACCCACAAGCGGAAAGGCCGTCATACAATAACGCATTTTTTCCTTTTCCCACGTTACCTGCGGCATCGGAACCACGGAATACATGGAAAAAGCAATACTAATCGACTGTAAGATCGTTTTCATTTTTAATCATATTCGCACAGCCGCAGACAAGCTCCGTTACGGAATCCGCCTGTTCTGCCAGCCGTCTGTTCACCTCCGCCAGAACCCTCAGATAAAGAAGTGTCTCCCGGCTATACCGGGAGCCCCCCGTAAAAAGCTCTCCCGTCACGACCGTCACAAAAAAGCTGCGCAAAGCAAGCTGCGTAATATCTTCCGTGATCCGGCAGACAGCAGCCGTCATTTCCTTTTCCGAAAAAGGAGCAGACGGTTCATCCGCGGAAAAAAGCTCGTTTGCCACCAGATTCGGAATATCCTCCAGTAAAAGGCAGCTTCCGGGTAAGAGTACAGGCAGTAACTCCCCGATCCGGCGGCTTTTCTCAAACGTCTCAAAAGGAAAGCCTTTGCGCGCCTCCCTGTGCTTTTTGATCCGAAGCAGGCTTTCTTCATCCCGCGCCGCCATTGTCGCCAGGTAGATAAGAGGGCGTCCCGCCGCGTATTTTACGGTAAGTGCTTCCGCATACCGGCTTTTTCCGCTGGCTGCCCCGCCGATCACAAGATGAAGCATCACTTTGACCCCTCGTTTTCCTCAAATCTCTGATAAGGACGGATCCCCAGAGAGGCAAAGTCATGACCGCTGTTATAAACCGAAAGAGCCGGCCGTAAACCCGCAAGCAGCATAAGTGCCCCGCTGCCCTCGCCAAGACGCATGTCCGCCTGCAGAACCGCTCTTTTCTGAAGCGCTCTGAGTATGGAGGCCCCGCCATTTTCCCCGCTTAAGTGGCTCGCAAACATCGCCTTGCCCGCGTTTTCGCAAAGACGCAGCGCGCAGAGAGCCGCAACCGCACTGATATATCCGTCGATCAGCACCGGGATCCGGTAATACGCACCGCCGAGGAAAAATCCGCAGAGTCCCGCCAGATCAAGACCGCCCACACCGGAGAGGACGTCGATCGCGTCATGGGGCGCCGGAGACTGTCTTTTAAGAACCTCTTTCACGACGAAACGCTTTCTCTCAAGCATTTCATCGGATAAGCCTGCCCCGCGGCCGGTCAGACGTATCGGATCCCCGCAGAGTAACGCTGCCGAAACAGCTGCCGCGGTAGTCGTATTCCCGATCCCCATCTCACCGCTTAAAAGCAGGTCAAAGCCCTGTTCCTTTAACGCGCCGGCCAGAGAAAATCCCGATAATACCGCCTGAACGCATTCCTCCCGTTCCATGGCAGGTTCCACCAGGATATCGCCGGTCCCGTTTCTGATCCGCCGGTTCAGAATAAGCTGATCTTTAAGGGCTTCCCGGACAGAATCCGTTTCCCGTAAAGGTCCGTCCTCAGGAAGCATAACACCCATATCCACCGGAAGAACGGCACAGTGAACCTCCCTTGCCATGAAGGAGGCCGTACTTTCCTGCGCGGCCAGAGCCTTCATGACCTGCAGGGTTACCTCATGTCCGGACTGGCTGACGCCTTCCTTCACAACACCGTTATCCGCGCAGAAGACCGCCAGCACAGGCTTTTTTGCCTGCACCTCAGGGTTTCCCGTGAGCGCCGCCATCTCTGCGATCATGGATTCAAAAGCGCCGAGGCTTCCGAGGGGCTTGGCGATACTGTCCCATTTATCCTGCGCGGCCTGACGGACAGCTTCATCACACGGTCCGATATCCGATAGCAGAGAAAAAAGCTTTCTCTCCTCTTTTCTCTGTTCCTCCTGCTTTTCTGCCCTGCTTTCCGTTTCGGCGTACTGTCTCACGCAATTCACAAAACGTTCGGCTAAAGGTTCCGTCTGCCCTCCGTCTATGTCTTTTCCGGAAAGCTCCAGATGCGGAAAGCCCGCATAGAGGGAAGGACCGGTATATCCTCCCCGAAAGATTTTTGTGCCGGAGGCTTTTTCGATCAGAAGATCCTCTCCTCTGGCAGTACTGTCATAATAATGGAATTCATGGGCCGGTACCGCTTCCCCCTCCCGAAAGAGCATGGATGCGCCCCCCCTAAGCCGTACATAGCCAAAGCGCTTTAAAGAGCCCGCATAAAAAGCATGCCCCGGGATAACACCGGCCATTTCATAGATCCGGCTCCGGTCCTCCATGGCTGCCATCGTCCGGTGCAGATAAAGAAAACCACCGCATTCGGCGATCGTCGGCAGCCCACCCGATACCGCCCGGTAAACACTCTCCCGCATCGACACATTGTCTGATAATTCCTTTACGAATAATTCCGGATAACCGCCGCCGAGATAAAGTCCCGAAATGTGCTCAGGCAGCGCAGGATCATGAAGCGGGCTGAAAAAAACAAGCGAAGCCCCTGCTTTCCGGAGAGCCTGAAGGCTCAAACGGTAGTAAAAGCAAAAGGCTTCATCATAGGCCACTGCCACAGATACGCCGAAAGTGTTTTTTCCGGTCTCTGCGGTATCGTTTCCGTTCTCCGCAGAATCCTGCGCGCAAAGCGCATACAGTGCCGTCAGATCGACGGTTTCGGAAATCTTCCGTGACAGAAAAGCAAAGCGTTCCTCGAAATCCGCCGTATCCGTTACCGAAACGGCCTTTAAGCCCAGATGCCGGCTCTCGATGCATGCTTCGGGAAAGGGCGGCAGATAGCCAAGCACCGGCAGGCCCGCTTCCTTCTCGATGACCGGTTTCAGATAGGTGAACAAAGACTGTTTGCAGTCATTTAAGATAACGCCTGTTATGTGATTGTCCGGCAGAAAGCTGCAGATCCCCTTTAACTGCGCCGCTATCGTCACGCCGACCCCGGAGGGCCTGAGGATCAGGATCACCGGCGTATCCGTGGCTGCCGCGATATCGTAGGAGCTGTTTTTTGTACCGGCGGCCATGCCGTCATAAAAGCCCATGACGCCTTCCAACAGCATAAGGTCCCATCCGGCGCTCAGCTCTGCAAGTCTTTGTGTTATCCCCGTACGTCCCTGCAGAAAAAAGTCCAGATTCCGTCCGCCGACCGATGCCTCCTTTATGACCCGGTTATGCAGCAAAGGATCGATATAATCCGGTCCGCACTTTATGATACCCGTTTGTATGCCCTGCTGCCGAAAGGCCAGAGCAAGCGCCGCGGTCAGCACGGTCTTTCCGCTGCCGCTGTGAAGCGCCGCAAGCATGATCCTCTTCATAACCCTTTAAAATACCTTTTCCACGTCTTCACGGAGCTGCCGTCAGTTCAGTACCTCTTTTATGGCATCAAGAAGCTCTCCGTATTCCTCAAAGGCTCTGAACTCCGGATGCTCCTTCTTGATCTGCTCCGTGCTCTTAAACAGGAAGCCTGCCTTGCTGGCCTGAAGCATGGCCAGGTCGTTATGACTGTCCCCGCAGGCAATCGTATCAAAACCGATGCTCTGAAGCGCCTTTACCGTCGTAAGCTTTGATCTTTCGCAGCGCATCTGATAGCCGGTGATCTCCCCGTTATCCGCCACGATAAGCGAATTGCAGAAAAGCGTCGGGTAATCGAGCTTCTTCATCAAAGGCCCCGCAAACTGATAGAAGGTATCGCTTAAGATCAGCACCTGCGTCAGCTCCTTAAGCTCCTTCAGAAAAGCGTCAGCCCCGGGCAGCGGGTCGATCCTTTCGATCGTCTCCCGGATCTCCTTTAAGCCCAGACCATGCTCCTTCAGGATGGCGATGCGAAACCGCATCAGCTTATCATAGTCCGGCTCATCCCGGGTCGTACGTTTTAATGCAGGAATACCGGTTTCTTCCGAAAACGCGATCCAGATCTCCGGAACCAGCACCCCTTCCAGGTCCAAACAAACTATATTCATTCTGTCCTCCGTAATTTCCAAAGCTCCCACGTATCTGTTCAGAACCCTCTGGCTTCTGAACAGTTAAGCTCCCACTATTTTATCATAACAGTCTGTTAAAA
>JAILQQ010000169.1 GCA_024698885.1 Lachnospiraceae bacterium | reverse complement strand
CAGCGGCTATAAGATCAATTCCTCCCGGGATAATCCGGCGGGCTATGCCATCAGCAACAAGATGCACCGGCAGATCAGCGGCCTGCAAAAAGCCAATAACAACGCTTCCAACGCGATCAACGTGATCCAGACGGCTGAGGGAGCGATCTCCGAAGTCCAGGAAATGCTCCACCGGATGAAGGAGCTGTCGATCCAGTCTGCCAACGGCACCAACACTTCGGAGGACCGGATGGCGATCCAGCGGGAGGTAGACCAGCTGTCCGCGGAGATCACGAGGATCGCCGGACAGACCGAGTATAATACCCAGCGCCTTTTAAACGGAGACCAGGATCTGAAGGGGTATTCCGATCTGGGAGGCGTTAAGATCGAAACCTATAATGAAACGTTCGCGACGGATAAACAGTATTCCATTACATTTGATGAGTATGGTACTATAAAATCCAGTCAGAACTTTGATGCCGGGAGCTTTGAGAAGATTGAATCGCTTGTGGATGACGGTACGATACGGTATCGCTATCTGGAGCCGGACGGCTCGGAGATGATCTTTGAGGTGAATCCGAAAAACGAGGCTTTTCACGCTGCAACAGCAGGTACGACAAAAGAGGTTAAGCTAGATATCCAGGGGGTCGGCGGCATGAAGATCCAGGTCGGGCCGACGGAGGGACAGAGCATTACCATTGCGATCCCGGAGCTGAGTCTGAAGAATATGGGGATCGAAGGGTTAAACGTACGGACCGAGGAAGACGCGAAGAAAGCGATCGATGCGATGGATACCGCACTTTCGTATACGTCGATGATCCGCTCAAGGCTCGGTGCTTATCAGAACCGGTTTGAAGCCACGCTTTCGAATCTGAATGTCACGGAGGAGAACCTGACGGCGTCCTATTCGACGATCAAGGATGTGGATATGGCGGAAGAGATGGTGGAATATACGAAGCTGCAGATCCTGACCCAGGCCGGCACATCGATGCTGACCCAGGCCAATGAGCAGCCGCAGCAGGCACTGCAGCTTCTGCAGTGATCGCCATCTAAATATAAAATATTGATAAATTACATAGTTATGGTATAATAACGAATCAGGGGAAACTATTAATAAGGGGAGAGTGCTATGACAAAAGAATTGATTCAGGACTACACGTTAAAGATCTCACAGGCGAATCCTACCGGTATCATTGTTCTGGTATACGATATTGCGGATCAGTATATCAAGGATGCGCTGGCCTCTTTTGACGCGGCGGATTACGAGGAATACCGGCAGAACTGCCGGAACGCCTGCCGATGCGTGGAGGATCTGTTAGGAGCGCTTGATTATAACTATGAGCTTGCGGTTCCGTTAATGCGGCTTTATGTTTTTATCAACCGTGAGATCAGCTTAGCGTCCGCAAAGAACGATACAGAGGGTCTCTTAAACGCGAGAGGGCTTCTGATCTCCTTAAAGGATGCTTTTGAGCAGGTCGCTAAGGAGGATCACTCGGATCCGATGCTCTATAACACGCAGTCGGTCTACGCGGGTCTGACCTACGGAAGAAATCAGCTGCAGGAAAGCGTCAGTGATCCGGCAGGAAGCAGAGGCTTTATGGCTTAATAAGGCCGAATAAAGAGATTTGCATAAAAGAGATGGAGGAATCCCCGTTCCTGCCATCTCTTTTTTGTATGCTTTTTACAGACGATCCTGCGCCTGACAGGACCCGGTATATTCATTTCTTATCGTGGAAAAAGCGGATCCCACAAAGATGAAAAAACGCCGGAAAAGCCCTTTACAACAGGGTTTTCAGGGCATATAATGCGACTTGACAGAAGTCATTCTTCCAAATCGGATTTCATCAAAAATCAAAACGAGTCGTCAGTCAGCGATGCTGCAAACACATTTTCACAAAGAATCATTCCGGAATTTTCTCAAACAAATTAACCAATTATCAGCAACAAATGTAAGTTCATTCCTAAGCGCACGATTCGCAAGCGAATCGACGCGGAGAAAGGAAGTGGCAAACTGGAGCTTCGGCAGATCTGCCTGATCATTCTCTGCCTGATCGCGGCGGTCACGGATCTGAGATATGGCAAAGTGAATAACGAACTGATCATTACAGGCATCCTTTCAGGGTTTTTCTTTTTCCTTTCAGACGCAGGGATACAGGGATTAACCTGTGCAGCCGCAGGGCTCTGTATCCCCCTCCTTTTACTGGTGTTTTACCGTTTCGGGATGCTTGGCGCCGGAGATATCAAGCTGTTTATGATGATCGGCACCTTTACGGGACCAAAGGAGATCTTTTCCGTGATGGCCGCTTCGATCGCGGCAGGCGCGGTAATTCTGCTCTGGCAGTCCGTTTCCCGGCGGGGACGTCATGATATCCGTTTTGCGCTGCCTGTTTTCTGCGGCGTATTGTGGGAAATCTGCAGGACAAGGTAAGGAACTGTCAAAAAGGCCGACAATGAACGAAAGGAGAAGATGGATGTACGGCAATGAGAAGCAATCCGGAAAAATGCTCATCATAGGGGATGAGGAAGAGCGGTACGCCTTAAAATTGGCGGAATACGCGGAGTTTACCGGCGATTTTTCGGTAACGGTCTTTACGGAAGCCTCGCGCCTGTCGGCGTATATCCGGGAAAACGTTTCGGAAGATCAGGTATATATGCTTGAAGAGAATCTCTTTCGGAGTGTTTACGGATCAAGCATTGGAGATGCGCCGGAAAACAGTATTTCCGGGTTAAGCGCCGTAAGCGCGCCGGAAAGCACCGGGATTTTTCCGAAGTCGAAGCCGCAGCCGCAGCCGCAGCTGTACTGCCTGACGAAAGATAAGGAAAAGGCGTCAGGGTCGTTTTCGCCGGAAGCCGGGGTCCGCTATATCTATAAGTATCAATCCGCCGCAAAGATCTTAGGGACGGTATCGGAAACGGATCCAAAACCCGCTTTCCCGGAGCATACCGATCATCGTTTCGCTCCTTACGGCGGGATTTCGGAT
>JAILQQ010000137.1 GCA_024698885.1 Lachnospiraceae bacterium | reverse complement strand
CAACAAATACAATGCCAAGCTGCTTGGGCCTAAGTGGCATGAATATCCTTTTGGCATCTATAAGGATTTCAGGAATGAAAATGAGGATAAAGGCGAGGAATATATTAAGGCGGAGTTTAAGAAGAAAGCGCTCGAGGACTTTTATGAAGCAATGAGTTATGTTTTCAGGGAAGGCTTCGATACGTGCAGCAAGAGCGTCGAAAATACATTAAGCGGGATTACGGGGCTATTGTTCGGAAAAGAATAGCAGAATGCTAAAAACGACTATTTATTCCTAAAGAAAGAAAGTTACAACATTAATGCCAAAATAAGGAATGATTTTATGAAGCGTGATATTATCAAAGTAATCGAATCAAGAAAAGGACATCTTGACGATCGTGTCAGGCGGGACTATATCAGGAACGGAATTGCAACGATCCCATGCCAGATTTCCAGTTACAGCGATCTGATCAGTCCATACAGTGTTAAAGGGCATTTTGACACCCTGAATCCGGATCTTATTGATTATCTCAAGGAAGTTGCCGAACTGACGCCGGATGAGTGCCCGCTTGTTTTGAATATTATCGGGGACTGTCTGTCACAGGAGGAGAAAAAGTCCATTGAGGAATTGATCCTTGATGATGCTGCTTATAATCTCGGAATGGTAGAAAAGGAAGAGAAACGCCATACGCGGGTTTTTTCCATTATGTTCATCGGCCTGCTTATTTCGGTGATCATACTCTTTCTTACAAGATTCCTGGTTGATGAAGTGCGCGAGTTATTCTTTGTTCCGTTCTATTTTATGGGAGATACCCTGTGTGACTATCTGTTCCTGACCGGATACGATCTCCGCAGGGACAGGAGGCAGGCCGGAAGGCTCGCAAGCATGAAGGTCGTTTTTTCCGATGAGTATGAGGAGCCGAATTATATGGACGGCGACGTTGACAGATTGTATTCTGAAATTGAAAAGGATGTGATGGAAACGATCAAAGAGGAGCTGAAGGGGGAGCTTAAATGAAAAAGCTGTTTACGATTGATGATTTCATGGTTGCGTTCATTTCCGCGCTGGGCTATGGCTTTGGTGAGACCATTGCAAAGCTTTCCGGCTGCTCGGAGGTTAATGGATGAGCTTATGCAGCTTGATATGAAATCCTTAAAGGACGCTGCGCAAAAGCTCTGGCAGGATATGTGTGCACCGACCTGTGACGGAACATGGATACCTGCGGATGTGGACCGGGCATATCAGGAAGGAGCCGCTTCCCAAAGCACTCATCGTTACGGATGCAAAGATTCTTTGCGATAAGATAGTGGATCGTCTGACGGAGGTAAGTGGATTGTTGGATTCTATGCTTCATTAAGCACCAGTTTACATAATAAACTTGGATTATTCCCATGTAAAAATTTGATTGATAAAAAAGGTGATATTATGGACGAAACTAAAAATACTTATAGAGGGGAAGCACCGTTAGAATTATGTGACGATTGTAAAGTCGGAAGACAAAAGCGGTGTCCCCATGCATATAACTACCATGCGGATTCATGGGGCAATAAGATTGATATTCCGGAATATTGCCCGAATAAAGAGTAAGTGCCGCTGCTTTTTCACGTAATTATATATGTGTGCGGGTTGGTGGCTTTTGGATTTCGTGTGATTCATGCCCAATGTATTGTTCTATATTTCTATGTTTCTGCTGAAGAGATTTAGCTTCTTTTTCCGCGGATTTATATGTTTTTTCAAGAGCCGTTTTTTGAGCCTGCATAGCTTCATAGTCCGCACGGATTTCTGACGGATTGACGGATTTGGGATCAATCCCCATCTGTCGAAGCATCCGCTCTGCACCGTCATAGAGGATAAGCTCCGTTTCGTGCATTCGCAAGTATCGGTCGGGATCCTTGGATTTTATATATTTTTCCTGAAAAGGCTTATTGTCGTGGTACTGCTTGGCATATCGGAGCAGTTCTGCGACTTTTTTCATTTTATGCTCCAGTTCCACAAGCTCCGTGCGGCCAGATTTCGCTTTGGCGGTCTTATCCTCAATCTGCTTCTGAAGCTCTGACAGGTTATCAGCAGCGGCATAGCTTGCGGCAGCAGTTTTAAGATTTTTAACGGACGCCCAATGTTGCAAGCCTGGGCTGTTTTGAAACTTCTCGCCTGTGGTGTCAATGAGCGTCCTGCTGGCTCCGGTGCGGGTGAGTATATCCTTTTTTGGAACCTTGATACGGGGTTTTGCTTTGGGCGCTTCCTGCTCCTTTTGCTCGGACTCCGGCTGTGCGATATTCTGCCATTTTCCAGGATTTTCTATCCTGTCCTTGATTTCTTCCTTGGTATATCCGGCTCCGAAGTTGCGGAAGCTTCCACGCACAGGTCGCTCCTGTCCGGGAGCAAGGAACTTTATGTATTTTGCGTGAGGATCACCGATTTTTTCACCGGAGACAATATAGCCTTTTTCACTGATAAGGCGCAGGAAGTCCTCATAGGATTTTGAGAGTTTTATACATTCGTCAATATCCGCCTGCAAGCGTTTTTTCCATGAAGTGCCTTCCTGCTCGGCTTTCCATTCGTAAGCGTCACATACAGAACATCCTTTATTATGACATCTGCGCACAAGGATCTCATTTCCCGAGGGCCTTCCCTATCTCCCCCTCCCCTCATTCCCTTTCCCCTCCGCCTCAGCAGACCGCTCAACAGCCCTTTTAATACTTCTAAGCATATCCATTTCCCGGAACAGTTCCCCGGAGCTTTCCCAGAGCTCGGCCAGTTCCGCTTTGGCCGATGCCAGCTCCGCATTGCGCTCCGCCAGGAATGCTTCATCGGCCAGTCCGCCGATCTTTTCCAGCGTTTTGGAGGCGGCATGAAACTGCCTGAGCTCCTTTGCGTGATCTGCCCGGTATTTTTCCCGGGATGATTTAAAGTGCTCTTTCTTGAGGCCTTCGAAAACAGGCGTAAGACGGATCACGGTTTCCGCCTCACGGATCTGTCTGGAAATGAGGTTTATCCGATGCTCCAGTTCGTCGATCCTTTTGCAGGCAGGCGAAGCCTTAAGAGCGGCGATCCTTCGTTCAATATCGGCGGGAGAGGAGATGCCCTTATCCTGCAGATAGGCATAAACCTCCGCGGCGGACTTCAGGTTTTTGATCCTGGCCTTTCGTCTGCCCCTGCCGAAGC
>JAILQQ010000107.1 GCA_024698885.1 Lachnospiraceae bacterium | reverse complement strand
CAACAGGCTTCTATTAAACCGTGATATTCACTATGTAACAGAGCCGGAGTATTCTGCAATCAAACGGTATATTAACAACCCTTCCCTACATAAGCCGGATCTACTGAAGCCGTCACTACCGGCCAGGCCATCCAGCATACGGCAGATCCGTGAATTGTTGGAGCTTAAGGGCGAGAATATCAGCATCCCGCCTGAAGTTCTGTCGCAAAGGGACACGGACAGGCTGTTTGACTGGCTGATCCATCGCGGAGAACCATCAGAAACCATAAAAAGACTGGAAGCAAAATCTCTGGCTGCTCATTTTCTGGAAACAATCCGCGATCTGCCTCCCGGGGAAAAGACCGTTATTCAGGAATACAGAAACGTTCTTCAGGAGCTTATAAACTGTGGATATAACGCTGATGATCTGGAAACGATAAAAGAATCGGCATTGTCAATGTCAAAATCCGTACAGTACAATGATCAGACCGTCGCCACCTTAAAGGAAGAATACCGGAAGCTGAAGGAGCTTGCACGTTGCGTCCGTCTTGCGGATGATATACCCGCTTCTATTTTGTCAGAAGCAGCCCATTCCGGCTTGTATGCCGGGGCAGTTTCGGAAGCGCTTTTACATTCGAACCATGAGCTTGCCGTACAGGAAAGGCTGTACCCTGAAAAGAGTTCCGGAAAAGTGCCAGAAAAAGGGCTGGATGATTCCAGAAGCGATAGCTATTATAATAGAGAAGATAGTATTCCTGCCGAGGAAGAGGAGCTCGAACCGACTGCTCCTTCCCATCGTTAGATCTTAAAGAATCAAATACTGACAGAACCTGATCGGTCTCGTTACAGATACCCCACGGGTTTACTTGAAATCTGCGCATTTTCTGATATATTATTGTGGCAGGCACAACTAATAGTGTCAAAACAACAATCAGGAGGAAAACTCATGAATAAGTCAGAACTTATCGATGCTATGTCAAAGGAATCCGGCCTCAGCAAAAAGGATTCCGAGAAGGCTTTGAAAGCTTTTACGGATACGGTTGCTGCTACTCTGAAGAAAAAGGACAAGGTAACTTTAGTAGGCTTCGGAACCTTTGAGACAAAGAAGCGTGCCGCCCGTACCGGCAGGAACCCTCAGACCGGCAAGGAGATCAAGATTAAGGCTTCTACCGTTCCTGCTTTCAAGGCTGGCAAGGCTCTGAAGGATGCGGTAAACAAGAAATAATAGATAGTGTCAAAAGTACCATTTTATTAAACGGCCCCCATATCTGGGAGCCGTTTTCTCTATCATTTTTCTTGAAACCTACCGAAGAAAAAAATCTTCATTTCCTGATCATCTCCTCCGCCATCTCAAACATTGTTCCGGCGGGGATTGCAGAGCTTGTGCACAGCATGTCATATCCTATGCCGTCCTGTATCCACATGCAGTTGCACACCTGCGTTTCATAGTTTTCACTGGCCCCGATGGATATTTCAAGCCCTTCCTCTTGCTGCCTCCGGATGTCTTCATCCGTAAGCTCATAGTCAGGCCGCACCCACTTATACGAAGTAGTGAAATAGTATACGTCTATTCCGGAAATCGTAGTGGCGGCATCCGCCATTTCAAGATTTTTTATCATAAAGAAACGCTCCGGCGTTGTATATACCGCTATATCGTCTTCACCCTTCTTCTCATAGGCGACCATGATCTCCTTGAATGCATTGACCACCTCATCGTTTTCTCCGCGGTCTTCGCTTTCAACAACGCCCGCTTCTTTGAAGCTGTAGCCGTTTGTAAAGCTCTCCGGAGCTTTGATGCTTATGCCCGCCTTCTCCTCAGCATTGGCAAGATCCGCGTAATCCGTGTACTCGCCTGACGTAGAATGTGCGACAGAGTATTTGATGATCCCGGTCGATGCGACCACAGCCGTACCAAACAGCAGGCAGAACACTGCCGCGGCACCTATCGTTTTCTTTAATAAGAACCTCTTCATTTGATCTTCCTTTCCGGCGCCTTCCGCCATGATCCTGTTCCTGATCCTTTGATTCAAGGTATCTTCGGGGCGTGCCGCCGTAAGGGTTTCGTGCAATAATTCGTTGATACGTTCATCCGTCATATCCTGCATCCTCCAATTTCTTCCGCAGAATCCTCCGTGCCTGGCTGAGCCTTCGCTTCACCGTGCCCTGCGGGAGCTTCATAATGACAGCGATATCTTTGATCGATTTTCCACCTGCGTAGTAAAGGCTTATCGGGATGCGGTACGCCGGTTTCAGTTCCCTGACAAATTCCGCAAGCTTTTTCTTAAGCTCACGCTCTGCGGATACTTCCTCCGGCGTCTTGCCGCTATCGCCGTTTATTGGAATTACCGGTAGTGCTCCTGATTCCTGCCTTTCCTCGAGGCTTTCCGTCCCCGCTATGCGTTTCCTGCGTTCCTCCCTGCGCCTGTGATTTCTCCATAATCTCAGGGCTATACCCATCAGGTAGCTTTCGGGATTATCTGCCATCCGTATCTTTTCCGCCTTGTCAAGCGCAGTGATAAAAGTATCCTGATACAGATCATCAGCATCTGCCCTGCTCCCCGTAAGATGCAGGCAGAACCTGTACAGGGCATCCCCGCAGGAATCTATGCATTGCGAGAATTCATCCTTTGTCATCGCTGCATGCCCTCTCCCGGTCTGTTTTTCAGACCGAATCATTTCCTTTCTGTCCGGACGTCCGTAGGATCAAAGGGTCCAGGTAATCCTTAACCCCTACACTATTATATTGTCGCAACCTAACAATAGGTTCGCATTATACTATAAAACTTTTCAAAGGATTTCGTTCATATCAAAAAATAAAGGGGCATTAGCAGTCTCCCAGACCTGTGAAATACGGCTGCGCTGCATCATTGCCTCCATAGCCATCTGCCGTCGTCGCTCCGCCTCCTCCTGTCCCCTCTCTATGGCCGCCTTCCGAGTAGCCGCCTCCTTCTCCCGCTTTTCTTTATGTTCACGCTCAACCTCCGCAACCCGTTCGGGCGAGTCGGAGCATCCGCATATCGTTGTTACGGTCCCGTCCTCATGGACGATCACGCCCTCAAAATCGTATACAAGCCCTCTGGCCGCGCACCATGCCTGCTCCTGTGGTATACTGACAAACGCTTTGTCTATATAGCCTTCGATCTTTTCCGCAAGCTCCCGGTCTTTTGCCATTTTATCAAGTATCTCCGGCGCTATGATAACATCATCGCCCCTCATGGTGCCGGCAGCCTTGTCTATGCTTTCCTGATCCCTCCCTACAGTTTCCAGCCGGATGTTGCCATACTTTTCCTTCAGGTGCGATAAGTAATCATCCGTAGAGGCATATCCTTCGTCCGTCTCCTGAACCCCGGATTTCCTTAAGATTTCCGCAAACAGCCCAAAGGATGCGTTTCCGGTCTTCGCAGAGAGCAAGGCCTGTGACGATATGTCTTTTCCCTGCTGTAACGCACTCATGCCGTTCATGTAAGCCATAAGTGCCGTTCCGCTTAATCCTCCCATGTCCATAGCATTTTCCTCCCCGGCTCTTATTCCGCTTTTGATGCATCCGCGCTTTCGTCATCCTGATCTGTCTTTTCTGTTTCCTTCATCTGCCTTAACTTCTCTTCAACATCTGAATAATCATAAGCAGTACGAAATGCGGCAGATATCACATTTCTGCTTATCCGCGGGACGAAAAGCTCCTTAGAAGACCCCATATTTGAAAACACCATCTCGTTCAGGAAAGTATTCGCCATAGATCTGTATGATTCCACGCCGTCATCATTCCCGTAATAGGTGCCATTCATCATGGCATAGAACTTTCTGAGACCCTCTTGTGTAACATCTTTGCGCCCACTCCTTTTTTCTTCGCTCGAAGTGGCATCCTTCGTCGTGTTTCCTTTGGCCTTTTCCGCCTCCGCCCTGACATTTTCAAGATACTCCATATTTTTGGACATATGGCTCTTGTCCATCCCCTTGTATCTGCCCATGGTCCCTGCTCTCAGATACTGACTGTATATGCTGCTGTAATCTGTGTTAATCATAGGCCTTCCCTCCAATTATAATGTATTAAGACGCAGGAATAAGGATTTATCATCCCTGATCTCCTGCGCCATCCTTAGCTCTACATAAGCTATTTCGGTACAATCCGCCTGTAAATAACCGCTTTGTAACGAGTGGTCATTCTGTTGTAATGAATGGATTCTTTTTACTGTTCAGGTCAGCCGCGGATTCTTTTTCAGCATGACTGATATGATAAAAGCACTGCCCTTTTGCGAAATATCCACAGCGCCTTCGTATCTTGAAGCGATCGCTCCTATGTTTTTAAGGCCGATCCCATGCCACATAGCATCCTTCTGCTTTACTGTTTTTTGAGAGGCGACATCATAGCTGTTCTCGCACCGTATCAGTATGAGCTTTTCTTTTTCTATCAGCCGTAGCTCGATATACCGTTTCCCCTCGGGAGCGGACGAAGCGGCCTCTGCCGCATTGTCAAGGATATTGCTTAAAACTATGGATATGTCATAGACCGGTATCCCCCAACCATCATCAAACACAAAACGGAAATCACAGGATATCCCTGCATCCAGGGCGGTCCTGTGCTTGTCCCCCAGCACCACATCCGTGACCGGGCTTCCCGTTGAGAAAGGGAGGCTGACAGGCTCGATGGCGTCGCTGATCTTAGCGATATAATCGCTGAGCTCTTTGTTATGGCCTCCATCCGCCAGCCCTTTGATCGTCATCATGTGGTTTGCCATCTCATGCCGCACGCTCCGGATCCTTCCATAGTAATCCTCCGTTTCCTTCAGCCGCTTTCTGATGGCCTCCTTTTCCATGTTTTCCGCATAATACATCTCTCCCTGTTCCCGGTACATGTCATACCTTTGCCAGATAAAGACAGCGGACTGCTCTCCCAGATATAAAAGAAAGCCGATGAGGGGAAGCTGCCATAAAAGCTCAGGCTTTTCCTCGGTGAGTATGACTGCACCGCTTTCAAGCTTTATCACGGAAAGCCTCATCATGATCCGGGTAAGTGCAATACCGGCAATGTTCATAACCGACAGATAGCCTGTTTCCGACCAGCTTATCTTTATTCTCTTTTTGACAAGAAAAATGACCGGCAGCGCCATTACAGCAATAACCGCCACATATGCAAGAGACGTAATAAGATAAAGAATATCCACCCATTTTGCTACAAATGACTCTATATCATCACTCTTAAGCGCTTTCTGCATCACCGGATAAGAGATCAGGCTGGTCACAGAGTTTACGACAAAATAAGACAGATAACGGAAATTCAGATACAAAAGGCACGAAAAAACAGTCTCCCTGATATCGTCCCTTTTCCGCCAGACAGTAAAAATCATGATCACGGTGAATTGCGCGATGCCAGGAAACGGCCATGTGCTGTCAAAGCCTAATCGGAAGGCTGCCCCGACAAGTATTAAAGCCATTGCCAGAATTGCGGCTTCACTTTTCGATGTACGGTTCTGTTTGTCAAACAGGCAAACGAACCGGTTCCATAACGCAAAAAACAGGATCACCCTGATAATCTGCGCGATCCCTTCTGACATGGCCTGTATGAAAGACAAGTTTTCATTCATCATACAGTCTTCCCTAAAAACGCCGCATAGGCCTTTACAAAATCCTCATGCTTATACTTTGACAGCGGCACCTCATCCCCGTTTTCAAGCGTGATCCCATTCCTGCTGTAATCAAGTATTCTATCCAGATTTACGATATAGCTTCGGTGTATCTGATAGAAGCTGTCTCCGAGCTCGCTTCCTATCTCTGATATTTTCCCATATGACTCTGTCACGCCTTCCCTTAAGTGGAAGACCAGCTTCCGGCCGAGGCTTTCCACATAGCATATGTCAGAAGCCTTCAGGACATTGGTCACGCTGCCCGATACCAGAGTGATCGTCTTTTCCGTTTGCCTTGACTTTGCATATGCCACGGCCTTCCTTGCCGATTCAAGGACTGACCCGAACTGCTCTTCCTTAACAGGCTTGACCAGGAAATGAAAAGCCCGCACGCCAAAGGCCTCCGGCATCCTTTCCGGAATGCCTGTGATAAAAATAATAAGGGGAAGGGCCGTGCCGCCGGAGCCGTCGGCGATCTGGCTTTCCTTTATCTCTCTGGCAAGGTTCATGCCATCCTGTCTGCTTCCGAGGTCAATATCAAGATAGAAGATATCCAGCGGATACCCCTGCCCTATATGCTTCCTGACCCCTTCCGCGCTGTCGAAAAGATAGATTTCATCATTGCCCTCGGAATCTTCAATATATCTTTTGATCAATCTGAGGCTATTCTCTTCGTCATCACAGATTCCGATGTGCATAAGATCCCCCTGTCCCCAGACCCATCATCGAAAGGCGCATTTCCTCAAGCCTCTTTTTTGTGAAGCGTGAGTCATTGTCCTTTTTGACTCGAAGCCTTGCCTCAAATATCTCATCCCATAGCTCCTTGTTTTTCTTTCTTGCTTTCCGCTGTTCTTCCTCAAGGCTCCAATCCTCCGGGGGCTGCAAGCCTGCCTTTGACGCCTTATTCCTGATGGCGCCCTTTCCTGATGCCATCCCTTCGAACATGGATCTCGCGCCGGCCGCTGTTCCGCCGTAGACCTTTGAGTATCCTTCTCCGTGATGCTCCTCGATTGTCGCGCCGAAATGCTCCACTCCGTACATCCCCATATCCCCCATTCCAAAGAAAGGATTAGGGACGGCCCGGTTTTCCACGTTATATCCAAGCACCCAGGCCTCATATTCAGGGTCATTCTTCATCTGCTCCCATCCGGCCTCAGAAATGTAAATCACCTCTTCATCATACGGATGCGAGGCATGGAAAGGGATCTTTCCGAGGATGTCTGTAATATAGTCCTTATATTCGTCCATTGTCATTTCGGATGTGTCGATCCCTGAAGCGCCGTACATTTCCCTGGCTCTCAAGCCGGAATTGACCATCTTGTCCACATTCCCAGAGTCCGAGGGATGCTTTCTTTTATAATCCTCAACAACGCTGTCTGCCTGCATTTCCGAATACCGTACTTTATATTCGATCACATTGCCGGCCTTATCAGCGCCTTCTTTATTTGAAGCTTTTGTCCGGCCGATAACATTCTGGTATGCCACCGCCCTTCCGTTCACGCCTAAATCCATAATGCCGCTCCTTTTTCAAAAATAAAGGCACAGGGAAAAGGGCATTTCCATCCTTGAATCCCTGCGCCGTCCTTAGCCTCCATGGATTATTTCGGCCTCCCCTGCCGGTATAACAACCCTCATGTCACCAACGGACAATTTATTGTAATGAATGGATCATCAAAATATCATCTACCGCACCCGCATAGTCCCCTGATATCTGGTATAGATATCGAAATTTTCAATATACTTGTCAACGTCACGTCCATACAGCCTGCCAAAGAGATCGGACAAATGATAAGCCTGCGGAAACCGCTGCTGGTTTCCGTCATTATAGATATCAAATACGACTCGCTTTGTTTCAATACTGCCTCCGCTTCCGAGGCGGGCCAGTCCAATCCTTTCCTGCCCATCCATATACTCACGGTAAAACAATGTGAGGCCCTCCGGCGGTTTTTCCGAAGCATCCCGCATGCCGCAGATCCTGGCGCCGTTCTCGCTACCGCTGTTCCAGGCCTGATGAAAGTTTCCGCTATAAGAAAGATATTGATCCGTGTCCCTCTCTGCGGTATCGATCTGCCCTGTGCCCCATTCCTCTGCCAATTCCTCCGCCGCCTCTTTAAACAGGGCCCGCAGCTCTTCAGACCTGTAATAATAGTTTGAATTATAATAGACCCAGTCCTTGCTGCCGTTTTTCCAGCCCGTTTCCGTCGCGATCCGCTCTCCCTCCTCATCGCAGGACAGCTTCGCCATCACGGAGTCTGCCATCCGGAATTCCTCATAGGTATCCAGTATGATCTGCCTGTTCGCGTCCTGATCCATTCCGTAGGTCATGCGCTCCTGGCACAGGACGACCCTCATATCACGACAGCGGTCCTTAAAGTAATTTTTTATCTCCTCAGGGTCTGTGTCAGGCCTCTCTATGTATTCCCTGACCTTTTTGTTGATAATTTCGACCTGCCCGCTCCCATACGTAGTCCCGTAGCAATGCTTAGGCATTGAGGAGATCTGCTGGCCGATATTGCAGTAATTCCCGCTGGTCAAGGGCGTTTCTCGCAATTCGAGCCGATAAGACTCGTTTATATCAGCCTCTCTGAAAACGTTCTTTTTCATCCTTTGGGCAAATTCTTCATTCATTTCATCCGAAGCGCCGATAATCGACCATCCGCCGCTTAGCGCATCCTGATGAAATGCCCCGATCTTAGACAGATAATCCATACTGTAACCTCTCTTCGTGATCCTTAAGCCTCATGTCCCTGAACGAATCCGCCATTTCCCCCACAAGGCTCCATTGCCGTTTCATATAGCCGTGTAATGTCTCTGTTTTCTTAACATACTCTGCATGGATCATTTCCGGGTTGTCAAAGTTATCTGTGATCGCCCTTGCGATGCAATAGCCACTCTCTACTGCGGCGGATATCCCCTCCCCCATCGGATTCAGGAAACCGGCTGCTTCTCCTGCAAAAAACATGCGCCCCATGCCATGATCAACAGGACATCCCGGAAGGATACGCGACATAATCCACTTGTCTGTTTTCAACTGCTTATCGATCCGTAATCCGTGATTTTCTTTCAGGAAGGAAGTAAAGCGGTCATAATAGTGCCCTGTCTTAGAAATGTCTTTTACAGCCACCCCTATAACCAGCAAATCGTCTTTTACGTTGAACCAGGCATCATATTCCGACAGCTCCGGATGTAAAAACGCGTGAAAGAACCGATGATCCAGATCAATACTTCCCTGATTGTAGGTCTGATATGTGTAGATCGGATCCAGCGGCTTTTTCAGGAGTTTTCGCTTTATCGTTCCGGTCACGCCCCCACAGTCTATCACGTAGCTTGCCTCTTCTGTGCAGGTTTGTTCTCCCTTAAACATGACCGTAACCGTATCCCTCTGTTCCCTGCAAGCTAAAGCTGCAGTTTTATCCCGGATCTCCGCCCCCGAAAGCGACGCCTGATCGGCAAGCCATTTGTCAAATGAACTGCGCCAGACATTCAGACCCTCCTGCTCAAAGCAGGATATACGGCCACGATCATCTGTCAGCATCATGCCTTTCGTTCCTTTGGGGGTACACATCGTATAGGCGGGAACAGGCATTCCGTAATATTCCTGTATCAAATCGATTGATTTTCTGATCAGCTGCCCCGAGCAGGATTTATAGCGGGGTATGGCAAACTTCTCTGTAAGCAGCACCTTAAACCCGCTTTCAGCAAGAATCTTAGCCGCCGTGCTCCCTGCAGGCCCGGCACCGATCACGATCACATCAAACATAGCAGATTCTCCTCATTCATTTCCCTCCTATTAAAATCATAGATAAAAGTATTGCTCCCTGCTATCGCTCATTTCCAGCCGAAGTCTTATTTCTGCGGATTCTCTGTAGCTCTGTTCTATGGCTTCTTTTCTCAGTGCTTCTTCCTTTAAGTACCTTCGATGCTCCGCTTCTTTCTTTTTACGCTTCTGATACTCCTCTACAGCGCCGTCATCGCTTTTTGTAATGCTTCCTCCTCCCCCGGATACCGCATACTGCTTTACATTCCCTTCCTCATCCAGATTGATCAGATAGTTTTTGGAAGCCTGGTGCTCATATGGATCCATCCCAAGGGAAACGGCCGCGGCATTGTCCCAGTTATCATAATCTTCCTTCCATTTCTGCACCTTTTCCATGATTTCTCTTGCAAAATCCTCATCCGCATCCATTTTCTTCTGCAGCGCTTCCGGGATGATCACGGACATTTTTCCGGGCCCGATCGAGGACAACCCGCGCTGGACGCTCGGATCGGACTGCGGCGGATTTGGCCCCGAAGGTTTCCAATTATTCAGGCAATCCGCGGAAGCATTCTTGTCGAAGTATTTCCAGATCGGGAAATCATTCCGCTGCCAGTTCTCATCTGATATATTTGCGTTTCCCACATGTGTGGTCACGTCATAATACGAAAAGGCATCTTCAAAGCTTGACGCTCCGGCCTTTCCGGTGCTGTAGGCTTTACTCAGGGCTTCGATTTCGTCTAACTCAGTAGCTATGCCGGCAGATTTCACATTCTGCATATACGACTGAAAGGTTGGTTGATCCATTTTATGATATGGCGTGGTCGTTTTCGTGCCATATCCTAAGATGGAATATGCTGTATAATCAAAATATGGGCTTCCTGCCGGTGCAATTCCTGTCATTATCCATTTCCTCTATTTATGTTATTATCAAACAAAAAAGGAATTCAAAGATGTCTATTGCTGCATCATCCTTGAATTCCAGCGTCCTTTCGTTTGTGCTGTCCTTTGCACTATTCTTATATTTTATCTATTCTATCGGCCTGATCATGCCGTCTCTAAACCCCTTCTGCACGAACAGCCTATAATATGCCGTAAAATGACTCCAATTCGTCCTTCCCATCAAAATACTTTTTGAGATACATCTCTGCGGCATATTTCTTTTTTCGGTACGCCCTCTGCTCCTGTCTGCAAATCCTTGATTTTTCCCATGCATCATTGATATCTGCATTGCTCGCTTTCTTTACGTAACCGCAGTCCTTATGCTTCGAATGTGCTTTAAAATCAGCGCTTCCCATATCATAATCATTATATGAAATTCCCCTGTAGCCATTCTCGTCGACCCAGGTCATGCTGTACACTATGGGCGGCCTGCCTACGTCAGCATCTTCCTTCATAAGCTTCATAACCCGGTTTTTGAAATCTTCGTCCGTCATCATGCGCTTAAACGCTGAATCTGTAATCTGTATGGATTCACTTACACGGCTGTCCCGCGGCCAGGAAGCTATTTCTTTCCATGTTTCCTCCTTAAACGCCTCAAATTCCTCAGCTTCTGATAGCTCTGCACTCTCCGCCTGTGTGATGATCTCATTTGAAGAGTATGATACCCTATCCGCACGATTGGCCTGCTTTACAAAACTATATTTATATCCACAGCCTGTCTCAACACCATACACACTCATAGTCAGCCTCCTTTCCTTCGTCATTATGCCTTTAAATCAATCCCAACAATTCCGTTCATAGCTCCAAAACCAGCCTTTTCTGAAAGCTGTGCTGTGATGCTCCTTATGTCTGTTCCAACTATAGAAATATTAAAATCCTCTGTCGTATCATCTTCTTCTGCCATCCTGGCACGGTGCTTCTTGATGCGCTCCCGCTCTGCTTTTTTCTCAGCACGCTTTCTTTCAGTTTTTTCTTTAGCTGCCCTTTCCTCCGCGGCTTTTCGCTTTGCATTTTCTTTTGCGATTTTTCCATCCGGGTCGCTTGAACCGGAAATCGCGACCGATAAATTCCCATTTTCATCACACATATATTGCAGGCTTGTCAATGTTCCAAGACAGGCACCTACCGCCATCTTTGCACAGTTTGGAATGGCCGCGAGATTCTCTTCCAGCCACGCTGCTTTTTGAGGATCGTCCTTGCATTTTTCCAAAAATGCATTTGAAACAGTTACAGTTGCCAGAACCCCCTGCATTGATACTGTCCCCTTATTCATATAGTCATACTTTTCCTGCAAATACCTTGAATAATCGTCTACACTCTTAAACCCTGTCTTAATTTCTTCTTTCCGGGTAACTCCCGGCTTGGACGTCTTCAGCTCCATTATCTGGGATGTAACGCCACTGCCTATTTCCATCGACATAATACTGCCCCTTTCTTCAATATCTGCACCAATTTGCCAAAGGCAAATTGTGTGCTTAGGTACAAACTTTAGTTTGTACCGATTCGGCCTGCTTTTAGGGCCGAATCATTTCCTTTTTTATATCCGATCACTGCAATGATTTTTTCGCCGGAAGCAACAAAAGCGACTTTCCTGCCCTCTCCTTTTAATTCCCGAACACAGTTAAGAGTATCCTGATCAACGCCCGGCGGAACATCATCTGTAACGATTTGATAATTCCCAAAAACAGACTGTCCGCTCAGGTAGTATTCATGAAAATAATCTTCAATCCTCCTTAGCGGAAGCTCTTCTTCCCGAACATTGGAAAACACATCATATATTTTCATCAGCTTTCACCTCGCTATTCCGGGAGCTTCGGAAACTGAATATCTAAAATGTCCTCGCCGTAGGGGATGTCAAGGGTTCTGTCCTCCTTCAGAGGATAATCCCTGCCGCCGATTTTGAAAATTGCCCCGATTTCATATTTATCGAAAAGCGCCGTCCCTTTCGTACACATTTTGTATGTGGCGTCATATTGGAATTTCCGTATGGCAAGGCCTGATTTTCCATTTGAATAATAATACTCCTGCTTTCTCGACCCGGACTCAACAGTAAAGAAGCCTTCTTTGATTCCCGCATCATTTAACATCTTTTTCTGTTCGTCCTTGCTGTAATAAAGATCAATATATGTTGCGTCCGAAGAGAGTAAATTCCAGAACATCGCTATTTTTCTGCTTTGATCATTTTGCCTTCCTGTCCTCAGATCTGAATACGGCTGGCTTATCCTATTGTATTCGCATGCAAACGTGTGTGTTTTGCCGCTTGCGTCCGTGTACTTATAATACTCCCCGTTTTCAAAGCGGACCGTATTATTCTGCGCTTTTATCGGAGAGCACCAGTCCGCATCGACAGCGGGGATATCGCTTTTTGATATTCTTCTTCCGTTGATGATAAAATCAGCTTCCGTTTCGCGTAAAGTATGGCTCCTAAGCTTATCCGCCAAGTTAAAATTAAGGGCATCACACAACGATCTCTTCCCGATGTCCCTAATGCTGCTCCTTGTATATGTTATAGGGCTTATCCCGGAGCTGTGAATAAACTCATCCCTCTTTCTTCCCCTGATGTTTACAGGAGAGAAGCTCCTGCTGTTATGGCTCATATTCTGTATAAGCTGTAACACGCTCAGCCTTGATTTCATGGCTACCCTCATTGATGCCGCCTCCGTTTTCCTTTATAATCTTATTTTTCTGAAGCCAGTACTGATCTTTCAAAAACTATATCGGTATATCGCCATCGTATCAAAAGCCTTCCTGCATGAATAGCCGATTATATGTAATGAATAGACTGTGCATTGCTATCTTCATCGCACCCGCCTCCCATCATACTTAATATCGGATCATGATATATCTTATCAAATTCCTTTGCACAAAACTCCCATTTATTGCACCAAACGACTATAAGGCCTGCCTTTTCTGCCTGCTGTTCCTCCTGCACGCATTAAGCGCAATGTGCCTTACAATCCTGCCGGCCATACGAGCTCATTTTGTCCAAAAGATTTAACATATAATGGCAAGGCCGTTATATGAAAGAGGCTGAGAGATGACTATAATCATCCTCAGCCTTATATCAACTTACCATAGATTTAGTTATTACGTTACAAATGGTTTCTATTCCTGCCCGCCTGAACCGGAGCTTCCGCCGGAAGCGATCATGGCAAAGAAGCTTGCCGCCGCGCTCATCGGAGCCTCCTCCTGAGCATATTGCTTAAAAACAGAATCTGCCCCCTCAGCCGTTATGATCGGCGGAGGTGCTACATGCTGCTTATGCGAAACCTCCTGCAGCTTCTTCTGCTCAAGCCGCTTTTCGTATTGTTCCTGAGCCTCCTTCATGATCCTGTCATGCCTCTTTTTCCTTTTCTTCCACCAATCCTCGGAGTCATGCTCCTTTCCGGTCGCCATTGACTGCGGGTAGCTCTGTCCTATGTGCTCTTCGATTGATGCGCCGAAGTGCTCCGTATGAATACTGGGCTCCACCCCGGGATATCCCGCAAAAGGATTATGAACAGCCCTGTCGATCTTGAAATAGCCCAGCACCCACGCCTCATACTTCGGATCGCTCTTCATCTGCTCCCAGCCCTTTTCGGAGATATCGACAAATTGTGTATCCCTGAGCTGGCTGCTGTCAAAGGGGATCTTATTGATCATCACGTAAATATGTTGCTTATACTCCTCCATTGTCATGGAATCCACATCGACGTACTGGGCGCCGTTCTCCTTCTGCACCGCTTCTCCTGCCTTCACCATACGTTCCACATCATATTCCCGGTCCGGATGCTTTTTGATGTACTGGTCTACCGTGCTTTCCGAAGGATTTGTTCTGGTGTACTCCGCCCTGTCATAAGCGGCGCCAAGGCTTTGGACAAACCCCTCAGATCCTTTGATTTCAGACTCCTTCCCTGTTTTTCCGTTCGTTACATTATAATAGCCCGAAAAGGATTGAACATAAGAGTAATAATTTGCATTGACCATATCCTGCCCTCCTTCTGCGCCAGTTTGTTTACAAACTGTGCGCTTTAGCGCGAACTTCAGTTCGCGCCGATTCGGTTTGTTCTTCAAAGCCGAATCATTTCCGTTATACTACAATTTTACTCTATTTCGGATCCTTCAGTTCCCGCTATAACCCACATGTAACGAAAGGTCATTTTAATGTAATGAAAAGGACATATGAGCAACGCTTCTTCATAATAATCACAACAAGCAAAAACAGGAGCCTCTCAAGAGCCCCTGTTCCTGAAAACCATAATGGACGATAAAAGTATTGAATCGGCTGTGGCCAAAACAAATTATCATTCGTACAGAATCAGTCCTCTGTAATTATTTTTTCAGCCGGAAGATAATCCTTTGACTCCGTGACCTCTTCTCCTGATTCCACACTTTCTGCATCATCAATATTATAAATGTGCGTGACCTCACCATAACTATGTTCGGAGCTGCCCACAACAAACTCAGCATAAAGCTCGTAGGTATCATAATCAGCCCCCT
>JAILQQ010000096.1 GCA_024698885.1 Lachnospiraceae bacterium | reverse complement strand
TAATAGCGGTACAGGTTCACGTCCATGTAATACATGGTCTTAACATGCGCTAACGGTTCGAAGACAAAAATATTATCCACATAGAAGGTATGCTTCGGAAGGGACAGGTCGCAGTCCTTCAAAAGACGGGTCCGGTAGATCACGGAATGCATCAGGATAAACTGCCCCGGTTTGAAAATGCGGACATCATCCCAGCCAAATACCGTATCCCGCGGAAAGGCGGAGCCATAGGTCATGACCTTCTTATGCTTCTTCCCTTCCTTCTCATAAACGAAATTGCAGACAAACATATCCACGACGGTCCCAAGGCTCACAAGCTCCCTGAGCCGCTCGAGAACCTGCTGAAAGGCCTCCGCCTTAAACCAGTCATCGGAATCCAGTACCTTGAAAAAAGTACCGGTAGCATTCCTGATACCGGTATTCACCGCCTCGCCGTGGCCGCCGTTTTCCTGGTGAACAGCTTTCACCATGGACGGATAGCGCCTCATATATTCATCCGCGATATCGGCCGTTTCGTCCTTCGAGCCGTCGTCCACGATGATGATCTCCACATCCTCACCGCCCGGCAGAAGGCACTCTATGGCCTTTCGCATATAGTCCTGCGAATTATAGCAGGGGATCGCTACTGATAACAGCTTCATCTCAATCGATCGCTTTCATATTTTTTTCTGGTCATAATACAGGCAAGCACCTCATTGCAGCGGTCCTCAAGCGTCTCGCCGCTTAGCTGCATATCTAACGAGATCGCGATATTCTGGAGCATGTCATCGGTCATCCGCCTGCGCAGTAACAGAAATATATCCAGCTTCTTTTCAAAGGATCCCGCATCCAGAAAGCTCTCAAGGTCCGGATCCAGCACAGAGTCTGACCGTTCCTCGAGAAAACCGCAGGATGTCTCCTCTGCGCTCTGCGTCGCCGTCGGTTCATACGCCGGCTGTACATAAGCGGGTTGCTCATACACCGGCTGTTCATAAGCAGACGGCTCGCTTTCCCGTACAGGCTCCTTCTGCTCTTTCCTCCCGCCGTGACTGTTCCCGGTCGCAAGCGTGAAGCGGTACTGCTGCCTGGCCGTCGGATAAGCGTCCTTATCCACCTCGCTCATAAAGGATCGAAGCGGTCTGGCCCAAACCTGGCCCTGCTCAAAAAGAGGACGGTAGATCACGAGCTCCTCATCGTATTCGGTATGCCTGGCTACCGCGATCACCTGGTAATAGGTACCCTTAAAATGCCTGTAGACCTCTAGTTCCTTCGGTTTTTCCCTCATAAATACCCCCCTGAAATTTTTTCACAAAAAACATTATATCGAACAGGACGCCAGTTGTAAATAAAAGGATTAATACTCGCTGATCGCATCCTGCGCGTCATCCGTGGTCTGGTCGATCTCCCGGATCACGACATAATACCCGGCATCCTCCGACAGCTTCACATAGACTCTTTCCCCCGTCTTCTTCCCGAGAATGGCCTTTCCGAGCGGTGATTCGATGCTGATCAGTCCCTTCAGGGAATCCGACCGCACCGTGGTCACGAGCTTATACTTCTCTTCCTCCTTGTCCTCCTCAAAGTAAACCGTGACCGTATTATTGATCCCGACCTCGTTCTCTCTGGAGGTATCGTCGATGATATGCGCGGTCTTGATCATGCGCTCCAAATACCGGATCCGGCTTTCGTTCCGGTTCTTCTCCCGTTTTGCGGCGTGATATTCGAAATTCTCGGACAGATCGCCGTGGGCTCTGGCCTCCTTCACATCCTGCAGAAGCTTTTCCCGCACCGTCACGGTACGATAGTCGATCTCCTCCTGCATCTTCTTAATATCCGATCTCGTCAGCTTATCATACATGCTCTTTCCTCCCTGCGCCGATCCTCCCGCAGATCATTTCCTCCTGTTAAAGTTATTCCGCCAGGCTCTCCCACTCCTCCATCACGGCAAGCAGCTTTTCCTCCAGTTTTTCCGCCTCCTCCTGAATGGCGGCGAGCTTTACGAAATCACTGGCGTAAGCTGGGTTTAAGAGCTCTGTCTTCTTGTCCTCAAGCTGTTTTTCAAGGAAGGTAATGCTTTCCTCAAGCTTCTTTCTTCTTTTCTCCCGTCTGGCAGCCTCCTTGCCGGCTTCATAGGAGAGTTGTCCCTTCTTTATGTCAACCTCATTGTTGTTATTTTCTTTATTTTGGCTTTTCCCCGATTCATCGTCATGTTTTATGTCAACCGATATCACCTGCCCGGCCATGGAAAGCGCCGCATTCTCCCCCTTCCCCTGATCCGCCAGGGCCCTGCGCCTTTCCTGCTCCTCCAGATACTGCTCATAGCCGAAGGGATAGAGCCTGACGCGGTCCTTTTCGATCAGAAGGAGTCTTGTGGCCGTTTTCTTCATAAAATACCGGTCATGGGATACGTAGATGACGGTTCCCCGGAAGCGTCCCATCATATCCTCAAGTGCTTCCTTCCCGGCAATATCCAGATGGTTGGTCGGCTCGTCAAGCACGAGGACATTGGGTCTTTTCATGAAGAGCTTGCAAAGCGACAGCCTTACCTTCTCGCCCCCGGAAAGTGTCGAAACAGTCTGAAAAACATCCTCCCCGGTAAAGAGGAAACCGCCCAGGGCATTACGGACCTCTGTTTCCGTTAACGTCGGATATTCATCCCAGAAATCATCTATGACCGACTTGTCGGAGGTATACTGCGCCATCTGCTGGTCAAAATATCCGGTCTCCACGTTGGTCCCAAACCGCAGCTCACCGGACAGAGGCGGGATCACGCCGACGATGGTCTTAATGAGCGTCGATTTGCCGAGGCCGTTTCCCCCGATGATCCCAAGCCTCTCTCCCCGCTTCACATCAAAGCTCACCGTGGACAGAACGGTATCGTAGCCGATGGAAAGATCCTTTGCGAACAGGATATCCCTTCCCGGGTTCAGGCGGGGCGTAAAGTCGGCGCGGAAGGAACGTTTCGAAAGCTTCTCCGGCTCCTCCGTAAGCTCTATGCGTTCCGCGGCCTTTAACTTGGATTTTGCCATACTGACCTTCGTGGGCTTTCCCATAAAGCGCTCGGCGATCCCCTCAAGGCGCTCGATCTCCTTAGCCTGGGCATTATGCATCTTTAACTGGCGTTCGTAGTTCTCCTCCTTCTGTTTTGCATAAGCCGTATAATTTCCGCTGTAGCGCCTTAATGTATGATTTTCGATCTCATAGACCCCGGTCACGATCCGGTCGAGGAACATCCGGTCATGAGAAACAATGACGATACTGCGGTTATAGGTCTGCAGATACCCTTCCAGCCACTCGATGGTATCCATATCCAGATGGTTCGTCGGCTCATCAAGCAAAAGGATATCCGGCTTCTGAAGCAGCAGTCTGATAAAGGCCAGTTTCGTCCGCTGGCCGCCCGAAAACTCGGAAAGCCGTTTTTCCTTGTCCTCCGGCGTAAAACCGAAGCCCTTTAAGATCGCGTCATATTCCTTCTCATAGTAATAGCCGCCCAGATCCTTGAATTCCTCCTCAAGGGCCGTGTATTCCGAAACAAGCTTTTCATCCGCCGTTTCGGCCATAAGCGTTACCAGCTCCTCCAGCCGTTTCTTCATATCAAGCACGCGGCGGAAAACAAGCCGGATCTCCTCGTTCAGCGTCCGGCTGTTGTCCTCAAAGGAAAGCTGTTTCAGATAGCCGATGGTGGGATTCCCGGTCGTTACGGCAAAGGACCTTACCCCGTCCTCCTTCGTTAACGACAGTTCCCCCGCGATCAGCCGAAGAAGGGTCGTCTTGCCGCTCCCGTTTCGTCCGATCACGGCCAGCTTTTCCTGTTTATTCTTAATCTCAAAATCAATCCGGTTCAGGATCACCTGCCCGGAAAGTTCTACGGTTCCGTTTGCGATCTTGTAAATCATGAAAAGTATTATACCATACTTTTTGACATTATGGGCTCGCTATGCTATATATAGTATGCAATAACAGAGCAATAATATTATGTAAACCGTTCGGGGGAGATTTCCTATGACGAATAAAGTACTGCTGTTTTATCCGCCGGGGGCCCTGTTCCAGCGCGGAGAGGACCGCTGTCAGCAAAACGTGGATGACGGTTCCGCGCAGGCCATGCGGGCCTGTAATGATCTGGGCTATGCGGCGGCTATTCTGTTAAATAAGCATTATCAGGTCAAGCTCCGGGATTATCAGACCGAAGGGGCAACGATGGCAGAGCTCAACCGGGATCTGGAGGAGTTTAAGCCCGATCTGATCATGATGAGCATTACCAATACGACGATCTTTGACGATCTGAAGCTGATCAATGAGATCAAGGACAGATATCATCCCGTCGTTGTTCTGAAGGGTGCTCTGTTTTACGCGCCGGAACAGGCGATGCTCGATCTGCTGGATCTGTCCCATGTGGACTATATGATCGGCGGAGAAGTGGATTTCGCCATCGGCGGCGTCTGTGACTACGCGTTACGGGGCGAGGGGAAGATCGAGGACGTGCTGTCGATCCTCTATAAGGACGAAACCGGTGCGTTTGTTCAAACCGCCTTCCATACCTGGGGAGAGAATCTGGATGATCAGCCCTTCCCGGCCAGAGAACTGATGAACAATGCTCTGTACAAACGGCCGGATACCGACGAACCCATGGCGACGATCCAGACCGCCAGAGGCTGCCCCTCAAACTGCGTATTCTGTCTGACGCCGGAAATCTCCGGCAAATGCGTACGTTTCCGTTCGCCGGAAAACGTCCTGAAGGAAATGACCGAATGCTATGAGCGGCATGGCATCAAGAACTTCTTTTTTAAAGCGGATACCTTTACGATCAACGCCGCATGGGTCCAGAAAATGTGCCGGCTGATCATTGATTCCCCGCTGCACGGGCATATCCAGTTTACGGCAAATTCAAGGGTGCGGCCCTTAAGCCGCGAAACGCTCGCACTCATGAAGGAGGCCGGCTGCTTCTTAGTGGCCTTCGGCTTTGAGTCCGGTTCCGACGAGATCTTAAAGCTGATCAAAAAAGGCACCACTGTCGCGGAAAACCTGCAGGCAGCCCGCTGGTGCCACGAGCTGAAGCTCCCCTTCTGGGGATTTTTCGTCATCGGCTTCCCCTGGGAAACGAAGGAGCATATCCTCGAGACCAAAAAGCTGATCATGCAGGCCGATCCCGATTTCATCGAAGTCACGATCGCGCTGCCCTTCTATGGAACGCCGTTATATGAAACCTGTAAGGAAAATGACCTTTTGGCGGAATCGGTGCTTGGTTCCGACTTTTTCCACTCCAGCATGAAGGGCACCATGCACCTGACGGTGGACGAGCTGATGAAGCTCAGGCGGAATATCCTGCTGTCCTTTTATCTCAGGCCCCGGTATATCTTCCGCAAGATGGGCGAATGCGTGAAGCATCCCGGCGTTTTTGTCAACTATGTGAAATACGGTATCAAGCTGATCGTTAACCTGTTCAAAAAAAACAATGACTAACAGAGAAAGTTTTATCAAAGGCATACGGGACGGCGTCCCCATCGCTTTAGGATACCTTGCGGTATCCTTTTCTCTTGGGATTGCCGCAAGAAACGCGGGGCTCTCCGCGCCGCTTGCCTCCTTTGCCAGTATTACCTGTCTGGCCTCCGCCGGCGAGTTTGCCGGCTTTACACTGATCGCGGCGTCCGCCGCCTACATCGAAATGGCGATCATGGAATTCGTGATCAATATCCGCTATATGTTAATGTCCTGCGCCCTGAGCCAGAAGATCCCGCCGGAAACATCTCTTCCGAAGCGTCTGCTGCTTGGCATGACCATTACCGATGAGATCTTCGGCATCTCCATCGCCTGGCCCGGAAAGCTGAATCCCTATTATTCCTACGGTGCGGTAGCTATCGCGGCCCCCTTCTGGACGCTCGGGACCTGTCTCGGCGTTGTAATGGGGAATATGCTGCCTGCCGGCATCGTTTCGGCTCTCAGCGTCGGGCTGTACGGCATGTTTCTCGCCATTGTGATCCCGCCGGCCAAAGAAAGAAAAGCGCTGCTCGTTATCGTCATCATATCGATGCTCTCAAGCTGCGCTTTTACCTATATCCCGTTTCTCTCCGGTATCGGTGCAGGTTTTCGGATCATTATCCTGACCGTATCCATTTCACTGGCCGCGGCCATCCTTCACCCGATCCGGGAGGAGGAAGCATAAAAACTGCGCCAATCCGGTGAGAAGAAAGGAATTTTTATGTCTCATAACGCTGTTATTTATATTCTGATCATGGCGCTGACCACTTATCTGATCCGGGTGCTCCCGCTGACGCTGATCCGCCGGGAGATCAAAAATCCTGTGATCCGGTCGTTTTTATATTATGTACCGTATGTCACGCTCTCCGTCATGACCTTCCCGGCCATTGTCTCCGCTACGAACTCCCCCGTTTCCGGCGCGCTGGCCTTTGCCGCGGGGATCATAGCCGCCTGGGCAGGGCTCCCTCTTTTGCAGGTCTCCGTCCTTTCCTGTCTCGTGGTCTTTATTACAGAGCTCTTTTTATAACAAACGTCAGTTTTTCCGTTTTGTCGTTTGCCGTGGCTACAGGTTGCTGTTGACGATCAGCTCCCTGAGCGGCAGGATATACGGGGCCGAAACGGAAAGCGCGTCAACGCCCATCCGGATGAATTCCTCGGTCAGAGACAGATCCGCCGCCAGCTCTCCGCAGATCCCCACCTTTTTCCCGTAACGGTGGCCGTTATCCACGATCATCTTTATCAGCCGCAATATCGCCGGATGGTCCACGTCGTAGTACTTGTCGATCCGTTCATTCTGTCTGTCTACCGCTAACGTATACTGGGTGAGGTCATTCGTTCCGATACTCAGGAAATCCGCTTCCTGGGCAATGAGATCGGAAATCACCGCCGCGGCAGGCGTCTCGATCATAACGCCCTGCTTCACAAGGCCGAAGGGCTGCTTCTCCCGGGTCAGCTCTGCCTTCACATCATCCACGATCTTCTTGATCTGCAAAACCTCCTCCACGGAAATGACTAACGGATACAGCACGGAAAGCGTTCCGTAGGCGCTCGCCCGGTAGATCGCCCGCAGCTGCGTCATAAACATCTCCGGCCGGTCAAGGCTTAAACGGATGCCGCGGTAGCCCATGGCCGGATTGGTCTCCTCCGGCACATGCAGATAGCCCGGCAGCTTATCGCCGCCCACATCGCAGGTGCGGATCACCACCTCTCTGTTATTCATTCGCTCCACCACGCTCTTATATACCGCAAACTGTTCTTCCTCACCGGGGTAGTTCTGGGATTTTAAGAACAGAAACTCACTGCGGAAGAGCCCGATGCCGGCCGCGTTGTTCTCAAGCACCGCGTCCACATCGTCGGGATCGCTGATATTGGCGTAGATATGGACCTGCCGGCCGCTTTTCGTTACATCGTCCTTCGTCTTTAACAGGGAATAATGCCTGCGGATATCCTCGGCCTCCGAACGCTTTTCATGATAGAGCCGTACCGTTTTATCGTCCGGGTCGACGTAAACAAGCCCGGTGTAGCCGTCGACGATCACATGACGCCCGTTCCACCCTTTTCTGATATTGACGCCGAAGACCGCCGGAATATTCATGGTCTTTGCCAGGATCGCGGTATGCGAGAGTGTAGAACCCTTCCTGGTCACGATCGCGATGATCCGGCTCTTATCCATCTGGATGGTCTCGCTGGGCTTCAGCTCATCGGCCATGATGACCATCGGCTCCGTCAGAGCGGCGCTGCGTTCCCTGGCCGTGCCGTTCAGTTCGTCGATGATCTTTCCGGCAATATCCCTGATATCCGCGGTCCTGACCCGCAGATAGTCGTCACCGAAGCTTAACAGATGCTGGCAAAGCTCATCGGTGGCGCAGGATACCGCATATTCCGCGTTGACCCGTTTCTCGCGGATCATCGTTTTCACGCTCTCGTTAAGCTCACTGTCCATGACGATCAGCTTGTAGATATCCAGTATTTTGGCCTTGCTTTCTCCGATCTCCGAAAGCGCCTTCCGATACAGCTCCTCCAGGCGGCGCGTGATCGCAAGACAGGCGGCTTCGTATCGCTCCACTTCCTTGTCGATATTGCTGACGCGCACGCAGGCCACGTTTCGTTTATCCTTCGCCAAAAACAGGATATCGCCTTCCGCTATTCCCCCAAATACCGGAATTCCCTGAAATATCTCCATCCTTTATCCCTCTCTGCGCCGATCTGCCGGTGAACTGTCAAAGTAAATCGCGCACTTTCTCTTACTCCGCTGTCTCATACTGCCAGGCAGGCTTTTTGAAGAAGTCGACCCGGGGCTCCAGATACTTCAGCGTATGGGTTGAAAAATCGGGAATATACGCACTGAGCGGCTCCAGGATATAATCCCAGGAAAACAGCCTTTCATCGATATTCATATATTCCCGGAACATCTCACAGCCCTCCGGCGCCAGAGGATGCAGTAACACCGCCATGACCTTGCAGGCATAGAAGGTATCCGTCAGAAGACTCCGCCAGAGCTCCTTGTCCTTCAGCCGGTCGGCTTCCCTGCTTTTTGCGGCCCAGTTTTTGTTGGTCTCGCGGATATATTCGTCCAGCACATAGGAGATCCTGTGAAATTCCTGATTGTACATAAACCGCTCATAGGCAAGCACCTTTTCTTCCGCAAAGGCAAGCGTCTCCTTGGAAACCTCTCCCTCAGGAAGCTTTCCGTCAAATTCGTTCTGCGTCGTATAAAAGCAGGAACGGATCAGACGGTTATATACATTCGTCAAAAGGTTTCCTTCCTTTAGTACGATATCGGCGCCCTCCCGCTCGCCCTCGGGCAGATACACCTGCGGCTTAAAGCCGGTACTCTTATTATTGAGGCCCAGACTGATAAAATGCATCCTGAGCTGATCGGAGGAATAGTACTTAAGCAGATCATCCGCCATGGGCGGCTTGATATCCGAGCTGCTGCTTGCCTTGCTGTCCATGAACAGGATATGGCGGTTAGCGATCACATGGCTCTGGTGCAGGTTTCCGAGCGCATGGAACAGTCCCGTCTGCGCGATCGCGTAGAAATAAATATTGTCCTCACCGATAAACTGATAGACCTGCGCCTCATCATCGTTCCACCAGCGCTTCCACTCATCCTCCGGCAGTCCCTTCTGCTTAAAATACGCTCTCGTAAAGGAGATCGGTGCCCATAAGGATTCCGGCCAGACCCAGAAGGTCAGATCCTTCGTATCCTCCTTCTCGGGAACCGGAACGCCCCACTCCACATTGCCCGTCAGACGGAAAGGCACGAGGGTCTTTCCGGCGGTATAATGGACCCCTTCCTCCTCGAGGATCCTTCTGGCCTGATCTCTGTCGTCAAGGGATGAAAAGGTCACCATGATCGATTTGCGCTTCTCCTCATCCGTCGTCTCATGAGCCGGAAAACGCGCAAGGATCGCTTCCGTATCCTTTCCCTCCAGAAACTTTTTGGGAATATGGATCAGAGGTTTATTCAGAAAATCGTCGATCACGGTCAGCTGAAATTTCCGTGTATTGGAATTCCGTCTCAGATCATCGATATATTCCTTCATAAAGTCGATATCGTCCTCGAGCCGGTAATACCAGTTCGTAACATTCCGAAACGAGGGTTTTTTCCCGGAAAGCACACTGACAGGATTGATCAGCTCATTCGGCATAAACTGATGCCCGAGGGAGCATTCATCGGCGTAGGCCTTTTCCGACTGGCAGCCTTCGATCGGGCATTTTCCCTCAACCTGTCTGCCGTTTAAAAAGACGCCAAATTCATCATCGTAAAACTGCGGCGTGGAAAGCTTCTCCAGATATCCCTTCTCATAGAGGTCGTTGAATACCTCCTCGGAAACAAGGTCATGCATCTCAGCCGATTCATCCAGGCCCGAGGCGCCGAAAAAGTCGAGGCTGATCTGATAGTCCCGTAACGTTTTCTTCTGTTTTTCATGGTTTCCGCGGACATACTCCCGGATCGGCTTGTCATACCCCGTCTCCTTAAGCTTCCGATAGCTCTCAAGCGCCGGTGAGCCGTAGCAGTCCGTTCCGGAAACGAAGACCACGTTCTCCTTCCCGATCCGGTCCCTGAGAAAACGGGCAAAAACATCCGCATGTACATACATGCCGCCGATATGGCCAAAATGCAGTTCTTTATTCCCGTAAGGCATACCGCCCGTGATAATGGCTCTTTTCGGAAAAACAGGCCTTTCGTCCGGCCGGATCCTCTTATTGTACTCTCCCATGTGACTTCTTTCTCTCCCTTCAGCTAATAAATATATGAAAATATATAAAAATCGTACCATTTCATAACGGATTTATCAATATAAAGTATTTATTGCAAACGACAAAGTTCTTTTTCTTTGGCGTTTGCTGCGCCGATTTTTGGCCGCCTAAGCGGCATATTTCCTTGCAAAAATCGTGCGCATCCGCCGGAGGCATTATAGTGAACGACAACTCTTTTTTGTCGTTCACTATATGTTTTCAAACGCCTCCTTTCATGATATGATGATCTCGTGACGGAACATCCTGTATATGGAATATATTTGAAAAAGGAGGTCTCTTATGGATGCAAAAACAATGTTCAAGCTCTCCTATGGTCTTTTCGTCCTGACGGCGAAGGATGAAAAGCATAACGGCTGCATTACGAATACGGCCATTCAGGTCACGAGTGAGCCCAACCGCATTTCCTTTGCGGTCAATAAATCCAATTATACCCACGATCAGGTAAAGAAGACCGGCATCTTTACGATCTCGGTCATCAGTGAAGCCGCTGATTTCGAACTGTTTAAGCATTTCGGCTTTCAGTCCGGCCGGGACGTGGATAAATTCGACGGATTTACCGACTATAAAGAGGCGGCAAACGGCACCAGGATCATCACGAAGGGAACCAATGCCTTTATTTCCGGCAAGGTGATCCAGACCGTGGATCTCGGCACGCATACGCTGTTTATCGCGGATGTTACGGATATGGAGGTTTTAAGCGATACGCCCTCTGCGACCTATACCTATTACCAGTCCAACATCAAGCCAAAGCCCGCTCCGAAAACGGAAGAAAAGACCGGCAAGGTCGTCTGGCGCTGCAAAATATGCGGTTATGAATATGAAGGAGAAGAACTGCCGGCTGACTTTGTCTGCCCGATCTGCAAACATCCGGCTTCTGATTTTGAACGGGTGGAATTATAGGATTGCGGCGCGGATAAGGAATTGATCCGGTCCTGAGAAACGGACCGGATCGGCATGAACTGAAGTTCATGCCTAAGCGCACGATCTGCTTCGCAGATCGGCGCGGATAAGGAATTGATCCGGTCCTGAGAAGCGGACCGGATCGGAATGAGCTGAAGCTCATTCCTAAGCGCACGATTTGCAAAGCAAATCGGCGCGGAAACGACGAACTGCTCTACAGATGCCTCTATAGAGCAGTTCCCGGATTAAGCACTTCCTCCAATATTTCCAAATCTTTGAAGAGAATCCAACTAACGTCTGTAGTTTATCACATATTCACCCAAAATACAACCGTATTTTGGTTTTTTTTGCGCACTTTACCCGCGGACCCTGACCTTCAGGCCGTTCAGGTTGATGTGAAACTCTTCGTTGTGCAGCCCGGTCAGGTAATAATCGTAGGGAGCGTCGGGCGCGCGGTGCACCTTGCCGAACTCCCAGCGGCCGTGATAGAAGAATTCAAGCAGCATACCGGGCACGATCTCATGGCTGCCCAGAATGAACTTCCCTTCCGCGTTCAGGGAAAGCTCGCCTTCATCCGTCACGGGACGCGAAAGATAGGTGACGGCCATCATGACCTTCATCGTCATCAGCTTAAGCTCCGTAAACATCCTCAGGGCAAATTCCTGCTCAACGTTCCCCTCCTCGATCTCGAAATACTTTTCCATATACCGGGGATGATGGCGCTCGACAAAACGCTCGGCCACGTTCATGGAGTTATGCAGATCATAGATCAGCCCCTCCAGTTTCTTGAGCGTCTTATCCTCCTTCTTTTCTCCGCCGGAAACGGTTTTTTCATATTCGGCCCGGAGCGCCTTTTTCTCGGCCTCCGGCAGCTGGGCGAAGATCACCTGAGACATCTCATAGGTCTGGGCCAGATTTTTTACCGCAAATAACCAAAGTTCAAATTCCATACTGTTCCCTCCGCGCCAATCTGCTCGCAGATTGTGCGCTTAGGCATGAATCCGTTCATGCCGATTCGGTCTGCCCGCAGACCGAATCATTTCCTCTTTCTCTATGCTCTATGTCCTTTATAAAGCTGATTCCTTATGCCGGATCAGGGCCTTGGCCAGCTGGTCCGGGCAGGAGGTTCCCCGTCCGCCGCAATTGATCCCCTGCAGCTTATTTATGACATCATCCACCTTCATCCCCTGCACAAGCTTTGCGATCCCCTGTGTATTGCCGTGGCAGCCTCCATCAAATCTGACTTCCTTTACCGTATCTCCCTCGACTTCAAAGGAAATCGCCCGGGAGCAGGTTCCTTTCGTAATATAGTTCTCCATTTTCCCTGTCTCCTGATCTGCGCCGATCTGCTCTGCAGATCGTGCGCTTAGGAATGAGCTTCAGCTCATTCCGATCTGGTCCGCATCTTAGGACCGGATCAATTCCTTTTTTGGTTTACATAAAACACGCTTTTACAACTTCAATGATCCGGTCCTGCTCTTCCGGTTTCATTTTATTGTCGGACGGCAGGCACAATCCCCTGTGAAACAGATCGGCGCCGACATCCGGGATCTCTCCGCCTGCGATATAAGCGTTGCTCCTTGCCCTGCCGTTTCCCTTTGCGGTGATAAAAGCATTGTTCCGGTAGATCGGCTGCAGATGCATCGGCTTCCAGACAGGCCGTCCCTCCGCGTTCAGAAGGCGGATCGCATCAAGGATCTCCGTCGGACAGCTCTTCCCCGTCTCCGGAAGGAAAAGCGCTTCTCTCTCACCGCGTACCGTCCTGCACATCGCTTCTTGATCGATCAGCAGACAGCTCAGCCAGAAATTCGGCTCACTCTTCTTTTCATCATAGGGATTCATGGAAACCGGCAGATTGGAAAACCCCTCGCGGTAGCGCTCATAGATCTCTTTTTTCCTTTCGATATGCTCCGAAAGATGCGGGATCTGCCCCCGGATGATCCCTGCAATGACGTTTGACATCCGGTAATTATAGCCGATCTCCTCATGCTCATACCAGGGTGCGTTCTCTCTGGCCTGGGTGGACCATTTACGTACCTTTTCCGCGTCCTCGCCGTTATTCGTTAAGAACATGCCGCCGCTGCTGCCGGTAATGATCTTATTGCCGTTAAAGGAGATCGCGTTATAGTCGCCAAACTGCCCGGTCTGCTTCCCCTGATAGGTCGCGCCCAGAGATTCCGCCGCGTCCTCTATGAGCAAAGCCCCGTGCTCCCTGCAGATTGCCCGGATCTCGTCAACCTTTCCCGGGGTTCCGTAAAGATGCGCCATCACGACTATCTTAACCTCGGGATAGATCCGGAAGGCTTCCTTCAAAGCCGCCGGATCCATATTCCAGGTATCCGTTTCGGTATCGATAAAGACCGCTTCCCCGTCCTCGTAGGCCACCGGATTCACGCTGGCGTCAAACGTAACGTCCGAGCAGAAGACCTTCTTCCCCCGCAGGGTTCCCTGATTTGGTCTCGGCATCCCGTAAAGCCGCTCTCCCGCCAGCTTTACCGCCATATGGAGCGCCGCCGTGCCGCAGGAAAGTCCCACCGCATGAGAGCAACCGATCAATGCCGCGATCATCCGCTCCGATTCATCGATATTTTTTCCGACTGTCGAAAGCCAGTTCGTATCATAGGCTTCCTGCACATAGGAAAGCTCCTCCCCGTGCATCGTCGGACTCGCCAGATACAGTTTTTTTTCAAAGGGCTTCAGAGCCCCGATCGTTTCCTGGGTCAGCATTTACGCTCTCCTTACCGCACCAGTTTGCTTGCAGATTGTACGGATCATTTCCATTCATCCGTCCGCTTCCCATATATTATATCGCAGTTTTCTCTGCTTTGCACGAAATAATCTTCCTAACGGCTATTGTTCTTTTCATTGCACTTTAAACCTGCCAAACTTATAATGAAAAATGACAGCAATTTTTATATAACGGAGGAAAAAAACAAATGGCAAAGAACTTAGAGGAAATACTGAAGCTTTGTGAAAAGCATCAGATCAAAATGATCGATTTCAAGCTGACGGATATCGACGGCAGATGGCGGCACCTCGGGATACCCGTCAAACGTCTGACGGAGGATACGATGGTACACGGGATCGGCTTTGACGGCTCCAATTACGGCTACGCGGCTGTGGAGAACAGCGACATGGTCTTTGTTCCGGTGCTTGAGTCCGCGATCATCGACCCTTACGCGGAAGTGCCGACCCTTTCGATGATCGGCGACGTCATGGTGATCGAGCATCCGCATAACCGCCCCTTTAACCAGTATCCCCGCAATATCGCTAAAAGGGCGCTTGAATTCATGAAGGAACAGGGCGTCGCGGACGAGATGTTAGTGGGCCCCGAATATGAGTTCTATGTTTTCGATCATATCGCCTATGCCAACGCGCCGGAAAGCAGCGGCTTTTCCATAAACGCCAGGCAGGCGGAATGGTCCTCCTTTAATCCGGACAACAACAACGGCTATCTGATCGAAAACGGCAGAGGCTACCATATCAGTCTGCCCATGGATATCAATAACGACCTGCGGGCCAGGATGTGCCTTGCCATGGAGGATTTCGGCGTCAACGTAAAATACCATCATCATGAGGTAGGCGCCTGCGGCCAGATGGAGATCGAGGTGGAGCTTGGGGATATGCTCACGATGGCAGATCATACCATGGATATCAAGTATATCATCAAAAACGAAGCGGCAAGGGAAGGCCGGACGGCGACACTCATGCCAAAGCCCATTGCCGGAGAGGCCGGAAACGGACTGCATGTGCATATGCTGCTTCGCAAGAACGGCGAGCCAGTCTTTTATGATGAAAAGGGCTACGGCGGCCTGAGCGAGACTGCTTTCTACTTTATCGGCGGCCTTTTGACCCATGCGGCGTCGCTGTGCGCGATCACGAACCCCTCTACCAATTCCTATAAACGTCTGGTCCCGGGCTACGAGGCGCCGGTGACCATCGGCTACGCCATGGCAAACCGCAGTGCGGTCGTCAGGATCCCGGCCTATGCCAAGGCGCCGCAGGCCAAACGATTCGAGCTCAGAAACCCCGACGCGACCTGTAATCCGTATTTTGCGCTGTCCGCGATCTTAATGGCGGGACTTGACGGGATCGAGAAAAAGATCGACCCCCATGCCAAAGGATGGGGGCCGTATGATTGTAACTTATTTGATCTGCCCGAGGACGAAAAAAAGAAACTGACGGGCCTGCCGGCCAGTCTTTCCGAGGCTCTTGACGCCCTGGAAGCCGACCACGACTATCTGGTAAAGAACGGCGTCTTCCCGGAGCGTCTGTTAAAGCTTCATATCGCCCGCCGCCGCAGGGACGCGGAAGCCGTCATGCGCTTACCGCATCCGAAGGAATTCGCCCTTTATTATGATCTGTAAAAAGAAACAGCATTAATTCTGTTCCAGAAAGCTGTTCAGAATTTCAATCAGCAGTTCTCTGTCAACAGGCTTTGACAGATGGCCGTTGACGCGGGCTTCAAAGGCGCTCTGCCTGTTGTCCTCCATCGTATCAAAGGTCATCATGATAACGGGAACGCCTGCGAGATCCGGATTCGTAAGAGTCCGGATCTTTTTTGCCGTTTCATAACCGTCTGTCTCCGGGAGTCTCACATCCATAAATACCATCTGATAGGGCTGCCCCGCGGAAGCCGCTAACTTCTCTAAGGCCTCCGCCCCGTTTTGCGCACTCGTTACCGAAAGCTTATAGTCTCTCAGGATATCCGCGATCGGCACGGCATTAAACTTAGGGTTCTCCACCGCAAGGATCCGCTGCCCGGCAAAGCTTGGATTTGCGGCGGCCTCCCGTTTACGCTTCGCCTCTTCCTTTGGATCTGCCGCCTGATCCGGCAATTTGAACGAAAACCGGAGAGAAAATTCCGTCCCCCGCTGCAGCGTCGTTTCCACTTCGATCGTCCCGCCCATCAGATCCACAATGCTTTTCGTAATGGAAAGACCGAGGCCGGCGCCGCATTCCGGTGAGTTCCCGCCTGTCTGGAAGGGTTCATAGAGCCTTTCCAAAAATCCCGCCTCCATGCCGATCCCGTTATCCTTCACCCGAAACTCATAGACGCCATAGCCCTTTCGTTCCTGTTTAAGTTCCGTCAGTGTCACCCGGATCTCCCCGTCCTTCTGGGTGAATTTTACCGCGTTCTGCACCACATTAAGAAGTGCCTGGCTCAGACGGAGCTTGTCGCAGGTCACCTGCGCATGCTGCACCTGCGTGCTTCGCATGAGGAGCCTCTGCTTCTTCTGATCCGCCTGAGAGGAGACCACGCCGTCAATACCGTCCAAAATGGAATAGACGTTATAGGTCCCTTCATTCAGTCTTACCTGTCCTCTCTCGAACCATGCCATTTCCAGGATATCGTGCATGCGCCCCTTAAGCATGCGGCAGCGCAGCCTGATATTCTGAAGACGGATCAGCACCGCTTCGCTGTCTAGTATCTCATCCGCCACCTGTGAAGACATCATGTCATCTA
>JAILQQ010000060.1 GCA_024698885.1 Lachnospiraceae bacterium | reverse complement strand
TTCGGTGGGAGAGAACGTGGCGAAGGTGAGCGCGGTCTCCCTGCCCTCGGGCTGGACCTGGAACGAGCTCGACCGGGAGAAAGCGCTCGTATGGGAGCAGACGGTATACGCAAACGCCGTATATAGGGGCGCCGATAAGGGGAACTATGTGACGGAGACGGTTTCAGTCGGTATCACCAGGGCCCCCTGTACCCACGGCAGTACGGTAACAAAGAACGCAAAGGCTGCCAACTGCACCGAGACGGGCTACACCGGAGATACCTACTGCAGCCTCTGCGGAAAGCTCGTAAAGAGCGGGGAGACGATCCCGACAAATGACAGCCACAGCTATGAGAGCAAGGTCACGAAGGAGCCGACGAAGCTTTCGGACGGCGTCATGACCTATACCTGCAGCCGCTGCCATAAGAGCTATACCCAGGCGGTTCCGAGACTGCAGGGGGGCGAAGATTACGGCGACCTCCTGAAGGATACGGAGACCGGAGACGGCAAGGCCGTCGTCAAAGAGGAAACGAAGGACGGCAAGGACGAAAACGGGAATAAAACGCAGGAGACAACGGTCACGGTCGGCGGGGAAGAGGTCGAAAAGACCGTTGTCAACGAGGAGACCGGCGAAGTAAAGGTGGAAACGAAGCTCTGGGTCAGCGGGATCCAGGGGTCCTATACCTATACGGGATCCGCCATAAAGCCGGAGCCCCATGTTTATGACGGGACGAAGAAGCTCGTACCTGATAAGGATTATACGGTAGTCTACAGCGGGAATAAGAACTGCGGAACGGCCACGGTGACGGTGAGCTTTAAGGGAAATTATGCTTCTACGGCTTCGGAAGAGCTGCCCTTTACGATAACGCCGGCTGTGCTCGGGACCGACGTGGTCGCGGCAGACCTCGGGGTTGCGAAAACGAAAAAGGCCCAGACCCCGGTGCCTGCGATCCGTTTTGCCGCAAGCGGGAAGAAGTTAGACGCAGGACTCTTCTCCGTAAGCTACGCGCCGGCGACGGTCAAGGACGCGGGAACCTATACGGCAACGATCACGCCGAAGGATACGCAGAACTTTACGGGCTCCATGACCGCGACGATTACGGTGACCGCGGATAAGAAGGTGATGCTTTCAAAGGCGAAGGTCACGATCAGCCCGAAGACCTTTACCTATACCGGAAAGGAGATCGTACCGGCTTCCACGGGGATCAAGGTCAAGTTAAACGGAAAGACGCTGACCTACGGGAAGGACTATGAGATCTCGGAGGTCTTACATAATGTCAATCCCGGCACGGCGACGGTGGTGCTTACCGCGGTCGAGGAAAACGAGGGCGGTTATGTGGGGAGCATAACGGGAACCTTTCAGATCAAGAAGGGCCGGGCGCTGTCCTTAGGGAACGGCTTCAGCTATGTCTACAATAAGAGCATGCCCTATGTTGCCTCGGGGGTAAAGCCCGCGGTAACGGTAAAGGACGGGGATACGGTGCTTGAAAAGGGGAAGGACTATACGATCAGATACTCAAACAATAAGGCCGCCGGCACCGGACGCATCACGCTAAAGGGGACCGGGAAGTATTCTTCCTCCGTAAAGCTTGACTTTACGATCGTAAAGCAGGATATAAACGGTCTGACCGTGGTTGCCGCCGATACGGGGAAGAGCAAGAAGGGCAATAAGAAGCCTGCGGTAACGGTCTATGACACCGAAGGGAATAAGCTGCAGGCGAGGGATTATTCGGTGAGCGCGCCGCAGGCGCCGGATGAGAACGGCGTCTCCTCGGTGACTGTCACAGGCCTTAAGAACTATACCAGTACGAAAACGGTTTCCTTCCGGTATTATAAGAGTAACGTAAGCCTCGGGAAGGCCAAGGTAAGCGGAAAGCTGCCCGCGCAGCAGTATACCGGAAAGAAGGTCACGCTGCCGTTAGAGAGCTTTAAGAATATCCTTTACGTGAACGGCACGGCGCTTGTTCCCGGAAAGGATTTTGAAGTGGCCTCTTATTCCGGCAATATCAAAAAGGGCACCGCGAAGGTGACGCTCAGAGGCCTTGGCGACTATGCCGGCATGAAGACCTTAAGATTTAAGATCACCGCGAAGCAGGGCAGCTACCAGGGCGTTCTGCAGGGCGGAGAGTGGAGATGATCTGTCTGCAACTTTTTGTTGACAAAGCCGTACCTTATGGCATATAATCTCATGAGTGCGGTTTCGTGTATTGATTCGTGCATAATACCAAAATGTTAAACTGGTTTACGATCATATAAGGGAGGTGACGGTATGTCTATATGTCCTAAGAATAAATCCTCAAAGGGCAGGAGAGATCAGAGAAGAGCGAACTGGAAAATGAGCGCTCCGACGCTTGTTAAGTGCAGCAAATGCGGCGAACTGATGGTTCCTCACCGCGTCTGCAAGGCATGTGGCTCATATAATAAAAAAGAGATCATTCCTCAGGATTAATCGGCATGAACAACTTCATGCCTGAGCGCACGATCTGCAGGCAGGTCGGCGCGGTCGGTATCTTTCAGGATTGCAGGAACTGCCGCGGATTCGTGGCAGTTTTTTGTATTCATTTGATTTTTGCGGAAATGTCCTGTATAGTATATAAGGCGAATCAGCGCAGAAAGGAAACGGAATGGTCAGAGTCGTAGTAGACGCGATGGGAGGTGACCTGGCACCGGCCGTGCCGGTCAGGGCGGCTCTTCAGGCGGTCAGGGAGGAGCCGGATGCAAAGATCATACTGATCGGCAGACAGGAGCTGATTGAGAAGGAACTGTCCGCCGCGTTTCGGAATCCCTCGGAGAACAGCTCTGACAGCAGCCGGATCGAGATCGTGAACGCCGAAGAGGTGATCGAGACCGGAGAACCGCCGGTCATGGCGATCCGCAAAAAAAAGGAATCCTCTCTGGTCAAAGGCCTCTATATGGTAAAGCACAGTGATGCCGATGCGTTCCTGTCCGCGGGAAGCTCCGGCGCTATCCTCGTAGGCGGACAGGTCATCGTCGGCAGGCTCAAGGGGGTGGAGAGGCCGCCGCTTGCGCCGCTTATTCCCACACAGGCGGGCGTCAGCTGCCTGATAGACTGCGGGGCCAATGTGGATGCGAGACCGTCGCATTTAGTGCAGTTTGCGAAGATGGGATCGATCTATATGGAATATGTGCACGGGGTTCAGGCACCGAAGGTCGCGATCGTTAATATCGGCGTCGAGGAAGAAAAGGGCAATATGCTGGTGCGCGAAACCTTTCCTATTTTAAAGAACTGCCCGGATATCCGTTTCGTCGGCAGTATTGAGGCGAGGGATATCCCCTACGGCAAGGCGGATGTGGTCGTCTGCGAGGCGTTTGTCGGCAACGTGATCCTTAAGCTTTATGAGGGAGCCGGCACGATGTTAACGAGTGTGCTGAAAAAAAGCCTGATGACTTCGGTGCGGGCAAAGCTTGGCGGTCTTCTGATCAAACCGGCCCTGAAGGGAGCCCTGAAAAAATTTAACGCCTCCGAGTACGGCGGGGCGCCGCTTCTTGGTTTAAACGGACTCGTGGTCAAGGCCCATGGCAGCGCGAAGGAGAAGGAGTTCGTGATCGCCGTGAAGCAGTGCGTGCAGTTTGAGAAACAGCAGATCAATGAAAAGATCAATGAGAATATAAACGGTCTCGTACCGGTGGATTTTTAAAAGCAGGATATAGAAGACGGAGGAGGTGCTTTTCTATGGAATTTGAGAAAATCCAGAAGATCATTGCTGAGGTACTTAACGTGGATATCGATGAGGTGCAGCCGGAGACCAGGTTCGTGGATGATCTGGGTGCGGATTCCCTGGATATTTTTCAGATCATTATGGGGATTGAAGAGGAATTTGACATCGAGATCTCGACTGACGACGCGGAAAAAATAGTCACGGTGGGGGATGCCGCGGAGCAGATCAGGAACGCCATCAGTTAAGCAGACGAAGGAAAAGCAGATGAATCTGGAAAATGCGGCGCTTATGCTGCAGGAAAGAATCGGATATACCTTTAAATGCCCGGATTATCTGGAACAGGCGCTGACCCACAGTTCTTTCGCCAATGAAGCAAGGGGCTCAGGGCGGATCGATTACGAGCGCCTTGAATTTCTGGGAGACGCGGTGCTTGAGCTTACGGTGAGCGACAGATTATATCAGACGATGCCGGAAGCGAGAGAGGGTGAAATGACAAAGCTGCGGGCTTCCTTAGTCTGTGAGCCGACGCTCAGCTTTTGTGCCAGGGGCCTTGAGCTTGAGCGCTACATCCTGCTTGGCCGGGGAGAGGACATGACGGGCGGCAGAAGCCGGGATTCGATCATTTCCGATGTTTTTGAGGCCGTGATCGGCGCGCTGTATCTGGACGGCGGCCTCGAGGCGGCGGCCGGCTTTATCGACCGGTATGTTTTGCAGGATATGTATAATAAGATAGAATTTACGGATTCCAAGACCAATCTGCAGGAATACGCGCAGGAACGCGGGATCGTGCTTCATTATGAGCTTCTTTCGGAAAGCGGGCCGGCGCATGACAGAGAGTATCTTGCGGCCGTTTATCTGGATGAGAAAGAGGCTGCCCGGGGAAAAGGGAGATCCAAGAAACATGCCGAGCAGGAAGCGGCCTACGCCGCTTTACAAAGCCTGAAGGAACTTTAATGTATCTGAAAAGTATTGAGGTGCATGGCTTTAAGTCATTCGCCAATAAGATCAACTTTGAATTTCATAACGGGATCACAGGGATCGTGGGACCAAACGGCTCCGGCAAAAGCAACGTGGCGGACGCGATGCGCTGGGTGCTCGGGCAGCAGAGCGCGAAGCAGCTTCGGGGCAGCAGCATGCAGGATGTCATCTTTTCCGGCACGGAGCTCAGAAAGCCCATGGGCTTTGCATATGTATCCATCACGCTTGATAACGCGGATCATGTTCTCTCGAAGGATTATGAGGAGATCACCGTTTCCCGTCGCGTTTACCGTTCGGGGGAAAGCGAGTATCTGATCAACGGGATCCCCTGCCGCCTGAAGGAGATCAACGAAATGTTCTACGATACCGGTATCGGTAAGGAGGGCTATTCGATCATCGGGCAGGGCCAGATCGATAAGATCCTAAGCGGCAAGCCGGAGGAACGAAGAGAACTCTTTGACGAAGCGGCGGGGATCGTGAAGTTTAAGAGACGCAAGGCTCTTTCCATCAAAAAGCTTGAGACAGAGCACGCGAATCTGTTACGGGTCTCCGATATCATATCGGTGCTTGAGAACCAGGTGGGACCGCTGAAGGAACAGTCGGATATCGCCAGGCAGTATCTGGAGAAAAAGGAACAGCTGAAGCATCTGGATATCAACATCTTTTTACTGGATACGGAGCGGACAAAGAAACAGCTGAATGAATACGGGGAGAAGCTTGAGACGGCGGCACAGGCGCTTTCCGAGGCAAAGGACAGTGATGAGAAGAGCCGCCAGGAGTTTGATACGTTAAACCAGACGCTGCAGGAACTGGAAACGGCCATCGAGCAGAAGCTGAAGGCGCTTTCCGAAAGCGGACGCCTGAAGGAAAAGTTGGAGGGCGAGATCAAGCTTTCCCATGAGCGGATCCATTCCGCGCAAAAGAGTATCGAGGAGCATCAGAATCAAAAGGATACGCTGCTTGGCCGCAGGGAGCTGCAGGAGGGCGAAAAGAAGCGGCTGACAGAGAAGAGCGGCACCTTACAGCAGGAGCTCTTAAAGCTGAAGGAAGAGGACGCGGGCCGCAAGGCAGAGCTTTCCGCCATCCAGAAGCAGATCGAAGAGCTGAATAACAGTATTTCCGCAAACAACGCAGAGGTCATGAACCTTGTGAAGAACCGGGCGCTTGTCAAGGAGGATATCGGGCGCTTTGATACCATGCTCGAGCAGATGAAGCTGCGGCGGGCCGATGTCCAGTCGCAGCTGATCCGGACAAAATCCGAGGAGGCTGAGCATATCAAGACGATGGCCTTAATGGAGGAAGAGCAGGAAGCGCTGAAGCGGGAGATCGCCGAGAAGGAACGCGAGCTTTCCGAACGCGAGAAGGGACTCGTGTCCTTTAAGCATAAGCTGGAGGAAACGGATAATGAACTGCAGGAAGCGCAGCTTCATTATCACAGACAGAGTTCGAAGTTAGATTCCCTGAAGGGCATCAGCGAGCGCTACGAGGGCTATAACAACAGCATCCGGCGCGTGATGGAGCAAAAGGATAAAGGAAATAACCGCATCATCGGCGTCGTGGCGGATATCCTGAAGGTGGAGAAGGAATATGAAACGGCCATAGAGGTCGCGCTCGGCGGCAATATTCAGAATATCATCACCGAGGACGACCGCACGGCGAAATCGATGATCCGGTTTTTAAAGGAGAACAAATACGGCCGGGCGACGTTCATGCCCCTGACAAGCGTCCGCGGCCGGGGAGAATACAAGCGCCCGGAGGTACGGGACGAGAAAGGGTTTTTGGGGATCGCCTCGGAGCTTGTGCAGGCTGACAGACGCTATGATGAGGTGATCAGCCAGCTTTTGGGCGAGATCCTGATCGTGGATACCTACGATAATGCCCGTAACATGGAGAGAAAGTATAATGAGCTTCTGAGAGTCGTTACGCTCGAGGGGGAATACTTTACGCCGGGCGGCGCTGTCGCCGGCGGCGCCTTCCAGAAGAACAGCACGAACCTTTTGGGCAGAAAGCGCGAGATCGAAAGTCTGAAGGAAAGCATTGCGGCCGCGAAGGAAAAGGTGGACCGCGCCAATCAGGCGATCGAGGATATCAAAGCGGAACGTACGAAGGAGCGGAACCGGATCGAGGAGATGCGGGACGAGCTTCAGGAGCTGACGATCAAACAGAATACGGCGACTGTTAACATGGAGGCGGCACAGGACCGCCGGAAGGAGTTTATGACAAGCTTTGACGAGCTCCGGCTGATGAGTGATGATCTGGACAGGCAGGTGACGGATATTGCCAAAAACAAGGAAGGGATCCATGATCAGATCGTTAAATCCGAGGAACGGGAGAAGGAACTGAACCAGCTGACGGCAGAGCTTGGCCAGAAGCTTTCGGTCCTTCGGGACGAGGAAAGCAGGCATATTTTAAAGTCTTCTGAGTTTGACCGGCATTTGTCCCGCGTGACCAGTGATTACGAGCATGCCGGCGCCGACGTTCTCAGGGCGGATGCGGAGATCGCGCGCCTGACGGAAGAGCTTGCGGCACTGGAAGAAAAGATCGCACAGGAGCAGGAGGAGATCAAAAGACGGGAAAACGATATTGAGGAGATCGAGAAGACCCTGGCAGCCTCCGATGAGCATAAGGACGACAGCGAAGAGGAGATCAAAAAGGCGCAGCAGGAACGGGATGCCTTAAAGATCAGGCAGAAAGAGCTTTTAAAGCAGCGGGATGAGCTGCAGAGCAGGATCACTTCCTTTGACAAGGAGGTGGACCGCCTGACCATGCAGAAGGAGCGTCTGGAGGAAGAGGAAGAAAAACAGATCAGCTTTATGTGGCAGGAATATGAGATCACGCTGAGCAGGGCGCAGGAGTACCGGGACGAGAAGCTGACCGACGCTGCGTCTATCAGACGGGGGATCACGAGCCTTCGGAATGAGATCAAAGCCCTTGGCGATGTGAATGTCAACGCCATCGAGCAGTATAAGGAGATCATGACGGAGTATGAAAGGCTGAAGAAGCAGCACGATGACCTGATCCAGGCGGAGAAGGATCTGGAAGCGATCATCGAGGAGCTGGATACGGCAATGCGCCGGCAGTTTGAGGAGAAATTCGCGGATATCGCCAAAGAGTTTGACAAGGTCTTCAAGGAGCTCTTCGACGGCGGAAAGGGGACCGTTGAGCTTTCCGAAAATGAGGATATCCTGGAGGCCGGTATCCGGGTCATCGCGCAGCCTCCCGGGAAAAAGCTGCAGAATATGATGATGCTATCGGGCGGCGAGAAGGCTCTGACCGCCATTGCGCTGTTGTTTGCGATCCAGAACCTGAAGCCCTCGCCGTTCTGTCTGCTTGATGAGATCGAGGCGGCGCTTGATGAGCCGAACGTGGTGCGGTTTGCCGGGTATCTGCATAAGCTGACGAAGCATACCCAGTTCATCGTGATCACGCACAGGCGCGGCACCATGGAGAAGGCTGACAGGCTCTACGGTATCACGATGCAGGAAAAGGGAGTATCGGCGCTTGTTTCGGTATCGTTGATCGATAAGGAGTTAGAGGATTAGAAATGGCTTTATTCAAACGATTGTTCGCGGGACTTACGAAAACAAGGGATTCCATCGCAAGCGGCCTGGATTCTCTGTTTTCCGGTTCCCATATTACCGAGGATTTTTATGATGATATGGAGGAGCTGCTGATCTCCGCAGACCTTGGCGTCGGCGCGACCGAGGAGCTGATCGACAGGCTGAGGGAGGCGGTGTCTGAGAAGCATGTCAAGGAACCGGAAGCATGCCGGGCACTGCTTATGGAGATCGTGACGGATATGCTTTCCGAACTGCCGAAGGATTACCGCTTTGAGGAGCAGAGATCCGTGGTGCTCATGGTGGGCGTCAACGGGGTCGGCAAAACGACGACCATCGGGAAGCTTGCGACCCTTATGCGCAGGCAGGGCAAAAGCGTGATGGTAGCGGCGGCGGATACGTTCCGGGCCGCGGCTGGCGAACAGTTAAAGGTATGGGCGGAAAGGGCCGGCGCTGATTTTATCCAGTGTTCGGAGGGCCAGGACCCGGCTTCTGTGATCTATGACGCGATGCAGGCCGCAAAGGCCAGGGGAACGGATATCGTTTTCTGCGATACCGCCGGAAGGCTGCATAATAAGAAGAACCTGATGCAGGAGCTTGAGAAGATCCGCCGGGTGGTTTCCAGAGAGAATCCGGAGGCACTGGTGGAGACGCTCCTTGTTTTAGACGGTACGACCGGCCAGAACGCCATCGTACAGGCGAAGGAGTTCTTAAGCGCCTGTGATGTGACGGGCGCCGTGATCACGAAGCTTGACGGCACCGCAAAGGGCGGCATCGCGGTGGCGATCGAAAGGGAGCTTCATATTCCGATCAAGTATATCGGCGTCGGCGAAACGGTGGAGGATCTCGAACGTTTTGCACCGGAGGAATTTGTCAGGGCATTGTTCACAAAATCGGACGGTGATGTCCTCGAGTCTGACGAAGAATAAAGGTATCTGTTCGGAAGGTAAAGGGTTCTGAGGAGATACAAGATATGAATAAAAAATCAGGAAAGGGTGAAAGAAGTGTTAACGGATATGCTGGCAAACAACAATAACAGTAACGGCAACAACACAAACGGCAATGGCAACAGGAATAACCGGGGCGGGGGAAAGAATACGACGGTGACGATGAATACGAGAAATATCAATACGAACCCTTCCGCGAAATCGACCACGTCTTCCCGTGCTACCTCCGCAACGACCAAGCAGCCCGGCCGAAACAGCGCTTCCGCGCAGACAGGCGCCGCTCCCGCACAGGCCCCGCAGCCGGCCGCTGCCCCTCAGACGCCTGTGAATACGCAGGTCACCTATCAACAGCAGGAGGAGCCGGCTCTTCCCATGCTGACCCTTGACAGCTTTGAGGATGCCTGTGACAAGGTGAAGGACTCCATTTCGGAAACGAAGCTGATCTACAGCAATTTCCTGAGCGAGATGACGGG